>JBDUAS010000626.1:0-1509 GCA_040004535.1 Deltaproteobacteria bacterium
CGAAGCTCGCGCCGTTCCGGATCGTCGCCGCGCCGAACGGCGACGCGTGGGTCCGGGTTCACGGTCAGCCGATCAGCCCGCAGGAGATCGCCGCACACGTGCTGCGCCGGATGCGCCAGGTCGCCGAAGAAGCGACCGGCGAGCCGGTGACGCGCGCGGTGGTCACCGTGCCCGCTTACTTCGACGACGCTCAGCGCCAGGCGACGCGCGACGCCGGCCAGATCGCCGGGCTCGACGTGATCCGCATCCTCAACGAGCCGACCGCGGCCGCGCTCGCGTACGGCGTACATCGCCACGCGGAGGGTCGCAGGCTGATCGCGGTGTTCGATCTCGGTGGCGGCACGTTCGACGTGTCGATCATGAGCGTCGACAACGGCATCTTCGAGGTGCTCGCGACCGGCGGCGACACCGCACTCGGCGGCGAGGACTGGGATCGCCGGCTCCAGGAGCGCATCGTCGACGAGGTCTTCGATCAGTATCGGATCGATCTCACCGGCATCCCGATGGCGATGTCGCGGTTGCGCGAGGCATGCGAGACCGCGAAGAAGGCGCTGTCGGTCGATCGCGAGACCACGATCCAGCTTCCCTTCCTCGCGAACGATCAGCACGGCGCGCCGATCAACTACGAGAAGCCGATGTCGCGCGAGACCGTCGAGCAGCTCACGAAAGATCTGCTCGATCGGCTCGAAGCACCGTGCGTGCGCGCGCTCGTGGATGCGGGCCTCGCCGCGACCGACATCGAGGACATCCTCCTGGTCGGCGGCATGACGCGGTGGCCCGCGGTCCAGGACTCGGTCGAGCGGATCTTCGGCAAGAAGCCGAGCAAGGGTGCGAACCCCGACGAGGTCGTCGCGCTCGGCGCGGCGGCGTACGCGGGCATCTTGTCCGGTGACGCCGACGACGCGGCACTGCTCGACGTCACGCCGCACGACCTCGGAATCAAGGTCGGCGACTCCGGGTTCTCCGTCCTGATCCCGCGCAACTCGATGCTACCGGTGCGCGCGCGCAAGCTATTCGCGACGACGACGACCGATCAGAAATTCGTCTCGATCGACGTGTACCAAGGCGAGAGCGACCAGCTCGGCAAGAACCGCAAGCTCGGCCAGGTCGTGCTCGACGATTTGCCGGCCGGCCCGCCGGGCTCGGTCCGGGTCGAGCTCGTGATGACCGTGGACGTCGAATCGATCCTCAGCGTCTCCGCGCGCGAGCTCAAGAGCGGACGCGAAGCCAGTGTGACGATTCGTCCGTCTGGCGGACTGTCGCAGCGCGAGATCGTCGAGATCATCCAGCGCCGCCGGCAGGAGACCTCGATCGTCGGCAAGCTCCCGCACGAGGGCGGCAACATCGTGCGCGTCGCGACGCGCGAGCAAGCGGCGCTCGATCCCCCAGAAGAGAAGTGATGGCGCAGTCGGTCGATCCGGCTGTCTTGAAAGTCGCCGATGCCGTCGGCGCGTTGATCGAGTCGTGGGGCTTCAAGCGCAACATGGGGCGGATGTGGGCCGTGCTCTA
>JBDUAS010000417.1:0-5003 GCA_040004535.1 Deltaproteobacteria bacterium
CGGCGTGCCGACGATCGCGTTCATCAGGCCCGGCTGATCGGCCTTGCCGAAGAACCGGAGCACGTTGCCGAGGTTGATCGACATCGATGCGACGTGGACGCCCGTGAACTTCGTGCCGGGCAGCACCATTCCGTCGAGCGTGACCTTGCACTCGGTCGGCGCGAAGATCTCCTTCGCGTACGTGCTGAGGTTGCCGAGCGGCAACATGCGGCCGAGCGGGGTCAGCGAGATCGGCGCGGATGCGACCGTGTTCGTCACGATCTTCACGATCGTGCGCGGGTTCGGATCTTCGTGCGCGTAGTACTTCGAGTAGAACCGCTGGCCGATGCCACCGGCCGCCGACGCGAACCCGTAGGTCCGGAACGGGGTCTCGACGCCATCGACGAGCTGGATGCCGTCGATCACCATCGAGTCGACTTCGGTCTCTTGCGTCAGCTTGCCGTCCTCGACGTTCGAGCGGAGCATCGCGAGGATGCCCTCGGCGTCGCCTTCGATGCCGACGTTGTTCGCGACAAAATCGATCGTGCCGCCCTTGGTCGGCAGCGTCATCGGCAGGGTCAGGCTATCGCCGACGAACTCGTCTTCCTGGAGCACTTCCATGCCCATGCGCAGCATCCAGTGCAACGCGCCGTCGCCGCCGTCGGCGACCCAGTAGCGCGCGCGCTTGCGGAGGAACTCGCGCAGCACGGGCTTGATCGACTCGACCGACGAGGTTTCGTGCACTTCACCGAGCGACCCGACGATGCGCTGGAGCCGTTCCGCCCGATCGGGGCGATTCCGGTTCTTCCGGCTGTTCGGGTTGGTGATAACGCCGATTTCCATCGACCCAGACCAGTAGCAAACGCCGGCCCAAATGATGCGGTGCGTAACCGGTGGGAATCACGAGGTGGGATACCCAGCAAAACGCCCTACCGCGTAGGGCGTTACGCGCTTTGGTGGATAAGGTTCGCGGCAGTGCGTCGGGACTATGGCGCGTCGGTGGCGCGTACTATTTCGGGGTGCGAGCTCTCTTGCTGCCGTCGGTCGTCGCATGGGCCGCCTGTGGCGGCTCTGTCGCACCGGTGTCTGCACCGGCTTCACCGTCGAGATCTGCGCTGGCAAAGTCGGCCGCGGTGCACGCGAACGACGTGCTCGATGCGATCACCGTCCTGAGCGCAGACCCCGAGGCGTATGCGCGGTCGTATCTGGTTCCAGGCATCGCGGCGCTCGAGATCGGGGGGCCTCAGATCCAAGCGCCGCCGGCGGCGCCCGAGCTCGAGGTCACGTTGCTCGACGAGCAATCGACGATGGTCCGTGCGGCCGTGCGGTTCGACGGCATCGGCTTCGCGCTGTGGACCGAGCGTGCGCGCTTGCTCGAGATCGTGACGCACGAGCAACGCGTGAGCGAGAACCAGGGCGGCGGTTGGCTCGGTCCGGACTCCGGCGTCTCTCCGTACGCAGAGCTTCGCAGCGGGGCGCGCGTGCGCGTGCTCGGCCACAAGGCCACGTGGACGCAGGTCCGTTACCTCGGCGCGCTCGAGATCGATGGCTGGGTCCCGGATGCCGCGCTGACCGAGCGCACGCGCGGCGAGCATCACAACGCGGGGCGATTTCCGAGCGGGATGCAATCGCTGATGGTGTTGCCGGGCACGGTGATCCGGACCGAGCCGAAGTGGGTCGCGCAAGAGATCGCGGTCGTCGCGAACGGTTACTTGCTCGACGTGATCCAGCCCGTCGACGAAGCGTGGTCGGCGGTCGCGTACGAGGATGGCGACGTGCGCGTGCGCGGCTACGCGTCGAAGCACGATCCACCGGGGCAGGTGCATCGCCCGCACGAAGCCGATACGCCGCTGCCGGGAATCACCGCGAACGCGCAGCTGCCGCGCGGCACGTGCTTGTACGGGTCGCAACATGGCGAGCCGATCGGATTTCTGCTCGCGGCGCATGATGGCGAGCTGTCGTCGTCGCGGACGCCGGGTTGGTTTACGCTGTCGTTCGACACACCGTGGGGACCGATCACGTTCATGGCACGAGGCCCGTCCGAGCTTGCGCTCGCGACGTGTGGACCGCCCGTGCCTGCGCCGCCTGCGCCGCCTGCGCCGTGAGCTGTGCTAGCGCGCGGCCACCGTCGCCGCTCACCGGTATGGATGTGAGCATGTCGGTCGTCGAGTGGCGCGCGCCGGCGAGCGACGCCTATCACGTCGATGTCGAGATCGTCGTCGACGGCACGGTCGCGAAGCTCGGGTCGGTCGCGGCGACGCCGGAGACGTGTGCGATCCGAAGTGCCGCCGCGAAGACGACGGAGCTCGTGTGCGGCGACGAGACGTTCGACGCGAACCTCGAGCCTGGCTATCTCGTGATCACGCGCGGCGCGCGCGAAGTGCGGCGGATGGAGATCGGAAATTCCGTCGCGATCTCGGTCGCGCCGTATCAGATTCCAGCGACGCCGACGGGTTCCGGATCGGGCTCGGATGCCGGTTCCGCTAGCGCCCCGTGAACACCGGCGCGCGCTTCGCGAGCAGCGCCGCGATGCCTTCGCGCGCGTCGTCCATCACGACCGATTCGGCTTGCGTGACAGACTCGGCGCGTGCGGCGGCGCGAATGTCGAGCGCGAGGCCGCGGCGGATCGCGGCTTTCGTCGCGCGTACCGCGAACGGCGCGTTCGCCGCGATCGTCGTCGCGAGCTCCGTCGCGACCGCCATCACGTCGGTCGCAGCGACCGCGCGATCGAGCAGGCCGATCGCGAGCGCTTCTTCACCTTCGACGAGCCGGCCGGTCAGCAGCAGCTCGTTCGCGCGCGACAGCCCGACGATCCGCGGCAGCGTGTAGCTGATCGCCATGCCGGGGGCGAGGCCGAGCTTGACGAAGTTCGCGCCGTACTTCGCGGCGCGATTGCCGACGCGTAGATCGCAGAGCAGCGCCAAGCCGAATCCGCCGCCGACCGTGTGGCCGTTGAGTGCGGCGATGATCGGCACCTCGAGATCGAGCAGCGACAAGAAAGGCGCGTACATCGCGTACGAGCGCTCGTGCGGCTCACCCGCATCGCGCTGCAACGTCGCCTTGAAGTCGGCACCGGACGAGAAGCAGTTGCCGGTGCCCGTGACGATCAGGCAGCGCAGCTCCGGGTCGGCGCGCGCCTCTGCGCTCGCGAGCGCGAACGCGTCGAGCAGCTCCGGCGTCATGCTGTTGCGGTTGTCGGGCCGGTTCAGCGTGAGCACGCCGAGGTGGCCCTGGCCCTGGTAGGTGACGGCGGGGAGCATGCGGTGAAGATATGCGGATTCTGCAGTCGGCTGCGGGACCTGCGGTCGAAAGATGCGAGTTCATATGTAATTTCAAATAGTTATATGGTGGCACCGGCCTCGCAATATCTCCGGTTCGTAAGGAGAAACCTTCATGAACATCAAGTCCATCCTCGCCGCAGCCCTCGTCATTGGTTCTTCGTCGCTCGCTCTCGCGCAGCCCGCTGCGCAGGGTGGAGTGACCGTGCAGACCTCCGCGGACATCCGCGACCACCGCACGCCCGACTACTATCGCCCGGCTCCGGTGGTCGTCGCCGAGGCCCCGATCGCACGTCCGATCTTCCGCCCGCTCCCCGTCGTGCGTCCGCCGATGATGCGCACGCTCGCGAACGATACCAAGATCTCGCGCTTCGGCCGTGACACGCTCACGTTCGCTCGCCCACTGAAACTGCAGTCGATCAAGCTGCAAGGCGAGACCGGCCGGACGACGGTCAGCCAGGTCGCGATCAAGTTCGCGAACGGCCGCACGCAGCTCGTCCAGGAGAACAAGCTCCTCCTCAAGAACGGCTGCATCGACATCGACCTGAACGGCAATGTCCGCAACGTCACCGGCATCGTGATCTACGGCCAGAGCGGAGCGCGCGCTTCGTTCGACGTCACGGGCCTCGCGTAGTCAGCGCAACAGAACGAACCGGCGATCACGTGAGTGGTCGCCGGTTTGTCGTTTCGGAAGGCGTCGTACTCGTGTCACGTGCACGTGCACGAAACGAGCGAACCCAGGGGAGTCGGTCCATCGCGGTCGATCCGCTGCGATCCTTCCGGAACGCGATGGACACCGATCTGCGCGATCAACGACCAGCTGTTGTCTCGCGGCGCCGCGGCCATGCGATCGCGACTGGGCGTCGATACACGATTCCGATCGCCGACGTATTAGCCGCCGAGCTCGTCGAGGAACTGCTGCGCATCCGAGAACTGCGGATCTTCGCGCAGCGCTTTCTTCGCCCACAGCTCGGCCTTCGCGCGGTTGCCGCGTGCGTGCTCGATCTTCGCTTCCCACAGGAGCGCCATCGGCCGGGTCACCGGCGACGGGTTATCCATCAGGGTGATCGCGCGGAGCGGCTTCAACGCGAGCTCGTAGTCGCCGATCTCGGTCGCGAGCTGCGCGAGCTCGGCGGCGACTTCGGCGTTCTTGCGGTCGACGTCGAACGCCTTCTTCAGCCAGTTGAGCTGGCCGTCCTTGTCGTTCAGCATCGCGCACACGCGGCCCATCCGCTGCTGTGCGACCGCGAGCTCGGGCGTCCGCTTCTTCTGCGCGGAGATCGCGGCCTCGAGCGTGCGGCCCGCGTCCTCGAGCTGGCCACTCGTGATCAACACGTCGACGTTCAACATCAACGCGCCGTGATCGTCGGGCTGGAGCTCGAGCGCCTTCTGCGCCGGGACCTGGGCCCCGCCGGCGTCCTCGAGCTGGTACAGGAGCAGCTCGGCGGCGCGGCGGTAGTTGGTGTAGCGCTGCGCCGGATCGCTGCCGTGGTCGGCATCGGCGATCAGGATGCCGGCGAGCTGGCGGTACTCGCCGGCCGCTTCGTACATCTCGCGCAGCTTGTCGCGAATGACCTCGACGCCGGGCTGTTGCTGGTGGACCAGCTCGAGCACCGGCACCGAATCACCTGGGCGTCCCGCCTTTTGCGACGCGTCGCCGACGCGCAGCGCGGCCTTGACCTGTTCGTCGGCCTCGGTGACGTACGCGAGCCGCGTCGCCGCGGCCGAGACGCCGTCCCAGTGCTC
>JBDUAS010000627.1:0-1507 GCA_040004535.1 Deltaproteobacteria bacterium
CCGATGCCACGTCGGAAGGACCTCGAGTCCATCCTCATCATCGGGTCCGGGCCGATCGTCATCGGCCAAGCGTGCGAGTTCGATTATTCGGGCACGCAGGCGTGCAAGGCGCTCAAAGAAGAGGGCCTGCGGGTCGTCCTGATCAACTCGAATCCCGCCACGATCATGACCGATCCGGAGCTGGCGGACGCGACGTACATCGAGCCGCTCACCGTCGAGGTCCTCGACATGATCCTGGCGCGCGAGAAGGTCTCCGCGATCCTGCCGACGCTCGGCGGCCAGACCGGCCTCAACCTCGCGATGGCCGCACACAAGGCCGGGCTGTTCGAGAAGCACGGCATCGAGCTGCTCGGCGCGACCGTGAAGACGATCGAGATGGCCGAGGATCGCGAGCTGTTCAAGCAAGCGATGGCGCGCATCGGTCTCGCATGCCCGAAGAGCGTGCTCGTCCACTCGGTCGAACAGGCGCGCCAGATCATCGACGAGATCGGATTCCCCGCGATCCTGCGCGCGTCGTTCACGATGGGCGGCTCGGGTGGCGGCATCGCGTACAACCGGCCGGACTTCGATCGGATGGTCCAGTTCGGGCTCGACATGTCGCCCGTCCACTCGATCCTCGTCGAGGAATCGGTGCTCGGCTGGAAGGAGTTCGAGCTCGAGGTCGTTCGCGATGCGAAGGACAACGCGGTGATCGTGTGCTCGATCGAGAATCTCGATCCGATGGGCGTCCACACCGGCGACTCGATCACGGTCGCGCCGGCGATGACGCTGACCGACAAGGAGTACCAGCGCATGCGCGACGCCTCGATCGCGATCATGCGCGAGATCGGCGTCACGACGGGTGGCTCGAACGTGCAGTATGCGGTCGATCCGAAGACGGGTCGGATGCTCGTGATCGAGATGAACCCGCGCGTGTCGCGCAGCTCTGCGCTCGCGTCGAAAGCCACCGGCTTCCCGATCGCGAAGATCGCCGCGAAGCTCGCGATCGGCTACACGCTCGACGAGCTCCACAACGACATCACCGAGGTCACACCGGCATCGTTCGAGCCGACGATCGACTACGTGGTCGTGAAGTGGCCGCGGTTCGCATTCGAGAAGTTCCCGTCGGCGTCACCGGTGCTCGGTCCGCAGATGAAGTCGGT
The DNA here is from genome assembly GCA_040004535.1 of Deltaproteobacteria bacterium. Classification (GTDB taxonomy): domain Bacteria; phylum Myxococcota_A; class Polyangia; order Haliangiales; family Haliangiaceae; genus JABFXX01. The sequence continues at coordinate 1,143 of JBDUAS010000627.1, forward strand.
CGGCGAAGCGATGGCGATCGGCCGGACGTTCCGCGAAGCGCTCGGCAAGGCGATCCGCTCGCTCGAGACCGGCCGCGCCGGCTTCGATCTCGTCATGACGATGGGCGATGACCTGGTCGCGCTCGAGCGCGCGATGGCGATCGCGACGCCGGAGCGGATCTATCAGGTCGCGCGCGCGTTCCAGCTCGGGCTCACCGCCGAGCGCGCGCACGAGCTGACGAAGATCGATCCGTGGTTCCTCCATCACATCCGGGACATCGCGCTCGCAGAAGTCGAGGTCGCGGCGACGTCATTGCCCGAGCTCGATCTGCGCCGGTTCAAGCGGCTCGGCATGAGCGACCGCCGGATCGCGGCGCTGACCGGCG
>JBDUAS010000418.1:0-4990 GCA_040004535.1 Deltaproteobacteria bacterium
TGTTCGACCCGGCGTATCAGGGCTCGGTCGAGCAGCGCCTCGCGAAGCAGCAGTATCGCAAGGACCTCGAGCGAATCGTCGTCGAGGCGGCGCGCCAGGGCACACAACCGACGACGCTCGCCGCGCTGCGTACGGAGCGCGGGGTTTCGGAGGATGAAGAGCGCGACGCGCTCGCCGCACTACTCGCACCGGGCGGCCCGATCGCGGTGATCTACGACGCGGAGCTCGAGCAGATCGCTGGACTCGCGGAAGCCGCCGAGCACGCGAATGCGCCCAGCGGCGATGGCTCGACCGAATCGGCGAGCCTCGCGCTCGTCGAGCACCTCTGCGTGCGGCGCGCGAACGAGCACGTCAGCCACGCGCTCGGCGTGCTCGCGGTGATGACAAAGCGCGACGACGTCGAACAGGTCCGCCATCTCGCGAAGCAGCGCGGTGCGCTGCGGCCGGCGCAGCTCGAAGCACTCGCGCAGCACGAGCCAGGCCTGGTCGGCCCTCTGCTCGTGCTCGTCACACGACTCGCACGCGCCGACCAGAAACCGCTCGTGCTCGCGCCCATCCTCGCGGTGATCGGCGACAGCTCGCGCTACCTGCGCGCCGCCGGTGCGGTGCTGCTGACCCGGTTCGACGATCAACCCGCGCGCGAGGCGCTCGTCGCACTGATCGATGATCCCGAGCCGATCGTGCGCGAGGCCGCGGTCCGCGCGATGGGAGCGAAGAGCCGGTTGACCCGCGAGGTGCTCGCGAAGGTGCTCGATGATCCGGACGCACTCGTTCGCCACGCGGCGGTGCGCGCGGTGTCGGGTGGGACGTCGAACCCGAACCTGCCCGCGGTCGATCCGGCGATCTTCGCGCAGACTACGCGTGGCGTCGGCAAGCCCGGCGTGTACGCGACGCTCGACGCGAACGCGGCGATGGCATCGCTGACGACGATCGAGAAGATGATGCTGATCCGCCAGGTCCCGATCTTCGCGAAGCTCGATGCCGAGGATCTCGAGGAGCTCGCGTCGATCGTCGAGGAGACCCGGATCGAACCGGGACAACTGTTGTTCTCCGAGGGCGATCCGGGCGACGCGGTGTACCTGATCGTGAAAGGCTCCGTCCGGGTGTTCGTCGGTGGCACGAAGGTCGTCACCTCGGACGGAACGAGCCGGCCGGAGACCACGATCAACGAAGCGGGCGCCGGCGCCTGCATCGGCGAGATGGCGGTACTCGATTCGTCGCCGCGGTCGGCGAGCGTGCGCGGGATCGAACGGACGCGCGCGCTGCGCGTCCCGGGCGAAGGTTTCAAGCGGCTGTTATCGGAGCGGCCCGAGATGTCGGAGGCGATCGTCGCCGAGCTCGTCCATCGCATGCGCGGGTTGATGGCGATGACGATGCCGGTTGCACCGGCGGGACCCACCGCTTAGAACTGACGGCATGCGCGATAGCACTCAGACCATCTGGCGCACGGTCGTTGTCGCCGGCGCGATGCTCGGAACTCCAGCGTGCAAGGCGAAGCCGGCACCGACGACGCCGGCGCCCGCGAGCAACACGGCACCGGCGACCGATCCGACCACGCCACAAGCGAACGCGAAGCCGGATCCGACGACGCCGGATCCCGGCGATCCGGGCAACGCACCAGATAGCCCGACCCGCACGCGCGGCGCGGATGACGACGGCGGCGGTGGCGTCGGCCGCGGCTTCATCCTGAGCTGATTTTTTCGGGGCGGGCTCCACGATCGGTAGCAACCCGCGCTCCTCGATGGCATCGTCTTGTCATGGGGAAGCACAGCGTGACGAGTGGACGGATCTGGCGCACGATCGTCGTTTCCGGCGCGATGCTCGCGACGCCGCTCGCCGCGTGCGGCGGTGGCAAGCACGAGCAGACGACGCCGCAGCCCGCCGTCGAGGACAAGGCCGCTGCCGACAAGGCCGCCTCGGACAAGGCCGCTGCCGACAAGGCCGCTGCCGATCAGGCCGCCGTCGACCAGAAGGCCGCGGATGACAAGGCTGCCGCCGACAAGGCCGCTGCCGATCAGGCCGCCGCCGATCAAGCGGCTGCCGACCAGAAGGCCGCAGACGATGCCGCCGCGGCCAAGAAGCGTCCGCGCGGTGGCGGTGATCGCCCGCGTGGCCGCGGCTTCGTGCTCGCGTGAGTCGCACGCTCGCGCGGACGTTCCTGATCGTAGGCGTCGTCGTCGGCGCGCTGCTAGCGACGCCGCTCGTCGCGCTCGCGGATGGACCGGGCGCGGGCGCACCCGCTCCGCCGAAGAACGCGCCGGTCGACAAGCCGAGTGGGAACGCGCCGTCGGACGTACCGACGAAGCCCAAGCCACCGGGGCCCGTCGACAAGGCGCCGACCGAAAAAGCGCCGAAGACGCCGACGAAGAACAAGCCCGTCGACACGCCCGCCGGGTCCGGATCGGGCTCGGGAGCTCCGCCGACGCACTCGTCGTCGCCGGCGAGACACGCATGAACGTTCACACTCTCGAAGATCCGGCGACGACCGGCGATTCGACGTACGAGCCGACCTCGCCGTGGTGGCTGTCGGGCACGCCGCTCGAGAGCGAGCACCATCGCTTGATGCGCCGGCGCGCGACGCCGATTCCCTGGGCCGACACCACGGTCGCCGCGCTCACCGACGCCGAACGCGCGCGACTCGCTGGGACGTGGATGCGGCGGTCCGAAGCCGAGTACCTCGCAGTCTCGACGTTTTCAGTGCTCGCCATCGATCTCGTCGCGGCGATGGCGCCGGCCGATGTGATCTCGTTGTGCCTGCGCGCCGGCATCGACGAGGTGCGCCACGCGGAGATGTGCATGCGGATGGTCGAGATCTACTCGGGCGAGCGGAGACTGCCGCCGCCCGGCATGAGCTCGTTACCCGATGATCCGGGCCGGCCGAAGCTGCACCAGGCACTCGCGAACACGATGCTCGTGTCGTGCGTGTCGGAGACCTACGCGACAACCGTCCTGCACGCGACCCGCGACCTCACGCTCGATCCGACCGCGCGCGCGGTGCTGACGGCCATCTATTCCGACGAGGTCATGCACGCGCGACTCGGCTGGTCGTACTTGCGCTACTCGATCGAGCTCGGCGGCCAGGGCGTGATCGATGCCGCCGCGCAGATGCTGCCGCGCGCGCTGCGTGGGGTCGCGAACGTCGTCGAGGCCGAGCGACCGGTCGGCGAGGTCACGCCCGCGGTGCGCGATCACGGTCTGATGACACCCGCCGAGGAGCGCGTGATCTTCGCGAGCTGCGTCCGCGACGTGCTCGTCCCGGGGTTCGCGGCGCTCGGAATTCCCGTGGGCACGGCGCTCGAGGACTACGGCGAGACATGGGCGAACGCCGCGTGAGGCGTGTATTCCGCGGTGGACTCGCTGCGGTGCTCGCCGGCGCGCTCGCGAGCTGTACGCCCGCGGCGCCCCCGTCCGCGCGCCCGGCGTCGCAGGATCTGCCCGCGCTCGTCGCCGCGGACTTCGAGAAGGCCGTGCTCGCGAGCAAGGACTCGTACGTCTCGCTGTTCGACTTCGTCGCCGTCGGCGAATACGAGATCCTGTTGCACCGCTACGATCTGAATGGCCGGTTGAAGAACCTCGAGCCCGATCAGAAGGCGCAATTCACGCGCGAGGACGGCACGCCCTACCCGCCCACGCGCGAGCGCCGCAACGTCGGCAACTTCTACACGATCCTCGCGCAGCGCACGGTCGGCAGTGGGGGTTGCGTCGCGACCGCGCCGCGCACGCGCTACGGCCAGTTGCTCGGCGAGCACTTCGCCGAGTTTCCGGCGTGCACGCCGCCGCGCTACGAGACGCTGCGCGCCGATGCGAACTTCTGGCTCGAGCACGGCGGCGTCGTCGGCATCAAGTGCAAGGGCGGCGAAGGTGGGGTCGCGCTCGTGTTCACCGAGGCGCCGAACCAGCGCGGCTACAATCTGATCACGATCTACGACGACTAGAGACCGAAGAAGTCTTTGATCCCGACGAGGATCCGCTCGGTCTCGCCGCGGTGATGCCGCTCGCGCTGCTCCGGCGTCATCTTGTCGAGCTTCTCGTTGCTCGACCGCCGGGTCGCGAGCTTGTCGGCGAGCTCCTTCGCGATCTCGGGACGCGCGAGGAGCACGCGCTCGAACGTGGGCTTGTCGACGCGATAACACTCGACGTCGCTCAGCGCGCAGACATCCGCACCCCGCGGCGCGCCCATCATCAGGCCCATCTCGCCGAACACGTCGGGCGCGTCGAGCTTCGCGAACACGCGCGACTCGGCCGTGATGTCGTCGGGGTTGCGCTTGCGCACCTCGACACTGCCCTTGCTCAGCACGTAGAGGTAGTGCGCGACCCTGCCCTGGTGCGTGATCACCTCGCCCTTGACGAACATCACGCTCGTGACGCCCTGCGCGATCACCCGGAGCTCGTCCTCGGTCAGCGACTGGAACAGATGGACGGCGCGAAGCGCGCCCAACCGCACGTCCTGCTCGCGCGTCACATGAGACGTCGCGTGCTCGCGATCGTTGAGCTGCACGAGGTTCGCGATCGCGGGCACCGCGAGCGGGATGCCTGCTCGCTTCAGCGCGGTGTAGATCCGACCGCGCACGCGCGAGTTGGTCGGATCGTCGGGCGCGAGGTCGATGATCCAGTAGCGCGCCGCGTAATGGCCGACCGACTCCTTGCCGTCGCGCGAGAAGTCCATGCACACGACGCTTGGCTTCGGATCCGGCGCGACGTTCTCGATCGGCGAGTCGAGCAACGCGTCCGACACCACCTCGATCACGCGCGTCGGCGCGAACCGGAAGTCGACGTCGAAGTAGACCCACATCCGCTGCGGCGCCGGCGCACCATCGCGCCAGCCGAGGATCGTGAAGCTGTTCTGGAGCAGCACCTGATTCGGTACGACCATGGTCGACCAGTCGCGCGTCTCGATCAGGGTGTGACGCCAGCGGACCGCGCGGATCCGGCCCTGCTTGCCGTTCTCGAGCTGGATCCAGTCGCCCTCGTGGATCGAGCCATCGAGCTG
>JBDUAS010000628.1:0-1504 GCA_040004535.1 Deltaproteobacteria bacterium
CGCGATCGCGTCCGCCTCGTCCTTGGTCTTGGGCTCGGCGCGCTCGCCTTTCCACTTCCAGATCCGCGACTCGAACTGCGGCGGCACTGGACCGTGGACGGTCGCTTCGACCGACCAGTACTCCTCGGGGACGAACGCTTTGATCTCTTCTTCGCGCTCGCACACCATGCGGACCGCGACCGACTGGACGCGACCGGCGCTGAGACCGCGCTGGACCTTGTTCCACAGGATCGGGCTGATCTTGTAGCCGACGAGGCGGTCCAAGATCCGGCGCGTCTGCTGGGCGTTGGTCTTGTCCATGTCGATCGCGCGAGGTGCCGCGATCGCCGCGGTCACACCCTTCTTCGTGATCTCGTTGATCAACACGCGGTGCAGGTTGCTGTTCTCGCCCTTGATCTCTTCGGCGATGTGCCACGCGATCGCTTCACCCTCGCGATCCGGATCGGACGCGAGGTACACGGTCTCGACCTCGCGCGCGGCCTTACGGATCTCGCCGAGGACCTTCTTCTTGCCCTCGATCACCTCGTAGACGGGCTCGAACGTGCCCTGTTCGAGGTCGACGCCGATCTTGGACTTCGGCAGGTCGCGGATGTGACCGACCGACGCCTTCACGATGTAGTTCGCGCCGAGGTACTTGTTGATCGTCTTGGCCTTCGCGGGCGACTCGACGACCACGAGCGCGGAGCCCGGCTTGATCTTCTTGGGCTTGCGCGGCTTCTCGGGCTCCTCGTCGACTTCTTCGGCCTCGGCCTTGCCCTTCTTGCCGTTCGTGCCCTTCTTGCCCTTCTCGCCCTTCTCGCCCTTCGTCGCCTTCGCCGGCGTGACGTCCTTCTTGGCCTTCGAAGGCTTCTTGCCGGCGACCTTCGCGGTCTTGGCGTCGGCCTCGAGCTCGACCTTCGTGTTCGCCTTGGGATCGACCTTCGCCTCTGGCTTGGCGTCGGCTTTCGCCTTCACCACCTTCGGCGCTTTATCCGCCTTGGTTTCCTTGTCGACCTTCGCCTTGCCCGGCGCCTTCATCTTCGCTTTGGCTTTACTCACGACAACCTCGCTAACGCGCTAAGTACGACGCGAACCGGCAGACGGGTCTGGGTCACGATCTCTTCCACACTTCGCGCGCCGGCCGCGATGGCCGCACGCACGATCTGGTCGTCCGGATCGACCGAACGCTGCGGTATGCGTGGCTCACCTGCGAGCGCCGCATCCACATCACTCGGTTGCTCGACCACCGCCGCGCCGCTCGCGAGCAACAGCTCGCAGCCCCGGCTCCCTGGCCACGCCACCACGATACGGCCCAGCTCGCGCGCGGCACGTGCCGTGGCGAGCGAACCCGAGCGTGCATCCGCTTCGACCACCACACACGCGTCTGCGAGTGCCGCGATCAAAGGATTGCGCGCGAGAAACGTTCCGCGTCGCGGCTGGATTCCGTCGCGGTGCTTCGAGATCAACGCGCCGCCGGTCTGCAGCACGCGCTCGAACAGCGCCTCGTGGCGCGACGGATACGCGA
>JBDUAS010000629.1:0-1503 GCA_040004535.1 Deltaproteobacteria bacterium
AGCGTGTCGGTGTAGTAGCCGCCGCCGTTCTTCTTGTACGCGAAGCCCTCGTGCTCGATGCCGATCGAGTGGCGGTTGAACCAGCCGTGACCCGCATGCCACGCGTCGTCGTGCTCGTAGACCATCTTGACGATGTGGCCGTCGCGCGACCGCACGAGGTAGTGCGCGGAGGTCTGATTCCGCGGGTTCTTGAACACCGAGATGGCGCCCGGCATCGTGCCTTCCATGTCGTGGATCACGACGTAGCGGATCGCGTAGCCGTCGCGGCTGCCGAAGTTCGGCGACCGGATCCACTGGAACGGCGGCGTCGTGCCGGGCTTGACCTTCGCCTCGATGCCCACGGGCGGCGCATCGGTCTCGTCGTCGGGCGAGATCAGATCCGGCTGGAGCTGCGCGCCGTCACCGTCGAGCACGAGCCGCTCGCCGTCCTGGGTCGTGACGTCGAAGCCCGCCGCCATCGCGTTGTCGAGCGAGGTCAGCGCGAGCGTCGCAGCGTCATCCTCGACGCCGAGGAACGACGTGGTCGCCGTGCGGAGCGAGCCCATCGCGTGCGAATCCTCCGCGAGGATCGCGGCAGCGCCGTCGATGTTCGCGGCGAGGTCGGACTTCAACGTATCGGAGTCACGGCCGGTGAGCTGCGCGGCGCGCTCGACTTGCGCGTCGGTCAGATACATCAGGCCCCAGCTCTGATCGACGGTGGTCTCCATCGGATCGTCCGCCGCCGGCGTCGCGTCATCGGCTTCGTCGACGGGAGTGTCGGCGAGGAGGCCCGCGGACGGGTCGGTCATGTCGATCGCAGGATCGTCGGCGTTGTCCTGTTGCTGCGCGGGTTCGAACCGGCCCTGTTGATAGCCGAGCGTGACGAGCCAGTCTTGATCGATGCCGTAGCGCTGCGCAGCGGTGCGATACGCCTCGTTGCGTGCGCCGGGCAGATCCTCGACGTGCGTGGTGGGCTCGGTGCTGCAAGCAGCCGCCAAACCCAAGAGACCGAGAACTCCGAAAATCGAAATCGAACGCAGGATCATGTCGCTCCTTCGTACCCTCGGGGTCCCTCTCAGCAATGAGTGGGCCGTACGGTGACAGTGGAATCTTGCGTGGTTGAGCCCAGGGTGAGGGCGAAGCAGTCCCAGTCGCGCACGACCGTGTGCAGTCACGCGTGGTAAGCCCGCCTCATGACGACGCGCAGCGAAGCCGACAGCATGGGGACGATCGAAGTGCCCGCGGAGCGTTACTGGGGCGCGCAGACGGAGCGGTCGCTACATCACTTCAAGATCGGGACGGAGAAGATGGCGCCGGAGCTGATCCGCGCGCTCGCGACGATCAAGAAGGCGGCCGCGATCGTGAACAGCGAGCTCGGCGTGCTGCCCGCGGAGCTGGCGCAGAAGATCGTCGACGCGGCGGACGAAGTGATCGCGGGCAAGTTCCCCGACGAGTTTCCATTGTCGGTGTGGCAGACCGGCAGCGGCACGCAGACGAACATGAACGTCAACGAGGTGATCGCGA
>JBDUAS010000149.1:0-16889 GCA_040004535.1 Deltaproteobacteria bacterium
CGTCCTCGAGCAGCGTGAACATCTGGCGGACCTTGGTGTCGCCGCCGACGATCGAACCGAACGCCATCTGGTTCGACGGCTCGGGCTCGACGATCTCTTCGTCGGGCAGGAACTTCAGGACGGTCCGGCCGAGCTTCACTTCGGCGCCGAAGCCGATCGAGATCTTCTCGAACCGCGAGCCTTGAATGAACGTGCCGTTCGTCGAGCCGCAGTCGATCATCAGCACTTCGTCGCCGACGAGCTGCGCCTCGAGATGCTTGCGCGACACCGTCTTGTCGGTGAGCACGAGGCTGCATTGCGGACCGGAGCCAAACGACACGGGCTCGCCGGTCAGCCGCACCGCTTCGCCACGATCGGGGCCTTTGATGACGACAAAGATGCCGCCGGCATTCTGGCGCGAATACGACGGAGCATCGTCGAGCAGCGCGGTGACGTTGGACCGGTCCTTGGTCATCCCCTGGCGAAGAGCATGGTAGACGCTGGCACGCCTGGTGTCTAGACCCCCACCCCCATTGATCCACCAAGAAAGACGCTACCTTCCAGCAGCGACATTCGGCCCCGACATCGCGACGACGATCGCGACGATGCCGGCGACGAGGAGGATCGCGACGATCACGATCCACGGCCGCAGCGCACTCCGCATGGGTGCCGGTGTGCCGTAACGCTGCGGAGGCCGCAGGGTTGGCGGCGGCGCGCTGGGATACGGGCGCGCCATCGGCGCTGCTGCGACCGGCATCGCGACCGCACGCGGTGGCGGCGCGTTTCGCGGTGCCTGCGGCATCGGCAGCGGCAGCGTTGGAATCGGACGCGGTGGAGGCGGCGATCCGTGTTGGGTGAGCGACGAGATCGAGCTCGGTCCCGACGCGAGCGATTGCGGGCCCGAGTCCAGCATGAGCGGCGGCGCGGAGCTCAGATCGACGAGCGGCTTCGCACCTGCCTGATCGACGTCGATCATGTTGATGATCGACGTCAGCTCCATCCCGTGAAATTTTTCGATCTCGGTCTTCGCGCGGACCGGAATCGGCGGCGGCCGCGGCGGCGGCAGCTTGCTCGGCGGCCTGGTCGGCGACTTCGCGCGCGCCGCGATCGACTGGATCGACAACGGTCCCGACGGCCGGATGTCGAGCTCGCCGCTGCCCTCGTCGTCATCGTCGTCGCTCGAGTCGTAGACCTCGGTGCCCGCGCGCTTGCCCGCGAGCGAACCAAAATCCTCGTCGTCGTCCTCGCCGCTGCGCCACTGGTCGGTCGGCCCGCACGCATCGCGCAGCTCGGTCGCGAGCTCCGGTGCCGACATCAACAGGCCGTTGCGATGCGCGCACCGCATCAACGCTTCCTGGAGCTCGCCCGCGGTCTGATAGCGCGCGTCCGGATCGATCGCGAGCGCCTTCTGCATGATCGCGTCGAAGTCCTGAGGCAACCCGGGTACTTTACGAGTCATCTGCGGGACCGGTTGCGAGTAGATCTCGTCGGCGGACGTCGTCAGGCCCGCGTGCACGAACAACCGCTCGCCCGTCAGGATCTCGTACATGCACACCGCGACGGAGTAGAGGTCACTGCGGTGATCGAGCGCCTCGCTCTTCGCCTGCTCCGGCGACATGTAACCGATCTTGCCTTTGACCTTGTAGAACAGCGACGTGTGCGTCGCGGCCTTCGCGATGCCGAAGTCGGTCAGCTTGACCTCGCCCTGATACGACAGGAGGACGTTCGACGGCGACACGTCGCGGTGGATCAGCTTGAGCGGATTGCCGTCGAAGTCGCGCTTCGAGTGCGCGTACGCGAGCGCCGACAGGATCTCGCGCGAGATGTAGATCGCGGCCTTCGGCGAGAACCGCCTGCCGCGGCGCTTCGCCTTGCGGAGCAGCGTGCGCAGATCACCGCCCGGCAGGTACTCCATCACGATGAAGTACTCGCCACCGGCGGCGACGAGATCGATCGTGTGGATGATGTTCGCGTGGTCGAGCGTCGCGGACAGCTTCGCTTCGCGTAAAAAAAGATCTATGAACTCTTCTTGCTGCGTGAACTCCGGGAGGAGCTGCTTCAGCACGACCTCCATCTCGAAGCCGCCGGCACCGAGCTTCTTGCCGACGTAGATCGCCCCCATGCCGCCCTCGGAGAGGTGCTCCTGGACGACATAGCGGTCGATCGGTACTTCGCCCGCGTTGGCCACTCGGGCGGAGTGTAACATTCGGGGGTGGCCGAGGATCGCTACGGACTCGCTCCGCTGCGCGAGCTGCGCGCGCAAGGGGAGACCGTGCGCCGCGGAAATCTCGCAACCGCCGTAGGTGACGCACATGTCAGCGCGGCGGCTGTAGCAACTGCACGCGAGCGCACCGAGCTTGCGCGCGCAGCGGTGGGCGCGGCGTATCAGGCGCGCGAGCCGCTTCGGACCGCCGCCGCTCTCGCCGTCGCCGATCAATTCCTGGCGCGGCGGCGGCGCGAGCTCGACCGGGCGCGCGACGAACAACTGCGTGCGGAGCTCGCGCACGAGCAACGCACGACCGAGGTCGATGCAGCGCGGGCGCAGCTGACACGTGCGAGGGCGGAGCGCCAGCTCGTCGAGCGCCACTTCGAGCGCTGGCGCGCCGAGCAGAAGCGCGCCGCCGAGCGCAAGGCGGACTGATCCGGATCGTGCACGTGACACGTGACCCGTGCACGTTCACGATCTGTGGCTCGCAACCAGGTGACGCCTCGCGTGTCGCCCTGGTATGCGCACGCTCTTCGCCGCCGCCGTCCTCTGCACCGCTTCTCTGGCCTCCGCCCAGGCACCGGCTCCAGCGCCAGCACCCACCAAGAATGCCGACGCCACCACGATGCACGCCGACGACTGTGCCCGCGCCCGCGCGCTGCACAAGACGTGCGTGCTCGACATCAAGGGCGAGGAAGTGGACGGCAACGTCATCAAGCCGGGCGGCAGCGTGTTCAGCGCGCGCGAATGGATCGGCGCGGCCAGCCTGATTCACCTGCGGCGCGACTTCATCACCGAGATCCTCGAGAGCGCGGAAGACGTCGACTAAGGGGTTGTCCCTACTTGGTCGTGGTCGTGATCGGACTCGTGATCTTGGCCGTGCACGCCCACGATCACGAGGGCGATCACGTCGACGATCACGCCTAGGGAGTCACTGACAGTCGAGCACTTCGTTACAGGCGGTGTGCTTCGCGACGCACTCGGCGTGCTTCTGGACCTTCGCGAGGTTGTCCGGATCGCCTTCGAGCACCGCGCACGCCGCGATGCACTCCTTCTCGTCGAACGGGATCGAGCTCGACGTCGACGCGACGCACTCGGACTCGCGGGCGCAGACCTGCTTGCACCGCTGGCTGCGCGGCTGGACGCAGCCGATCAGCGCGAGGAACAGGAAGGTACGCACCGCGTTATTGTACGCTACGCCGGTGAGCCTTGCGGAGCGCCGCGGACTGCGGTTGTTCACGCTCTGCGTGATGTACGTAGCGCAGGGCATCCCGTGGGCGTTCACGGCCATCACGCTGCCGGCGTACCTGTCCGCGAGCGGCGTCTCCGACGACGCGCTCGGCGGTGTGCTCGCGATGACGACGTTGCCGTACTCGTTCAAGTGGGCGTGGGGCTTCTTGATCGACGCGTTCCCGAGCCGGCGGTTCGGCCGGCGCCGGCCGTGGATCGTGCTCGCGCAGGGCATGATGGCGCTGACGATCGGTACGATGATCCTGATCCCGGATCTGACCGAGAGCGTTCGGCTGCTCGCGTGGATGGTGTTCATCCACACCGTGTTCAACTCGATGCAAGACGTCGCGGTCGACGCTCTCGCGGTCGACCTCCTCGACGAAGCGGAGCGCGGCCGCGCGAACGGCCTGATGTACGCGTCGAAGTATATCGGCGGCGCGATCGGCGGCACCGGGCTCGCGCACGTGATCGCGTGGACGTCGCTGCGTGGCGCGCTGATCGTGCAGACCACGATCCTCGCTTCGATCATGTTGCTGCCGCTGTTCATCCGCGAGCGACCGATCGGCGACGAGCCGAAGCGGGCGGCGGTGTGGACCGCGGTGATCGCGTGGGCGAAGCGCACGTTCGCCGGCCGCTCCGTCGGATCGGTGATCTGGGAGAACCGCACCGCACTGCGCTCGGCGTTGCTGGTCGTCGTCGTGATGCTGATCTCGAACCTCGCGACCGCGCTGCTCTCGGCGATCGGCAACGGCCTGTTCACGCGCCAGCTCGGCTGGGATCCCGAGACCTATGCGAGCCTCGTCGGCGGCTGGGGCCTCGTCGCGGGTGGACTAGGCGCGGCCGCGGGCGGCTACCTCGCGGATCGCGTAGGTCATCGCCTGCTCGCCGGCATCGCGTCGCTCGTGCTCGCCGGTTACTACGTGTTCTGGTCGCAGAGCGAGGCGCACTGGGCGAGTCACACGTTCGTCTACAGCGTGTTCTGGATCGAGCCGCTGCTCGTCGGCATGATGACCGCGTCGCTGTTCGCGCTGTGCATGGACGTCACCTGGAAAGCGATCGGCGCGTCGCAGTTCGCGATCTACATGGCGATGTCGAACTTGTCGTCGACGCTCGCGTACTCGCACGCCGGCGACGCGACCACGACCTGGAGCTACACCACGATCTACCTCGTCGCCGCTGCCATCCAGGCGAGCCTCGTGCTCGTGTTGCCGCTCGTGAACCCGAAGGCGACTAAGGCCGATGCTTCGGTAGCCTGATCTTTTTCGTGATGTCGTCGAGCCCGGCCTGATGCGACAGGTCATTCGGCGTGCGCACGATCGGTGGCAACGGCGTGGCCGGCGGCGTCTTCACGTGCATGCTCTGGTACCGCGTCAGGCCTCGGCGGTCCTCGACGTTCGTCGATTCAGGCACGCCCTCGAGGTTCATGCCGCCCCACACGGTCGCGAGCTCGAACGGATCGATCTGGGTGATCGTCATTTGGAATGCTTTCCAGAGCCGGCGCCGCCGCCGAGGCCGAGCTGTGCGGCCAGGTCGAGGCCGTGGTTCGCGGGCGGTGGTGCGTAGCTCACCGGCTCGAGGTGGGTCGCCTCGATCAACGAGCCGCCCCCTTTGGCCTTGGCGCCTCCCGTGACGGCGGCGAGATCGACGGACGACAGCTGCAACATCCTCGGCGGTAGTGCGAGCCAGGTGCCAGCGGTAACCCCGCGAGTCGTGGCCGGTTCGAGGCACGCTGCTGTCGCCCGGGGACCGCGATCGCAGCTCCGAGGAGACAGCTACCGACCGAACTGGTGGAGCAGGAACGCCCAGACATCCGCGGTCTCCGCGAAGCCCTGGTCGCGCGTCGAGCCGATGCCATGCCCCGCGTCCTCCTGGACCCGCACGAGGATCGGGTGGGTGCTCGTCGTGGTCGCGAGCAGCCGCGCCGCCATCTTGCCGGTCATCCACGGCGCGACGCGGTGATCGTTGAGGCCGATCGTGAAGATCACCGCCGGGTACGCGGTCTGCGGCTTGACGTTCAAGTACGGGTCGTACGCGAGGATCGACTTGTAGCCGGCCTCGGTGCTGGGATCGCCGAGCTCGCCGATCTGGTTCGGGCCATTCTCCGCCGCGAGAATGCGAAGCGGATTGACCATACCGACGGCGATACGCACCGCCGCGAACAGATCGGGACGCTCGACGAGCACGCGGCCCATCAAGATCCCACCGGCGCTACCACCTTCGATCGCCTGGTGCTGGGGCGTCGTGTAGTGGTGCGCGACGAGGTACTCGCCACACGCGATCACATCTGCGATCCCGTTGAGCTTGTGCTCGCGCGAGCCGTCGTCTTGCCACTTGCGGCCTTTCTCGCCGCCGCCGCGCGCGTGACAGATCGCGTACACGCCGCCGCGTTCGAGCCACGCGATCCGGCCGGTCGAGAAATAGGCGTGCGTGCTGCTGCCGTACGCGGCGTAGCCGGAGATCAGCGTCGGGTGCGAGCCATCGAGCGTGCCGTCCTTGTAGTGCAGGATCGATAACGGTACCTGCGCGCCGTCCTTGCTCGGGACCTCGACCTCGGTCGCTACGATCTTGTCGTCGATGAACTTGCTCGTCGACGCGAGGTCCGTCGGAGCGGTCTGTTTCGTCTTCGGATCGTAGGCGAAATAGGCGCCGGGCTTTAACCACGTGGTGAACCCGAACGTCACGCCGTCGCGCTTCATGTCGGTGATGAGGCCCGTGGCCCAACCTTCCCCGGGCAGCGCGAGCGGAACCGGTTTGCCGCCCCAGGCCATGCGCGAGAGCTGCGCGAGCCCACCGCGATCTTCCACGGCGTCTTGGCTTTGCCGCTCAGATCGAGCTCCGAGACCCGCGCGACCGCGATCCGCTGCTCGCTGCGTGCACCACCGACCTGGGCGATCGCCCACGGCGAGCCGGGATCGATCCACACGTTTGGAAACTCCTGCGGTAGCAGCTTGAACGTCGCGTCGGGCTCGCGGCCGAGCACGGTGACGTCCTTCGCGACCGGATCGCCGAGCTTGTGATAACGCGTGATCATGTTCTGCATCGGGTCGCCGCCTTCTGCCGGCTTGACCATCTGGATGAAGAAGAACGATTTGCCGTCGGGCAGCCACGACGGAGCAAACTCGCCCCACACGGGCTCCTCGATGTCCGCGAGCTCCTTGCCGGTCGCGGTCTCCATCACGTGGATCTGGCCGACCTCGCCGCCGCCCATCGCGATCACGAAACCGACGTACTTGCCGTCCGGCGACAGGGAGTACGCGTTGAGCGATGCGTGGTTGTCTCCCGTGCCGAGCTTCTCGGGATCGAGCAAGACGCGCGGCGTCTGGGCATCGCGCGTCATCAGCTTCGCGAGCTGCGCGCCGGCCGGCAGCTCGGAGTAGATCGTGCGGCCGGCCTGGATCTCGACGCCGTAGACCGACGTCAGCCCGAGCCCGAGCTCGCGGAGCCGCTTGAACAGCTCGTCGCGGTTCGCCAGCTTCGCGAGCTCGCCCTTCGCGTATCCGCCCTGCGCCGCGAGCCACGTCGTGTACTCGATGTTGCCGATGCCCTCCATCCAGCGATACGGGTCCGCCACCGTCAGCCCGAACTGGTGGTCGACGACGTCGACGGTGCGCGCGACCGGCGGCCCGGCAGCCGGCGGCCCGGCAGGCGGCTGCGGCATCGGTGCGGGCGCTGGCGCCGGGGTGGCCGGCGCGACAGGCTGGACCAACGTCGCCTTCGCCGGCTCGGCGGGACAACACGTCGCGAGCAGGGCGAAACCGACCGCGGCGAACGGCAGCGGCGCGGACTCGAAGAGGCGCATCGCCCGCGAGCATACGTTAGTGTGTAGGCGATGGCGGTCGCAAAGCTCGGCGTGGTCTACACCCCGCGTGCGGTCGCGGCGCAGATCGTCGAGCGCACGCTCGCGCCGCTCGTCGCCGGCAAGCGCGGGGACGCGCTCCTCGCGCTACGCGTGTGCGACTTCGCGATCGGCGAAGGTGCGTTCCTCGTCGAGATCGTCCGCTTTCTCGCGACGGCGCACGGCGGGCCCGATGCGAAGCGCCTCGTCGCGCAGCACTGCGTGTTCGGCGCGGATCTCGATCCTGCGGCGGTCGCGACCGCACGGGCGGTCGTCGAAGCGTTCGCGGGTGGGCCGGTACCGGCAGCCCACCTCCGCACCGGTGACGCGCTCGCGCTCGCATGGGACCCGTTCGATGCGGTCGTCGGCAATCCTCCGTACATCCGCCAGGAGAAGCTGGCGCCGGCGACCAAGCACGCGCTGCGCGGCTACGCGAGCTACGACGGTGGCGCCGATCTCTACGTGTACTTTCTCGAGCTCGCGCATCGCCTCGCGCGCTCGGGCGGCCGCTATGGCGTGATCGTGCCGTCGAAATGGCTGACCGCCGCGTATGCGCGACCGCTGCGGGCCTGGCTCGCACGCGAGGGCAGCATCGAAGCGATCGTCGAGGCGGCCGGTGCGTTTCCCGATCACGATGCGTTTCCGTGCATCGTCTATGGCGAACGCGGTGCGGACCACGCGCGGGTAGACCGCAATGGCGATCCGTGGCACCTCGACGATCACGCGGACGCGCAGATCTTCACGCGCTGGGCCGCGCTGCCGACGCTCGGCGCGACGCTCGGCGCAGCGAGCGGGCCGAGCCGCGGCGTCGTCACCGGGTGCAACCGTGCGTTCGTGATCGATCGAGCGACGCGCACGCGGATCCTCGACGTCGATCCGGCGTGCGAACCGTTGATCCGGCCGTTCGTGAAGGGTCGCGATCTTCGCCGCTGGCGTGTCGAGCCCGCCGATCGTTACTTGCTGATGTGCGATCGAGGCGTCGCGCTGCCAGCGGCGATCCGCCGCCACCTCGCACCGCTGCGCGCGCAGCTCGAGCCCGGCACCGGCCGCAAGCCCGGTGCGTACAAGTGGTACGAGCTGCAAGATCCGATCGGCGCGCTCGCGGAATCGACCGCGCCGCGCTTGTTCTATCAGGACATCCAGACCGCACCGGTCTGCGCGCTCGACACGATCGGACTCGTGCCCGATACCACCGTGTGGATCCTCGGTACCGGCGATCGGTTCTTGCTCGCGGTGCTGAGCTCGAAGCTCTACGCGTGGTACGCCCGCCGCCGATTTCCGCCGGCGTTGAACGGTGCGGTCCGGCCGAAGCGCGAGTTCATCACCAAGCTGCCGATCGCGCAGCCCGCGCCGGCGTTACGGGCGCGAATCGTCGAGCTCGCGGAGCTCCAGCTCATCGCACCGACGGCACAACGCGATCGGGAGCTCGACGCCCAGATCTGCGCGGCCTACGACGTGAGCGGCAACCTGATCGTGTAGCGATCGGCACCACAGCGCAGCTCGCCGCCTTCGCGTGCAAGCGCGAACGACACGAGGGCGAGCACGTCACCGGCGTTTGGCGGCAGCGGCGTGTTCGGCGGCCCGGTGACCACGACCTCGAGCATCTGATGCTTCGCCTGGCCGGTGAGATCGACGGTGCGGCCGTGGGCGAGCGGGCCTGCCGCGAGATCCAGGATTACCGCGCATGCGTGGATGATCGACGGCAGCGCGATATCGACGTTGCACGTCGCGAGCTCGCCCGCGGTCTTGACGCCGCTGCGCTCGGCCGCGCGCGCGAACACTTCTGCGACCGGCGTAGGCCGGCGTTGCGGCGCTTTACCGAGCGCACGGTTCGTCAAGAACAGATTCGTGAGCTCTTTGACCGCGGTCGTCGCTGCGGTCGCGGCCGCCCTGGCATCGATATTTTCGGCGAGCTCGGACAGCTCGTCGACCGCCATCATCAAGCTCTGGAGCTTCGACGCGACGTCGTGATGGAAGCTCGGCATCCGCGAGCCGAGCAGCGCCATCGCCATCAGGTTCGAGGCGGACGCCGGCGGATGGCGCTTGCAGGGCGAGCCGGATTCGTCGAGATGGTCGGTCACGGCCTATTGCTCCAGCTTTCGGTCGAGGCCGGTGAGGCCGAGTGCGATCGCGTCGTCCCACGGATCGGAAGACACCACGACCGCGTCCTGCTGGCGGACGACGTGCGAGATGCCGGGGTACTCGGTCTCGAGCTCGACCCGCAGTGCATCGCGGCGCTCGCGCCGTGCGCGGTCGCCGGTCAACGCGAGCAATTCCTCGTGACGCTGGACGGCCTCGAGCACGGCCGCATGCAGCACCTTGTCGACGAACGGCTTGTTGATGAACCGAAAGATCTCGCCCTGGTTGATGCCGTCGATCGCGGTCTCGAGCGAGCGCATGCCGGTCAACAGGATCCGGACGGTCTCGGGCCGCACGCGACGCGCTTTACCCGCGAGCTGCGCGCCGGTCATTTTTGGCATCTCGTAGTCCGACACGAGCACGGCAACTTCCTCTTTCGCGAGCCACTCGAGGACCTCGTCGGGATCGAGTGTCGTGCGGATCTCTAGCGACGGCTCGCGGCGCAGCGAACGGGCGACGCTCATCACCATCTGCTCGTCGTCGTCGACGCAAACCACGAGGGACTTCCTCATCCCAGCCACTTTCTCCAGCCGCGTTGCTGGGCGACGCGATCGATCTCGTCGAGCGCGGCGAGCATCGCGCGCATCCCGGGGAAGCGCTGCTGCGGAGATTTCTGCAGACACGTCGTGATCACGTCGGCGAGCTTCGCGGGCAGAGGTCCGTGTGGGCTCTCGACGACCGGAATCGGCGCCTGGATGTGCATCATGCACAGCTCGCGCAGATCCTTGTGGATGTAGGGCGGCCGGCCGGTGACCAGCTCGAACAGCACCGCGCCCAATCCGTATTGATCGGAGCGATCCGTCGCCGGCAACCCGCGCAGCTGTTCGGGCGAGATGTAGCTCGGCGTGCCGAGCACGAAGTCGCTCTCCTGCTCGCTGAACGCCTCGCCGGCGATCGCCGCGAGACCGAAATCGATCAGCTTCACGTGCAGCGGCTCGTCGCTGATGATCAACGCGTTCGACGGCGTGACATCGGCGTGGACGACCCCGTGGTCGTGCACCGTCGCGAGCGCGGCCGCGAGCTGGCGCGCGATCGTCACCACGTCGGGTGCTTGCAACGCCTCGCGCGCGACGCGATCCGCGAGGCTCTCGCCCGCGAGCAGCTCCATCACGAAGTACGGGCGACCGTCGCCGAGGTGACCGAAGTCGAACACGTCGCCGATGTTCGGGTGACGCACGCGTGCGGCGGCTCGCGCCTCGCGCAAGAACCGCTGGCCGGCGGTCGGATCCTTCTCGAACACGCGCGAGCGCAACACCTTGAGCGCGTACGACCGGCCGAGTGCGACGTGATCGACGCGATACACGGTGCCCATGCCGCCCTCGCCGAGCGGCTCGACGATCCGGTAGTTGCCGATCACGTCGCCGATGCCGCCGAGAGATACCGGAGGCGCCGTGCGCGCGCGCCCCCCGCGTGACGGCATCACGACGATCTCGGCGCGCAACCCGTGGGTCGGACGCAGCGTGATCACGACGTCCGCTTCGCGATCGCCGGTGCGGACCTTCGTCACCGCGCTCGTCGCACTCGTCGCGGCGAGGTCGAGGTTCGCGATGTACGCGAGCCGAGCGACGGTCGCGGCGCCGGAGAGCGCTTCGACCTGCACGGTCGTGATCGTCTGGCCGCCGCGCTCGAACGAGAACGTGTACGTCTCGTCGTTCGTCGGTTCCAAATAGACGGTTTCCGTCTGCGACCGGACGGCGGCGGCTAGGACGACGTCGGCGAGGCGTTTCGGATCGAGGCCGCGGGCTTCGCTGCTCACCATTCCCCTTGCTGATATTATCACCACACCGATGTCTTTGGAGGCGGCCGACCCAACGATGCTGCCGAGCTCGGTGCGGTTGCTCGTGGTCGATGATGATGTCGCGATCTGTCGCCAGATGGCTGCGGGGCTCGCGAGCGCGGGCTTCCAGGTCGTGACTGCGAACGATGCGGAGAATGCGTTCGCCCAGGCTGCCTCGACCCCTCCGGATGTGGCGATCGTCGATCTCGAGATGCCGAACATCGGCGGGCTCGCGGTGATCGCGGAGCTCAAGCGCCTACATGGTGGCGCGGTGCACGTGATGGTGCTGACCGGCCACGACGACGAGCAGCGCCGCGCCGACGCATTCGAAGCCGGCGCCGATGACTATGTCGTCAAGCCCGTGCCGATGAGTGAATTGCGGAGGCGGGTATCCGCGGCGGTGCGCACGCAACGTGCGTTCGTGCACGTTCGCCTCGAAAAGGAGGCCGCCGAGCGCCGGCTGGTCTACGGCCAGGAGGCGAGTGCGCTGCTCGCGCACGATCTGAACAATGGCCTCGCGGTGAGCCTCAACAACCTGGCCTATCTGGTCGATGTAGTGAAGGGAGACGCCGAGGTCACGGACGCGATTGCAGCGACGCTGCGATCGGTGCGCCGGATGTCGGGGCTCGTCGCGAACTTCGTCGACATCGCGCGGTTCGAGGACGCGGCGGTCAAGCCGACCGTCGCGATCACGAACGTGCGCGATTTGCTGCAGTCGGTGATCGACGTACATGCGGCGTCGATCGCGCCCGGCGTCACGTTCGAGAACATCTGCGACCCCACGCTGGTCGGGCGATTCGACGCCGGCCTCGTCGAACGCGTGCTGCACAACCTGTTCGGAAATGCCGCCCGCTATTGCGGTCACGCCGGCGCGATCAGGCTCGGCGCGCGGCCCTGGCCGGAACCTGCCGAGGGCGCCGTCGAAATCTGGGTCTCGAACACCGGGCCCCAGATTCCCGAA
The DNA here is from genome assembly GCA_040004535.1 of Deltaproteobacteria bacterium. Taxonomy (GTDB): domain Bacteria; phylum Myxococcota_A; class Polyangia; order Haliangiales; family Haliangiaceae; genus JABFXX01. The sequence continues at coordinate 12,128 of JBDUAS010000149.1, forward strand.
AACATCCGCGCGACGCTGTTCGGCAAGTACGTCCGGGGCAAAGGCGGCAAGCGCGGAATGGGCCTCTACTTCTGCCGGCTCGTGGCCGAAGCACATGGTGGAAGGATCGAGTACGAGGCACGCACCGACGGTCCGAGTTTCGTACTGCGCCTCCCAGGGCGCGTCTAGAAAGGGTAGTGTGAACTGGTGGCTGCGATCTTGATTTGCGATGACGACCCCGACATTCGCTCGGCGATGCGGCGGACGCTGCGTGGCCACGAAGTGATGGAGGCCGGCTCGCCGCGCGAAGCACTCGACGCGCTCAAGCTCCGCGCCTACGCGGCGGTGATCTCCGATTTCTCGATGGGCACCGACAGCGACGGGCTCGATCTGCTCGCGCACGTCAAGCTGGTGTATCCGGACACCGTGCGCTTTCTCGTCACCGCGAACCGCGACCTCGATGTCGCCGCGCGTGCGGTCAACGAGGGTTCGGTGCACCGCTACTTTCTGAAGCCCTGGGACGAGAGCAAGCTGCGTACGGCTCTCGAGATCGTGCTCGCATCGAAGCACGGCGCTGGGCGGTAGCATGGCAATACAGGGCGGCGGCAACAGGGTTCACCTCGGGCGCGTACTTGTTGTCGACGACGACATCGCGATCCGGCGGGTCTGCGCTCGCGTGCTCAACAGCGAGGGCTGGACCGTCGTGCTCGCCGATCACGGCCGCGCTGCGATCGCCGAGGTCGAGGCGGCGAAGGCGCCGTTCGATTGCGTGCTGTCCGACGTCAACATGCCCGAGCTCGACGGCTTCGGCCTCGTGCGCGAGCTGCGCCAGCGCGACGGCGATCTGCCGGTGCTGCTGATGACCGGCGACCCGTCGTTGCACGGTGCGGTTCGCGCGCTCGATCAAGGCGCGATCTCGTACATCACGAAGCCATTCGATCACGAGGTCCTCGCGTCGGCGGTCGCGCGTGCTGCACGTGTTCACGGCGTCCAGCGCATGCGCCGACGCGCCGAGTCGTACGCGCGCGAGCTCTACGGCGGGTCGATTCCGGATCGCGAGGCGCTCGAGGGTCGGTTCGGCAACGCGATCCAGCAGTCGTGGATGGCGTTCCAGCCGATCGTCGACATGTCGACGCGGTCGATCTACGCGTACGAGGCGCTGCTCCGCACCGAGGAAGAATCGCTGCGCAGGCCCGATATCTTCATCGCGACCGGCGAGCGCTTGGATCGGATCCAGGAGATCGGCCGCACCGTGCGTGCCGCGGTGGCCACCGCGATCGCGGACGCTCCGAGCAACGCGCTGCTGTTCGTCAACGTTCACGGGCTCGAGCTCACCGACGAAGAGCTGTACTCGGCGGCGAGCCCGCTCGCGCAGCACTCGAACCGCGTGGTCCTCGAGATCACCGAACGCACCAGCATCGATCCAGCGGTCGGCTCCGCGCGCGTCGCGATGTTGCGGCGGCTCGGCTATCGCATCGCGGTCGACGACCTCGGCGCGGGCTATGCGGCCCTCGGCGCGCTCGCGACGCTCGAACCCGAGGTCGTGAAGCTCGACATGTCGCTGATCCGCGATCTCGATCGCCACACCAAGAAGCGGCGGATCGTCGCTTCGATCGCGGGCCTCTGCCGCGAGCTCGGCAGCCGGGTCGTCGCGGAGGGCGTCGAGACCGAGGGTGAACGGACCGCGTGTATCGACGCGGGCATCGACCTGTTGCAGGGATTCCTGTTCGCACGGCCAGCAAAGGGCTTCACGCAACTCGTGATATAGCTCCGATCCATGGGAGCCCATGATTCGGACGCGGCGGAGGTCATGACTTCGCTCCGCCGGCTCGTGCGGATGATCCGGCTCGCGGATCGCGATGCGAAGGCCGGCCACGAGCTCGGCGCCGCGCAATTGTTCGTGCTGCACTCGCTCGCGACCGCGCCCGCGAGCTCGCTCGCGGAGCTCGCGCAACGTACGCTGACCGACCAGAGCTCGGTGTCGACGGTGGTCGCGAAGCTCGTCGCGAAGAAGCTCGTCAAGCGCTCGACCAGTGCGATCGATCGCCGGCGCGCGGAGCTCGGCCTCACGCCGGCCGGGCAACGGCTCGTCGCGAAGGTGCCGCAGCCGCTGCAGGCCCGTATCATCCACGCCGTCGCGACAATGCCCGACAAGCCGCGCACGGAGCTCGTTCGCTCGCTCGACCGGCTGGTCGAGGCGATCGGTGCAGGTGCGGTCGAGCCGCGGATGTTCTCCGAGGAAGCCTGAGCTATACAGGTGGGGATGTCGCCGTTTGTCGAGCGCTTGATCGGACGTCTGCCGGCGCGTGACGTCCGGCCCCCCGATGACGGACGCAAGCGCGCGGCGGTCGCTGCGCTCGTCCACGACGACCCGAGCGGGCCGCGCGTGCTGTTGATGAAGCGCGTCGATCGCGAGGGTGATCCATGGTCGGGTCACATCTCGCTGCCCGGTGGTGGGTTCCACGCGAGCGACGGGGATTTACTCGCGACCGCGATCCGCGAGACCGAGGAAGAGCTCGGTCTCGATCTACGCGCGACCCGGTTCGTCGGACCGTTACCGGTGTTGCAGCCGCTGTCCGCGGGACCGATGGGCATCGAGGTCACGCCGTTCGCGTTCGTCACTCCCGAGGCGTTGCCGACGAGCGTCGGGCCGGAGGCGCTATCGGCGTTCTGGCTGCCACTCGAGCACGCCGCCGCGGGCACGTACGACAGCACGTTCACGTATCCCGGCACCGAGCGGACGTTCCCGAGCTGGAGCTACGAGGGCTTCACGATCTGGGGGATGACCTGGCGGATCCTCGGCGACCTGATGGCCGCCGGCAGACCGTAGAACCGTACACGTGCTCGTGCTCGTCCACGTCTGGGGTTCGGCTGATCCATGGGTCTGGAAACCGGAGTAGTGAACCGGCCCGGTGCAAATCGGGCGGTGAAAGCCGGGCACATAGGTGGAACGCTCGAGTCGCCAGGATCGGATCGATCGAAACCGCGAGCGCGAATCCAGATCGTGCACGTGCACGTGACACGTGTACGAGTACGTAGTCGCCTCGAGCCTGAACGCGCTATCGTCCGCGCGTGCGCGACTTCGATCTCGTCCTCCTCGGTGCGACCGGTTTCACGGGCAAGCTGGTCGCGCAGTACCTCGACAAGCACGGGATGCGGTGGGCGCTCGCGGGCCGCAACCCCGACAAGCTCGAGGAGGTCCGGCGGTCGCTGAAGAGTGACGTGCCGGTCATCGTCGCCGATGCGCTCGATGCCGAGGCGTGTGCGGCGCTCGCCGCGCGCACCAAAGTGATCTGCACGACCGTCGGGCCGTACACGAAATACGGTAGCGAGGTCGTCGGTGCTTGCGCGGCCGCCGGCACGCACTACTGCGATCTCACCGGCGAGGTCAGCTGGATGCGGACGATGATCGATGCGCACCACGAGACCGCGCGCAGGACGGGTGCTCGAATCGTTCACGCGTCGGGCTTCGACTCGATCCCGAGCGACCTCGGCACGTGGGCGACCCAGCAGGAGTTCATCGCGCGCTTCGGCGCGCCCGCGCACTCGGTGACCGCGTACTACGGCAAGATCTCGGGCGGATTCTCCGGCGGCACCGCCGGCAGCATGTTCGTGATCGCCGACGCGATGGAGAATCGCGAGGTCCGCCGCGTGCTCGGCAATCCGTACGGGCTCGATCCGGACCCTCGCGCGCAGCGCCCGGCCGCGCCCGACGAAACCACGCCGCGGTGGGACGCGACGGTGAACATGTTCACCGTGCCGTTCGTGATGGCCTCGACGAACTCGCGAGTGGTACGCCGCTCGCACGCGCTCGCTGGATTTCCGTGGGGCGAGGACTTTGTCTATCGCGAGGTGATGACGACGCCGAAGAGCGCGAAGGGGCTCGTGATGGCCGCCGGCATCACCGCAGGGCTCGGCACGCTCGCGCTCGCGATGCGGTCGCGGAAGCTGCGCAAGATGCTCGAAGCGCGCGCGCCGAAATCCGGCGAAGGGCCCGACGAGGCGACGCGCGAGCGCGGCCACTGGACCGTGCACTTCGTCGCACAGCGTGACGGCGAACGCCTCGACTACGTGGTCGCCGATCCGAATGGCGATCCCGGCTACGCCTCGACGTCGAAGATGCTCGGCGAGTCCGCGATGTGCCTCGCCTTCGACCCGCTCGCGTCGCAGGGCGGCGTGACGACCCCCTCGATCGCGATGGGCGGCGCCTTACAAGCGCGGCTCGTCGCGGCAGGGCTCGAGCTCCACGCGATGTAGAGTATAGCGCGCCCAGGACTTCGAGACTTGGAGCCACACCTACCCGTCGCGCAAGCACTCGATCACGCACCTTCACGGGACGGTCGCCGTCGAAGAAACCAAGCTCACCGGGATGGCCGCGTTCGCGGAGGTCGACGCGCCCCACACCCGGATCATGAATTCTCCGGTAACGCTGCGACTCGCCAGCGCGTTTCTCCGCACGGGACGCTTCGATTGACGTGACGCGATGATCGCTACCGTGTTACAGGCTTGGGTACATGTTCGGTCGCCTGCTCCCGCGCGAGACCAGCTTCTTTGATTTCTTCGAGGAACACGCCGCGCTGACGATCGAGGGGACCAAAGAGTTCCTGTCGATGGTCACGACCGGCGCGAACATCGCGGCGAAGTGCCGGCGGATCTCGGATATCGAGCACGAGACCGACACGATCACGCACCGCTGCGTCGAGGCGCTGCACAAGACGTTCATCACGCCGATCGATCGCGATCAGATCCACACGCTGATCACGCGGATGGACGACGTCATGGA
>JBDUAS010000150.1:0-16844 GCA_040004535.1 Deltaproteobacteria bacterium
CGTAGATCGCCTTGCCATCGGTCGCGAGCCCGCCGACGTTGCCGGTCGAGCTCGGTAGCGCGACGTCGTAGAACGGCACGCGCCACTTCACGAGCCCGGTCATCTTGTCGAGCGCGTAGACGCCGCCCGATGAAGAAGACGCGTAGAGCACGGCCCCGAGCACGATCGGGGTCGCGTCGACGTCCATGAACCGATCCGCATCGGCCTTGAGCGAGGTCGACCACGCGACCGAGCCGGTGTCCTTGCGGAGCGCCACCAGCGTGCCGTTCGAGAACCCGGCGTACAGGAGGTCGCCGTCGAGCCGCACGCCCGAGTGGCCGCGCAGCGTGTACTCCTCGGGAGTCTCCGACTTGTACTGCCACTTGAACTTGCCGGTCAGCGAGTCGAGCGCGATCACCTGATCGGCCTCGTTCGCGAATACGATCAGATCGCCCGTCGACGTCGGTGTCTGCTCGATCGGGCCGCGACCCTGATAGCGCCACTTCTCGTCGCCGGTCTGCGAGTCGAGCGCGACGAGGAAGCCATCGTTCGTGCCGATGTAGAGAAAGCCACGATCGACGAGCGGTGCGCACACCACCGAGCCGAGCTGCTTCTTCCAGCGAACCTCACCGGTCGAGGAGCGCAGCGCGAAGAACCGCCCACCGGCAGAGCCGACGTACAGCGTATCGGCCGAGATCGCCGGGGCGGCGAACTCCTGCGGCGCGATCTCCGTCGAGCGATCCGACGTGATGAACTTCCACTTCAGCGACAGTCGGTCCTCGGCGAGCGGCTCGCGCCGCTCGGCGCTCATCGCGTCGGCGTGGCGAGCATCGATCGGCAGGCCGCACGCGGCGCTGAACAACAGGGTGACGACGGGCGTGACGAGGGCGAGCTTCATGTGTTCTGTAACTGATCAGGTGCCGAGGCTGGCGATCCGCTCGTCGACGAGCGGTCCGAGCTCGGCAGAGTCCTTGCCGGCGGCCTTGGCTTTTTCGAGCGTGGCCTTCGCGTCGGCGGTCTTGCCGAGCAGCGCTTGGATGCGGCCTTGGTGATAGAGCGCGTACGCGTAGCGCGGGCCGGTGTCGTCGGGTTGCATCGTCGCGAACGTCGCGAGCGCGGCCTCGAGCCCCTTCTGGCGGGCGGCAGCGTCCTTCTCGGCTTCGGCCTTCATCTCTTCGGCGAGGCCCAGGCCCTCGCGTGCGAGCACGCCATCGAGACCCTTCGCGTTCTGGCCGCGCTTGTACTCGGTGATCGCCTCGTCGAGCTTGCCGGCCTTGATCAGCAGCGAGCCCTTGAACGCGGCGCCACCGAGCTCGGCGCCCGACTTCGCCATTGCATCGAGGACATGGTTGGCGCGGTCCGCGTCGCTCGTGAACGTGGGGAACTTGTTCTTGAGCGGGTTGTTCGGATCGACCGGTGTGGCAGGGTCGACGACCTTGCCGCTCGCGACATCGAGCACGGCCGCGAGCTTCTCGGCCTTCTTCTCCTGGCCGGCGTCGCGGAAGTGAATGACGACCGCGATCACCGCCCACACCGCGAAGCCCAACAGGATGAAAATCCCGATCTTCTTGCGATGCGGGTAGATCCGATCGACCAGCGATTCACCACCCACGTTGACCGGCTTGGGGTCGAACGTCGGGGTTGCTTTCGACGCCGGAGCGTCCTTGGTTTTTTTGTCTTCCTTGTCGGCCACGGCGAACCGCGATGTAGCACAATTCAGGGGTTTGGTGGCTTGGACCTCGCGAGCCCTCGCACTGTTGCCCGTGATCGCGCTGGTTTCGCCCGCGTACGCGGATGGCGAGCGTGCGCTCTCGGTGAGCGCCGGCTTCGCGACGTTCTCGACCCCGGGGGTCAAGAAGGGCTCGATGGCCCCGCCCGACGTCACACCGGACTGGGGCACGAGCCTCGGGCTCGGCTACGAGTACACGGTCGGCAGCGACTTCTCGCTCCGCGCCGACCTCGCGGGCGCGTTCTTCCGAGGTGGTAACGATCCGACCAAGAAGGAGAGCCCGAGCTCGTTCGCCGGGCTCGCCGCGGTCGGGTTCACCTACCGGTTCGACATCTTCACGTGGGTCCCGTACGCGTTCGGTGGCATCGGCGGCGTCGCGGCGGGTGGCGGCCCGATCGATCAGCACGGCGCGAGTGACGAATTCGTGGTCCAGCTCGGCGGCGGCATCGATTGGCTGCAGAGCCGCGATCGGTCGTACGGGCTCGAGGTCCGGTTCGCGTCATTCGCGGGCGACATCTCGGTGACGACGATCAGCCTGCGCGGCAGCACCCGCTGGGGATTTTTCTAGAACCAACCGCTGACCCAGCAGCGCTCTGGCTCGCACAGGATCGCGGTGAACGGACCGCGGCAGTACCGTTCGTCGATCGGAATCAGATCGCCGGCGAGCTCGACGCTGTGAAACCACTTGCAGCCGACAACGTACGCGGACTCGACGTTCGCAGGTGGGTTGCGCACCCGGATGAAGTGTCCGCGCTCGTCCGCGTAGGGTCGGCCTTCGACGAGCTTCACGTGATCTGGGGTCCAGTCGAGGACGTAGAGCGGTCGGTGCTGCGGATCGTCGAACAGCTCGTCCTCGCGGAGGACGAGCTCTGTCAGTGCGTGGTCGCGGTCACCGGCGAGCCGGCCGCCGAGCCAGACTGGGAGCGGCGCGGCGAGTAACTCGCGATACGTCGGCAGCCGCGCGAGCGCGTGATGGGGCGCGAACGGAGGATCGTAGCTGCGGACCGCCGTGATGTGAGGCGCCGGTGTCGGGTCGCGCGCGTCGAGATCGATCCGCGCGACGTCGTAGAGCTCGCCGGCGACGTAGTTGCGGACGTCGTAGTGAAAGTCGTCGCCGAGCTGCCAGCGCGTGCGGCGCGCAGGATCGTAGGACGGCAAGACGACGACGCTTCCGGCCTGTGCCGCAGCGAGGAGAGCGACGCGGTCGGCATTCTCGTCCACGACCACGGCCGACGTCTGGATGAATCGCACGAAGTGATAGCCGCACGCGACGATGCACGCACCGACCACGAACCGCCGCACGACCTCGGACGCGAACATGAACCGCATCCACGGCGCACAGGCTGCGACGAGCAGCACGCCCGACGCGAACAACACGCGATCGGTCGCGGTCGGCGACATGAACAGCGTGACCACGATCGCGATCGAAGCCGCGAACAACGTGGCGGTCTCGACGACGAGCCCGCGAGGCGCGCGGCTGAACCGGTGCACGAGCGCGTAGCCGACCGCGGTCGCAGCGACGAGCAGGATGCCGAGCCGCGACTCGTACAGGAAGTCGCCGACGATCCCGAAGCAACCGGTGAGGCCTCGGATCTCGAGGAGCTTCACGGGCGTGTCGCGCGTCGCGAGTCCGGCATAGCGCACGCTCTGCCCGGGCGCGAAGAACAGCATCGGGTAGCCGATGTACAGCCCGACGACCCCGCCGATCATCCACGCGCGAAGCCGGTGGCCGCGCCACGCCGCGAGCGTGAACGCCGCGATCGCGACCATCGCGGTCGGCCCGGTGTGCTCGTTGCACATCCCGGCCATCCAGCCGAGCACCAGCATGATCGGCACGAGCCACGCACGTGGCTTCGGCGAGTCCGTCGCGAGGGCGAGTCGATACGGCACGAACAGTGCGAGCGTGACCGCGAAGCCCCACAGGTAGTTCGTCGCGAATGGCCGGTAGAAATACATGATCCCGGGGATCGGGATCACGAGCCAGATCAAGACCTGGATCACGAGCAACAGCTCGAGGTCGCGCAGCGTGCGGCGCGGCCACCGCGCGAACGCGATCACGAACACCAGCGGCAGGAGCGCGAGTTGGACCAGCGGCGTCACGAGCAAGTCGAGCGCGCGCGAGCCGTGGATCACCGCGAGGAACACCTCGCCGATCCGCGGGTTGTAGTGAAAGTAGTTGAACCGCCAGAACTGCCACAGCGCGGTCGGACCGAACGCGTGATCGCGCCAGTAACGGAGCTCGTACCAGTCGTCGAGCAAGAGTGATGACTGCAGCACCTGGATCACGAACAACAGCCACAGCGCGAGCGCGGCCGCCACGAACGTGCGGGACTGGGCGCGCGAGGTCATCGCTCGCGACGGGCTTAGACGCTATCGCGACGCTTGCGCGCCCCGTGCAGCGGACCGAGCACGACGACGACGCTCAGGCCCGCGACGAGGAGCTCGAGCTTGTTGTCATGCGGGTGCGGATCGAGCGCGGCCATCGAGGCGCTGCCGGCTCCGTCACCGGGCGCATCGACCTGCTGCGCGTCGCCGATCGGATTGTCTGCGGAGCCGCCGCACGCGGCGAAAACCACGAGAGCCAGCAGTAGAGATGCGCGCATCATCGAGACGGACCATAACCGCAGCGATCTTGCGACGCGCGAGGCAAAGGCTGGCAGCGCGGCAACATGCGATGACATGTGACATGCGTCGCTACGTGTCGTGCCGGTCTTTTTTCGCTTTTACGAAGATCCGGATCGGCGTGCCGCGAAAGCCGTAGGTCTCGCGCAGGCGGTTCGAGATGAACCGCTTGTAGCTCGCCGCCAGGCCCTCGGCCGCGCTCGCCCACAACACGAACGTCGGCGGCTTGGTCACCGCCTGCGTGATGTAGTTGATCCGGATCGCCTTGCCCTTGTGAAGCGGCGGCGGCATCTCCTCGATCACCTCGGCGAAGAACCGGTTGAGCTGCGCGGTCGGGATCCGCTTGCGATGTTGCTCGGCGGCCTTCTCGACGAGATCGAGCAGGCGATCGACGCCGTCGCCGCGCTGCGCGGAGATCATCGTGACCGGTGCCCAGGTCAGGAAGTGGAACGTCTCCTCGGAGAGGTCGCGCAGCGCCGCCTTCTTGGCATCGCCGGCGACCAGATCGGACTTGTTGAGCGCGATCACGAGCGCGCGGCCGGCCTCTTCGACCTTGCCTGCGATCCGCGCGTCTTGCTCCGAGGGGCCCAGGTCGGCATCGATCACGAGGACGACGACATCGGAGCGCTCGATCTGTCCGATCGCCATCGACACCGCGATCCGCTCGATGTCGGCTTCGATCCGCGCCTTGCGCCGGATCCCGGCGGTGTCGACGAGGATGTAGTCGCGGCCACCGATCGAGAACTCGGCGTCGACCGGATCTGTCGTGGTGCCGGCTTCGTGGTGAACGAGCGAACGCTCCTCGCCGAGCAGCCGGTTCGTCAGCGACGACTTGCCGGCGTTCGGGCGGCCGACGAAGGCGACCCGCAGCTTCTTCGGTGTCGGCTCGGGCTCGGGGTCATCTTGTTCCCGCCCACCCTCCCCGGGCGCGTCGAACAGCGGATCGAAGTCTTCGTCGTCGTCGCCACCTTCGTCCGCCGGCCGGACCGAGCCGACGGCGGCAGTGACTGCCTCGAGCAGCGGATCGATCCCGCGGCCGTGCGACGCCGACACCGGATAGATCGCCGCGAGACCGAGCTCGTGAAAATCGTGCACCAGGTGATCGTTCGCCGTGTGATCGATCTTGTTGATCGCGAGGAACACCGGCTTGCCGGTCGCGCGCAGTTGTTTCGCGAGATCGCGATCGATCGGCGAGATTCCGGCGCGGCCGTCGACGACGAGGACGACCGCGACGGCTTCGTCGATCGCGCGCATGGCCTGGCGGTGGATGCCGGCGCCGATGACCTGGGTCGCCGCTTCGGGATCGAGGCCACCGGTGTCGACGATCCGGAGCGGCGCGCCGAAATAGTCGGCCTCGCCGTAGCGACGATCGCGTGTGAGGTGCGGCGTGTCGTGGACGAGCGCGGGCCGGCCGCCGACGAGCCGGTTGAACAGCGTCGACTTGCCGACGTTCGGCCGGCCGACGATCGCGACCAGCGGAGCGTTCGCGTGCGACGCGGGGATTTCGTCGTGGCCGCCGTGCTTGGTCATTTCGAACCTCCGGTGTAGCCGAGCTTGTGGAGCTCGGCCTCGGTGCGGCTCCACTCTTCCTGAACCTTGACGAACAGCGACAGGTGCACCGGCTTGCCGAACGACTCGGCGAGCGCGACCCGCGCCGCGATCCCGAGCTCCTTGATCCGGCTCCCCGCGCGGCCGACGACGATCGGCTTCTGCGACGCGCGCTCGACGACAATCACCGCGCCGATCGCGAGCTCGCCCTTGCGCTCGGTCCATTCCTCGACGAGGACGGCCGACGCATACGGCAGCTCCTTGCCGAGCTGGTGATAGAGCTGCTCGCGAATGATCTCCTGCGCGATGAACTGCGGCGAGCGATCGGTGACGGTCTCGGCGGGAAACAGCAGCGGGCCGATGGGCAGTGCACGCGCGATGACTTGCTCGAGCTGGTCGACGCCATCGCCGGTGACCGCCGACACCGGGACGATGTCGAGGCCGGGCATCGCCGCGCCCCACGCCTCGATGATCGGTAACAGCTCCATCTTCTCCACGCGATCGATCTTGTTGAGCGCGATCACCATCAGGTGGGCCTTGCTCGCCTCGCGCAGCGCGAGCGCATCGGGCTCGCCGAGGCGATCGGGCATCCGGCCGTTGCGGTAGGTCGCGTCGATCAGCATGAGCACGACGTCCGCATCCGAGGCCGCCGCGAGCGCCGCATCACGCATGTAGCGGCGCAGTGGGCCCTGGCCATCCTGGACGCCGGGCGTGTCGACGTAGGCGATCTGGGCCGGCGCGCCGTCGACCTCGAGCGTGTGGATGCCGACGATCCGATCCCGGGTGGTCTGCGGCTTGGACGACACCGCGACGAGCCGGCGGCCGAGCATGCGGTTCAGCAGCGTCGATTTGCCCACGTTGGGCAACCCGACGATCGCGCAGAACCCCGCACGGCCTTCGGATTGGTGGGCAGTCATGGGCCGGATGGGTAGCACAAAACTCGCCTCCGCCCTACGCCGCGGCTAGCGTGGACGCGTGGGCAGGCTCGCACTCGTACTGGCGTTCGCGGCGACGATCGCCGCCGGCCTGCCCTCGCCCGGCCTGTTCCTCGCGATCGGGCTCGGCATCGCCGCCATCGGCTGTGGCTACGAGCGGTTCGGACGCCGCGACCTGCCCGGTTCGGCACGACTCGCCGCCGCCGGCGCGATGACCGTGGGCGCGATCGGCTGCCTGCTCGGCCTCGCGCGCGTCGTGATGGTGCTCGCGGCGATCGCCAAGATCGATCGCATGCTGCCGTAGCGGCGGGGTCAGAGCAGCATGTAGAGCAGCCACGCCGTGAACGACCCCGCCGCGGCGAGTACGAGGATGATCAGGGCGGTGCCGCGCGCGATCTTCCAGCGATCGATGTTCGACACGATCTCGCGGAGCTCCATCATCCGGCGATCGCTCTCGCCGAGCTCGAGATCGATCCGGTCGATCGGCGAGAGCTGCGCGCCGAGGATCGTCGGGCGGTCGACGTACAGACGCTCGCCGAGCTCGAACAACACGGCGTCGCGGGCGGCCTCCGCCTCGGCGGCGGCGCGCTCGACCACCTTGCGCTTCGCACCGATCGCCTCGTAGAGCTCGATCGTGCGGCGCTGATCTTCGTCCTCGGCGTCCTGGCGATCGGCCTGGTTCTTCTCTGCTTCTGTGCGCGCCGCGGTGATCGCGGCGATCCGTGGATCGAGCGCGTCGAGCTCCGCGGCGATCGCCGGTTCGTCGCGCTGGACCGAGCGTTGATCCGCCTTGAGCGTCGCGATCTCGGCCTGGATGCCGGCGCGGTCCATCTTCTCGCTCTTGACCGAGACCAGGAGCGACTCGGTGTCGGTGATCTTGCGCGCGATGTCGCGCAGCTGCTCCTTGAGCACGGTGCCGCGCTTCCGCACTGCCGCCGCTTCTTTCTCGAGCGGCTCGAGCTTCTTCTGGAGCTCGGCGAGCTCCTGCAGCGTCTTCGCGGTGTCGGCGGTGAACGCCTTGGCCTTCGCCTCGCGATCGCGGCGCGTGCGCTCGAGCTCCGCGTCCGAGGCGGCGACCGCGCCGGCGTGCTTGCTGCGTTCGTCTTCGACGACTTGTAGCGCGTCGCGGCTCTTGCCGAGCGCCGGGTGATCGAGCGCATCGGCCGTGATCGCGGTGCGGCCTAGCGTGACGAGGTGGCGCTTGCGCGAGGTCTGGCGGACCATCTGCTCGTGCTCGTGCTTCGCGAGCTCCTTCTTGGCCGAGCGCAGCCCGGCGAGCGCGGTGAACACGTACCAGACGTCGCCCATCACGCCGCGCTTGCGGCGCAGCATGGCGTGCGCGCGCAATGTCCCGCCGCGCGCCTTGGTCTCCGACGGTGCCTGGATCTCGGTCGCGTCATCGCGGCTCTCGCCGACGGTGGTCGGATCGCCGCGCTCGAACCGCGACGTCGAAGGATCGTGGTTCGGCTTTGCCGAATCGATCTGGATCCGCGCCGCCGTCTCGTCGAGCAGCACGCCGATCGGGGTCTCCTTGACGACTGTCGCCGGTTGCGGCGGGATCCCGAGGATCGCATCGGCGATGCTCTGCTGTTGCGTCGCGTGCGCGAACGCGACCCGCAGCTTGTCGTCGGGATCATGGCTGCCACTGTCGAACTCGCCGATCGGAACGGGCCCGGTCAGGTTCGCGGCGTTCGCGGCGGCCTTCACCGCACCGGACTTGCCGGCGGCGAGGTCGTGCGCGATCGCGGGATGTTCTGCGACGAACGCGGCGTCGATGATCACCGGAGGGGTGCGATCGGGATGCGGCGGCTTCGACGGCGACTTCGCGCGTGCGGGAATCGGCGGCGGGACTGACGGCGGCTTGGTCGGCGAGCGTCGCGACATCGCCGCCTGGGCGCTCGCCGGAATCGTCGCGAGCACGCGCTCCTTCGCGGGCGCCGGGGTCGACGATGTCTTGGGGCGCGGCGATGACGACGCGGGTGGCGGCGTGGTCACGTCGCCGAGCTGGAGCCGCGGCACCTCGCTGCTCTTGGACTCCACGATCGCGTCCTCGAGCGCTTTGCGCGCGTCCGATCCGGGCGGCGGCGGCGGCAGGGTACGCGGCTTCTTTCGCCCCGATGGTGCGGCGCTCGCGCGCGGCATGACCGGCGGCGACTCGTCATCGATCGTATCGGTCCCGGCGGCCTCTTCCGCATCATCCGCGAGGGGTGCAGGACCGGGAGTACCCTTCAACGGCGTTGGCACCGGAGCCGGCGCGGTGGCTGGAGCGGCCGGCGTATCGAGCGACCAGCCGCCGGCGAGGTCGTCGATCCGGGACTTCGTAGCATCGCCGAGACGGCGCCGTGTCCGCTCGTCGTCCGGCACGAGGAGACAATAACATACACGATTCCCAGACGGAGATTTCGCCGTCAGCCAATCATGTTGACACCCGGTGCCAATCACGTTGACATGAGCTTGGCGTGACTTGGATTTCGAATGCGGAGCTGATCGCGAAAGGCTCGTTCGGCCGGGTCTTCAAGATCCAGGATCCGCGCTCGGGCGAAGCGCGCGCGCTCAAGGTCGCGGTCGCGACGAACGGCGCGGAGGCCATGCTGCTCGCGGAGTTCGAGCAGCTCGGCAAGCTCGAGCATCCGTCGTTGCCTCGCGTGTTCGAGGTCGGCCGCACGCCAGAGCGCGTCGCCGACGTTCCAGCCGGCGCACCCTACTTCGTCACCGAGTGGATCGCCGGCGGACCGTCCGACGCCGCACGGTGGACCGAGCCGGCTGCGATCTGGTCGCTGCTCGCGGACCTCGCCGGCGCGCTCGCGGTGATCCACGCGAACGGGCTCGTCCACGGCGACGTCGCGCCGCAGAACATCTTGCTCGCGCCGGATCGCGCGGTGCTCGTCGACCTCGGACTCGCGAGTGGCGCCGGTGCGCGCGGCACACCGGCGTTCATGGCGCCCGAAGCACTCACCGGTCACGTCGATGCGCGCGGCGACCTGTACGGGCTCGGCGCGAGCGTCGCGCGGCTCGTGCTCGGTCGGCCACCGTTCGCAGGTGCGTCGGTCGGCGAGCTCGCACACGCGATCCTGACGCAGCCGCATCCGGCGTTGCCCGGCGTCCCGGCGGCGCTCGCCGATCTGATCGATCGGTTGTACGCGCGCGATGCCGAGCGGCGGCCTCCGTCCGCGCTCGCGGTGCTCGACGAGCTCGATCAGCTCGCGCCGGCGATCGCACCCGATCTCGCGCGGCGTGCGCGTCCCTCGATCGCACCCCCCCCGGCACCCGCATCGTGGCCCGGCGCAGATCCGTGGATCGCGAAGCTCGCGCACGACCTTTCGAGTCCGCGCGTCCATGCGGTGATCGGCGCACAGGGCTCGGGCGCGCGCATCCTCGTCGACGGTGCGGTGCGACGCTGGCAGCTCGAGCGCGCGGCGCACCGCAAGCTGACCACGCCACTCGTCGCCGGCACGCTCGACGAGGTCGCCGCGCAGCTCGGATGCGCACCGCTCGCCGCGGGCGCGGCGCTCGCGGGCTGGATCGATCGGGTCGCGCGAACCTCGCGCGAGCACGCGGGCATGATCGTGCTCGAGCTCGCCGAGGATCCGCGTGCTGCTGGAGTCGTGGCGGCGCTCGCGCGCGCGCAGGGTGCGTTCGGCACGATCGCGATCGTCGATCCCGAAGTCCGGACCGGCGAAGGCGTGACCCGCCACGAGGTCGCGACACTCGACGTCGCGGGCGTGACCGCGCTCGCTGCCGCGATGCTCGGACGCACGCCTCCGGCCGCATGGGCCGAGGCGCTGCACGCGGTGTCGGGCGGCGCTGCGCAGACCACGATCGAGCTCGTGCGGTCGCTCGTGCACGAGGCCGATCCGTTCGCGATCGTGTGGAGTGCGCGCTCGACCGCCGGCCTCGCCGAAGTTCGCGCGCGTCAGCTCGCCGCGATCGGTCCACGCGCACGCCGCCTCGCGTTCGCGATCACCGCGTTCGGCGGACGCGTCGCGCTCGCCCAGGTGCTCGGCGTGCTCGAGGGTGAAGTGCGCCTCGCCGATGCGAGCGAGCTCGACCGTGCGGGGCTCGCGCGCCGCCACGCCGGCGAGATCGCGATCGATCGCGCAGCGGTGGTAGCCGTCGAGAACGTCGCCGGCGACGAGGTGCGCGAGCTCGCACACCGCGCACTCGGCGGTGGCGGGATGGCGCTCTCGCTCGACGCGCGCGCCGCGTTGCTCGGTCACGCCGAGCTCGACGACGACCTCGCGCGTGACGCGTGCGATGCCGCCGACGACCTGCTCGCGCACGGCCGCGCGGAACGGGCGCGTGCGCTGGCCCTGCGCGTGATCGCAACGGCGCCGACCGGTGCGAGCGCAGTCTCCCGCACGCGCACCGCACCGGTGGATCCCGCACGTGCGACCGTGCCGCGTGGCACGCCGACCGCGGTCACCGCGCGCGCCGGCATGATCGCGGCGCGCGCAGCAGCGAGCCTCGGTGCGTATCCCGAGGCGATCGAGCTCGCACGCGCCGCCGAGCGCGATGGCGCAGATCCGATCGACACGCAGCTCGCGATCGCGCGCACGAGCCAGCGCGCGGGTGACCTCGACGGCGCCGAGCACACGCTCGCGGAGCTCGCGCGCCGGCATCCCGAGCATGCGGAGATCGCGGGCGCGTATGCGCGCCTGTTGGTCACGCGCTCCCGGTACGACGAAGCGCGCCGAGTCGCGCGCGCGGGCGGCGCGCTCGCCGGCTTGCGCGCCGAGGCCGCCGGGTTGGCCGCGTTCTATCTCGGCGAGCTCGACGAGGCCGACCAAGCGTTCGCCGCCCTCGAGGTCGGCGCGACGGCTGCCGGCGAGAGCGCCGCGATCGGGCGTGCACTGTCCCTGCGCGGGATGGTCGCTCAACAGCGCGGTCACCTCGGGCTCGCGAGCGACCGCTATCGCGATGCGGCGCGCCGGCTCGGTGAGGTCGGAGAGATTCACGCGGCGGCAACCGCCGAGCTCAACCTCGGCACGGTGCTCGCCGAGCGCGGGCGCGCGAGTGAGGCCCTGCCCCGGCTCGCGGCCGCGAGTCGCGTATTCGCAGATCTCGACGCGACAACCGAACAGATCGCGGCTGACCTCAACCGCGGCAACGCGCTCGTCGCGGTCGGCCAGGCAACCGAGGCGCGTGCGGCAGCGGAGAACGCGCTCGCGCGCGCGGCCGGGTCCCCGCACTTGCGCGCGTTCGCACTGCTGGTGCTCGGTGATGCGCGCCGCCGGCTCGGCGACGATGCCGGGGCCGCGACCGCGTACGGCGAAGCGCTCGCGATCGGCAACGAGCGCGACGACGCGCACGTCCAGGCCAGCGCATACATCGCGCTCGCCGAGGCGGGCTACCCGCCGGATGCCGGGCCCGCCCCGCGCTCCCTCGGCGAGGTCGAGGCGCTGTGCGCGAGCGACGACGATCGCGATCGCTGGACGATCGCACGTGGCCGGCTCGCACTCGCCCAGGCCCCGCGCGACGTCCACGTGCTCGAGCTCGCCCGCACGGCGCCCGTGATCTCGACATCTGCGCCGACGATTCCGGAACCTCCCGCGTACTCGCCGTTCGTGCTCGCCGAGCTCGCACGCGCGTGTGCCGAGGTCGCGAAGCGCGCGAGCGATGCGGATCGCCTGGAACGCGCGTTTCGCGCCCACGCGGTGGCGGCGCAGCTCGCGCAGCGCGGCGGCGATCGCGCGCTCGCAGCCCACGAGAGTGAACGCGCGCGCGCTGCCCACGCGACGATCGTCGCAGCCGCGGCGCCGGCGTTTCGCACCGCGCTCGATCGTGACCCCGATCTCGTCCGACTCGCGCCCGAACCCGAGACTCCCGCGCCCGCGCGCGGCGAGCCCGAGACCGGCTTGCTGCGCCGCTTGCTCACGCTGTCGCGCCGGCTCAACAGTGAAGCCGAGGTCGCGCGGATCCTCGACGAGGTGATCGATACCGCGATCGAGCTCACCGCCGCCGAGCGCGGGTTCTTGCTGCTGCGCCAGGACGATGGCGAGCTGCGCGCGGTCGTGTCGCGCAACTTCGCGTCCGCCGATCTCGAGACCAGCGATCGTTCGGTCAGTCGCTCGATCGCCGAACGCGCGGCCCAGAGCGGCGAGCCGGTGATCACCGTCGATGCCGGCGTCGACGAACGCTTCGCGGTCGCGGCGTCGGTCGCGGCGCTGCGCCTGCGCTCGGTGCTCGCGGTCCCGCTGCGCCAGCACGGCACCGTCACCGGCTGCATCTACGTCGATCATCGGCTGCGCGGCGGCGCGTTCGACGATCGCGCGGCGAGCGTGCTCGGCGAGCTCGCAGACATCGCGGCGATCGCGATCGAGAACGCGCGGTTGACCGAACGCTTGCGGCGCACCACCGTCGAGGTCGACGAGCTCAATCGCCGACTCGCTGCAGATCTCGAGGAGCGCGACGCCGAGCTCGTCCGCGTCAAGGCAGACCTCCCGGATCGCGATCGCCTGCGTCACCGCTACGAACGGATCGTGGGTCGCTCGCCCGCGATGTTGAAGATGCTCGACCTCGTCGATCGCGCCGCGGTCGCCGCGCTACCGGTCGTGATCGTCGGCGAGAGCGGCACCGGCAAGGAGCTAGTCGCGCGCGCGCTCCACGATCACGGGCCGCGCAAGGACGGCGCGTTCGTCGCGATCAACTGCAGCGCCGTCCCCGAGCCCTTGCTCGAGAGTGAATTGTTCGGTCACGTGCGCGGCGCGTTCACCGGCGCCGACCGCGACCGCCGCGGCATGTTCGAGGTCGCCGACGGCGGAACGCTGTTCCTCGACGAGATCGCCGACACCAGCGCCGGCATGCAGGCAAAGCTGCTCCGCGTGCTCCAGGACGGCGCGATCCGCCGCGTCGGTGAAACCAAGACCCGCCAGGTCAACGTCCGCGTGATCGCGGCCGCGCAGCGCCCGCTCGCCGAGCTCTCCGCCGCCGGCGCGTTCCGCGAAGACCTCCGCTTCCGGCTCGAGGTGATCGCGATCGCGGTGCCGCCGCTGCGCGAGCGCGACGGCGACATCCCGTTGCTCGTCGAGCGTTTGCTCGAGCGCCTGTCGCCCGGCAAGACCCCGCCGCGCCTCACCCGCGCCGCGTTGCGCGCCCTCGCCCAGCACCGCTGGCCCGGCAACGTGCGCGAGCTCGAGAACGCGCTCGCACGCGGCGTCGCGATGGGTGGCGACGTCCTCGATCTCGAAGACCTCCCCGAATCGATCGCCGCCGCCGCGGCGCGCCCCGAGCCCGCGAAGCCCGCGCTCGGCGAAGACCTGCGTCTGAAACCCGCGCTCGTCGCGACCGAGCAGGCGTACATCACCGCGGCGATGACGCGCGCGAAGCAAAACCAGACCGTCGCCGCGCGCCTGCTCGGCCTGTCGAGGTTCGGGTTGCAGAAGAAGCTGCGCCGCCTCGCGGGCGATGAAGACGGTAGCGACGACGAGTAACGCTGCGTGCGCGTGATCGCGCGTGATCCAGTCGCGCGCGACGCCGCGAGAACCAGTCGCGCGCGACGCCACGAGAGAGCGCCAGCGTCACGCCGGTCGGATTACCACAGAGGCACTGGTCGAGAGCACAAAAGCACAAAGCAGACCCGTGGCCGCGGCTTCGCCGCGTACCAGCGGCCTACTTTGCGCCTTCGCGTCTGATCCGATCGGAATCCCCTTCCCCAGTGTCGCCCCCGGTCGCCCCCGATCGCCCCCGATCGCGCGCGACCGGCCGCGACGGCCCGCGATCGATCCGCGATCGCTCGCGATCATGTTGTTCTCGATGGGTTGCGACGATGAGTGACGTCGACCCTTCGCCGGCTTAGCTCGGTGAGCTCGACCAGGCCTTGCGACGAACGGCCCGCGAGCGAACGTTCCGGCATGTTTAGTGCCTTTGTGGCTTTGTGGTAATCCGGGATCCGGATCTGAGATCTGAGATCTGAGATCTGAGATCTGAGATCTGGGATCTGGGGACCGAGCGGAAGTCTGGGGATCGAGCGGACGCAGATCCGGAGTTCCGGAGATCTGGATGCCACACGTCGGACGCGATCACGCATCAACGTCGGTCGCGATCCGCCTGCGTCAGCGCGCCAGCGCGATGCGCGCGATTTCGGCGACCATCTGCGGGTACGTCATGCCGGCCGCGGCGGCCGCGCGAGTCACACCGGCGTCGGGCGAGATGTCGGGGTTCGGATTGACGTCGATCACCCACGGTTGTCCCGACGCATCCACGCGCAGATCTACTCGTCCGTAGTCGCGGAGCTCGACGGCGCGATAGGCGGCGAGCGCGACCTGTTCGACTGCGGAGATCAACGCAGGCGTCGCGTCGCGCAACGGCACGGGCTTGGTGCCGGCGTAGTCGACGTGGCTCTCTTCCCACTTGGCGGCGTACGATACGATGTGCGGGCGATCGGATGGCATCGCCGCGAAGTCGATCTCGTGGAGCGGCAGCGTGCGCGCCTCGGCGCCGTTGCCCATCACGGTGACGTTGATCTCGCGGCCCTCGACGTAGCGCTCCGCGATCACGGCTTGCTCGTACTCGCGCATCAGCTCGCGGCTGCGCGCGCGTAACGCGGCAGCGTCGCGGACGAGGTTGGCCTCGGTGATGCCGAGCGACGCGTCCTCGTGCGCGAGCTTGACGAACCACGGGTAGTCGACCGTGTCGAGCGTCGGATCGGCGAGCGCGGTCTCGTCGAGCAAGTAGCGATACGGCGGTGTCGACACGCCGTGCGCGAGCAGGATGTCCTTCGTGCGTTGCTTGTGCAGGCACGACGCGAGCGCGAGGAGGTCCGCGCCGGTGTAGCGGATGCCGAACAGGTCGAGGAGGCCCGCGAACGTCGGCTCGTTCAGCGAGTTGTTGTCCATGGACTCGCAGAGGTTGAACAACAGGTCGTAGTTCTGCGCGCGGATCTGCGCGAGCACGCTGTAGACCTCGACGCCGTGAACGCCGGACAGCTCGACCGTGTGGCCGCTCTCGGCGAGCGCACGCGTGATCGCCTTCGCGGAGTCGCGGACCGACGTCACGTCGGGCCCGGTCAGCGTGGCCTGCTCGGCGTCGTAGTCGGTATTGTAGAGAACGACGATCCGAGCCATGCCGCTAGCCCGCCAACAGCTCGTCGAGCAATTGATCGTCGAGGTAATGCACGGGGGCAGCCGCACTCACCACGCCCACGCCGGTCGCGATCAGCGCAGCGACGAGGAGGTCGCCGCACATCACCGAGATCGACCGGCCCGCGCGCTCGAGCTCTTGCTCGGCGTCGGGCGACAGCTCGCGCGGCGCGAACAGGATCCCCGCGACGAGGTCCTTCGCCTCGACGCCGACGCGGAGCTCGCCGATGCCGCGGCGATCGATCGGCTGGTCGCCGGAGCGCGCGCTGATCAACACCGTGCGGGCGAGGCCCGGCGCGGTCGCCGTGGCGTAGCTGATGCCGGTGACGCGCTTGATCCAATCGATGTCGCGATAGCCGGCGGCGACGAGGTACGCGTGGATCAGCCGCTCGAAGCCGGCCGAGCTCGCACGCGAGATCCGTTGCGACAGTGCGCGATGCGTCGCGCCTGCGAGCTTCGACAGTGCAGTCGCCATCGCGGCCTCGACCTCGGCGGTCAGTGACATCGAGACCGGACCGGGCGCGAACAGATCGCGGCCGCGATACACGATGCGCGGGCGAAGGCCGAGCGTGCGATAGCTGCGCTCGTCGCCGAGGAGCTCGGCCTTGAGCTGCGGCCAGAGTTGCTCGGGATCCTGGTTGACGAGGTTGCGCTTGCGCATCATCTGCGCGAGCTGGCGGACCGGAAGCGGCTGGCCGTTGCGGAGCTGGCTGAACACGGCCGCAGCGGCGTCCCCCAGCGGCGTGCCGACGCGCGCGAGCACGTCGTGATCGACCTGCGTGAGCGGCATCTGGAGGTTCGGCCGCGAGTCGCGCGGCGCATTGCCCTGGGCGTGTCCGTTTGTCCCCTGCGACGCGCCCTGCCCCTGCGGCTGGCCCTGCCCCTGCGGCTGGCCCTGCCCCTGCCCCTGCCCCTGGTTGTTGTGGAACATCCGCTGCTGCTCGTGCGGGCGAC
>JBDUAS010000151.1:0-16826 GCA_040004535.1 Deltaproteobacteria bacterium
GCCGAACATCGGCGTGAACATGCGCTTCTTCCTCGCGAAGTGGCTCACGATCAACGTCGGCATCCGCGACTACCTGTTCATCGACAAGTTCGAGCCGACGAACCGGTCCCTGATGAGCAACGCCACCGCCGCCGAGGCGCAGGCGAATGCCGATAGCGCGTTCGTGAACAACATCATGTTCCAGATCGGCCTGTCGTTCTGGCTCCCGACCTCGTTCGACTACACGACCTTCCGGTGAGCCATCCCATGATCAAGCCCACACTGCTCATGTTCATCGGTGCCGCGCTCGTCGGTACCATCGGAACGGACGCGTTCGCGGACCCCGCCACGACGAGTGCGAGCCAGACCGGCGGTCGTCGCCAGAACGATCTCGCGCAGCAGGTCGCGGTCCGCCACCGCCGCTTGCTCGTCAAGAACCGGTTCGAGGTGACGCCGCTGTTCGAGTCGTCGATCGACGCGGACTACCAGCACACCGTCGGCGGCGGTCTCAAGCTCGAGTACCACCTCGGCGACATGTTCTCGATCGGCGTGATCGGCGTCGGCTCGACGTCGCTCCACACCGGCGTCGTCGACAAAGTGCTCGCGACCCTGCCCGACACCCCGAGCGACAAGTCGAAGGATCCATCGAAGACTCAGTTCCTCGACCACCTGAACTCGATCCCGCTCCACGGCGCTGCGTACGTCAGCATCACGCCCTGGTACGGCAAGCTCGCCGCGTTCTCGTCGGCGTTCGTCGCGTTCGACTTCTACTTCCAGGCCGGCGTGTCGTTCGCGCAGCTCAAGTCGGACTGCCCGACGTCGGTGTGCAGCGACACTCACCCCGGTACGTCGATCATGTCCGGCATGGACTCGATCCCCGCCGACAACGACCCGAAGAACGACCCGCCGCTCAACGACGGTAACCGCGTAGGTCTGTACCTCGGCGGCGGTATCCACGTGTTCTTGTCCGACTTCCTGGCCCTCGACCTGACGGTCCGCGACTACGCGTTCTCGGACAACCCGTCGGGCGCGGACTACAACGCCGACCAGTTCGTCGGGACGAGCCCCACGCTGGGCGACGACAACCGCTTCCTGCACCACCTGTTCTTCGGTGCCGGCTTGTCGATCATGCTGCCGACGACCGTCAAGCGCACTCCGTAGTTACGACACGGACTGCCAACTGCGCCTACGCCCTGCCAACACCGTTGGCGGGGCGTTTTTCGTAAGTCCATAAAATCAGCTATTCTGTGATGGGCGGTAGATGGATCAGGCTTTGCTGAAGCACTCACCAGACACATGCGTCGCCTCGCCTTCATAGCGCTGCTCGGCCTTGCGGCTTGTGTCACGCCATCGATCCCGATCCCGCCGCCTGACCCGGCGAACGCGGACTTCACGATCACGACGCAGGACGGCACGTCCGTGGCGACGTTCAGCTATCCCGCCGACGGCAACTATGTCGGCGCGACGTATTACCTGTTCGACCACAACACCGGGGGTGGCGTGTTCCACATCGCGAACCCCGACGGCTCGATCGGTGGCCTCGCCCTCCCGGCGACCGCCGGCGATCAGGTCGTGATCACGATCGAAGGCAACGAGCAGACCGTGTCGCGTTGCGTCGTCTTGCGCGAAGGTCCGCAAGACCCGAACACGTACTGCGCGTTCTAGATTCGAAGCCGCGAGCTAGTAGCTGGCGAGGGGCGGCGCGATCAGCGTCGGACGCACCGTCGATCGAACGCCATCGCGCTCGAACACGATCTCCGGCGTGGTGCCGGGATGCGCCTCGAGGATGTGCGCCTCGACGTCTTCCACCGAGTGGATCGCCGCTCCGTCGATCGTGACCAGGCGGTCGCCCTTGTGGAGGTTCACGGCCTCGGCGGGCGTACCCGCGAGGACCTTGTCGACCTCGAACGTCTTGGTGTCGTAGCTGATGCCGAGGAAGCCGTGATCGACACGAATGTCGAGCGGCGCGACCTCGGTCGCGACCACGCGATACGGGCAATTCCGTACCGACATGGAATCGGCGACCTGCATCGCCATCAGGGTCGTCGCGAGCGCGAGGCCCGAAGCGACTCCGGCCATCGTGCACACGACGGCAACGGTTCCGAGGCCGCGGCCTCGTTCATTGGGAAGCAGCGCTTCTCTACGTAGCGCCAGTTGGGTCTCGGGCTCCTCGGCAGACATCACATCGCCTCGCTTTCGGGTCCTCTCCCAGTATAGGCAGCGAGTCGAGAAAGGCTATCGAGAAGTTGTTCGAACGTGACGAAGATCTTGGGAGCGACCCGGAGAATTTTGGAGGGCGTGTTACCGTCCGGAGCGCGGCTTGAGACGGTCTCCTCGACGGCGCCGATGGCTCCTCGTCATCGGGATTGCGGTGGTGCTGCTGTCCAGCACTGCCTTCGCGTTCTTGCGCATCCAGCTCGAAGGCCCCGACCTCGCGGACAAGATCGCGTCGGTCCTCAACAAGCGCATGCGCGGCCGGGTCGAGGTCGAGAGCGTCGAGTGGCCGACGCGTGCGCTCAAGACCGTCGCGACGGGGGGCTGGGTGCCCATCACGGTGCGCGGCGTCAAGGTGTGGGACGATTGCGTACTCTCCGCCGAGATCCAGGCGAACGATCCCGAGGAGCTTCGCACCGGCGACCCGAACGCGGACTGCACGCCGGACGACCGCCCCGACCCGAACCCGGCGAGCCATCGCAAGCCGCGCAAGCTGCTGATCGCCGCGCCGCTGATCACCGCCGAGATCGATATCCACGCGTTGATGTTCGGCCACCACGACTTCGTGTTCCGCAACCTGTGGGTCCACGGCGGCGAGGCGCTGCTCGAGCAGACCCGCGAGCCGTATCCGCTCCACGCGTACGACCGCACGATCGTCAGCATCGTCACCGCGTTCTATCCGCGGATGAAGGCCGGCTTTCGCGCCGGCATCTACGCCGACGCGCCGCCCCCGATCTTCGATCTGCGCGATATCCACATCGAGCACCTCAACCTGACGGTCCACATGGCGCCGTACAATTTGAAGGGCGGCGCGATCGGGTTCGGCATGACCGCGCGACTCGAGGACGTCAACGCCGATGCCGCATCGACCGGCCTCGTCGGCATCGGTCCGGCCCTCGAGCAGATCGCGAAGGGCCGAGATCCGGTGCTCGCGATGGCGCCGGTGTTCAAGGCGCACGACGACAACTATCTCCACATGGACGCGACCGACCCGTTGGTCGCGAAGTTCTACGTCCGGCTCGCGCTGCGCGGCAACCACGGCCGGGTCCGGGTGTTCGACGAGGGGCCGCGCTCGGCGTTCGGTCTGCCGATCGCGCACGGCGCGAACGGGCAATGGGCCAAGGACCGCGAGGCGATGTACGACATCGAGCTGTCCGAGGTCGTGCTCGATCGGCTCGCCCAGATGCCGACCGATTGGGCGCGCAAGGACTACGTGGCGAACACGCTCGAGCTCGGCCTCCATGCGAAGACCATCCCGTGCAAGAGCGCGACGGGCGGGCCACCGAAGCCCGAGGACGGCGCGGATCTCACGTTCTCGGGCGAGCTCGAGAACTACTGGGACCGTCCGTACGACGGCGCGTGGAACCTCGCGCTCGACATCAAGAACCTCGGCCCGACGCTGCACACGTGCATCAAGTCCAAGATGGGCGGCAACAACCTCGGCGGCCGCGTCACACTCACGGGCCCATTCATCGCGCTGCCGAAGGTCACGCTCGATCTCCACGGCCTCGACTACGACCTGCCGGTCACCGCGACCGCCGATCCACTGCACCTCACGCTCGCCGAAGTTCACGGCGAGGTCGACCTCGTCAACGACCAGGGCTCGATCGAGAAGACCAAGGCGCAGATCCGCGGCGGCAAGGAGCCCGGCGAGGTGATGGTCAGCGCGACGTTCGGGTTGAAGCCGTACAACGCTCGCGCGAGCGTCGACATCGTCAAGCCGATCGACGTCGCGCGGTTCTTGCCGGGCCAGATCTCGACGTCGGTCGGTAAGTTCCTCGCCGGCAAGCTCACCGCGGTCGGTGACGTCGATCAGGGCTTCGCGCTCGAGGACTTCGATCTGACGCTCGGACCGACGCCGACCGACAAGCTGGTCCGCGTCCACCGCGGCCGGTTGTTCACCGAGAACGCGTTCGCCACGATCGGGATCCAGAAGGTCGCGGTCGAGGCGGGGCGCAGCCACGCGATCTTCGACGGCTACGTCGACACGCTCAAGAAGACGCTGCGGATCACGATCGACGGCGACTTTCCGGATCTCGACACGTGGCTTCGGCGGTTCGGCTTGCCGCAGTTCGCGAAGAGCGCGGGCGGCGGCCAGATCGTGATCGACGGTCCACTCAAGTCGCCGACCGTCGGCGTGCGACTCAACCTCGGCGGCGTGCCGTGCATGGACAAGCTGACGCTCGACGCCGAGGTCAAGGACCAGATCGCGACGATCCGCCACGTCAGCTCGACCGGCCTCGGCGGCACGCTCGACGGCAACGGCGTGGTCTCGCTCGCGACGCCGAAGGTGATCGAGAAGTTTCACCTCGAAGGCCGCAAGATCGACGCGGCGCGCTTGTGCGGGCTCGCCGGAGTCGTCAAGGGCACGCTCGACGCGATCGACGTCGACGTCAAGCGCACGACCGTGGTGCCGAATCGCAAGCCGCTCGACTGGCTGCCGGCGCTGACCGTGAAGCTCACAGCGCAGCACCTGACCGTCATGAACGACCCGGTCTCGAACCTGTCGGTGTGCGTGAACGGGCCGGCGACGACCGGGACCAGCAGCGAGTGCCGCGCCGATCAAGTGCACCTCGCGCCCGACGATCCGAAGCTGTGCACCGACTCCAAGGCGCGGGGCGGCGCGTGCGTGATCGCCAACGCGACGCGCGACCTCGGCGGCGCGCTCGCCGCGATGGTGATCGACGTGCCCGCGCTCCGCACCGGCAAGACGACCGTGCCGCGGCACCTTGGCGGCACGATCGAGATCGCGGACATCCCGCTCACCGTGATCGATCAATTCATCGGCCACGGCGTGGTCGGCGGCTTGTTCTCGGCGACGCTGCACCTCCAGGGCACCGGCGAGGCCCCCCAGGCCGAAGGCACGCTGTGGCTGATCCGGACCTGGATCAAGAGCGCGTTCGTCGGCGATAGCCAGCTCTCGATCACGCCGATCATGGTCGGCAAGATGCCGAGCCTGTTCGTGCGCGGCACGGCGCTCGCGGGGCAGCTCGCGATCAGCGGCACGCTCGGCACGATCGCGCCCTACCCCGTCGAGCTGTCCGTGACCGCGCGGCGGGTCGAGGTCGATCCGCTGGTCGATCTCGCGAAGCTGTTGAAGCTGCCGGTGCCGCTCCAGGCCTGGGCGTCCGGCACGCTGACCGTGCACACCGAGCTAAAGCCACTCGACGGCAAGTCCGCACACCCCGAGGCGTGGGTCGAGCTGACCGAGCTCGAGGCGATCGTCGACCGGCGCTCGCGCGACGGCAGGCTCACGCCGCTGCGGTTCGCGCTGCGCACGCGCACCGACGACACGTACGCGCTTTCGCTCCACGTCACGCCGCAGACGATCGAGCTCGCGTGCCGCGATGCGACCGTCAAGGCTGGTCAGAAGCCGTGCTCGGCCTCGCTCGATACGCCCGCGGGCATCGTCTCCATCGAGGGCGGCGCGACCGCCGGTGCGATGAACCTCCACGCGACGGGGTCGCTCGCGCTCGACAAGCTCGAGGGCCTGTTCGAGAACCAGCTCGACGCGATCAACGGCACGCTCGGGCTCGACGCCCGTGTCGCCGGCACGTTCGACAAGCCCACGTACAAGCTCGAGCTCGTCGTCACGAACGAGATCCACGTGCGACCGGCGGGCGTCGAGACGACGCTGATGATCCAGAAGGACGGCCAGATCCTGCTGGCCGATGGCACGCTCGGCTTCAACCAGCTCGTCGTCGCGGTCCAGGACGATCGCGTGAACAAAGCCGCACGTGGCCAGCTCAACGTGCGCGGCACGGTCGCGCTCGAGGGCCTCAAGCCCGCGTCGTGGGGCGTGCTGATCGACGGCACGATCGCCGGCAAGATGCTCGTCGCGCTCGCACCCAACTCGGTGTCGCAAGCCAGTGGCCTCGCCCGGATCGACGGCGCGTTGACGCTGTTCGGCCACGGCGCGCTTCCGCAGATCACCGGCACGCTGACGTTCGATCCGGATCCGAACGACAAGCACCCGCTGCCGTTCTCGATCTCGCCGCGCGGCGTCCGCAAAGAGCTCGACTTACTAGGTGGCAGCATCGATATCTCGACCACGGTGGCCGGAGAGCACCGCACGTACGCCGTGTCGATCAACGACAACCCGCTGACGGCGTCGATCGACGGCGAAGGCAAGCTCGAGAACGTGCGGGGCGAGCTGGAGCTGCGCGACGGCACGCTGCAGTCTGCGCGGATCGATCTCGATGCCGAGAACCTGCCTTACAAGATTCCAGGCACGCTCGATCTGATCGTGTCGGCGAAGGACATCTCGCTCGAGCTGCCGTCGAGCACGTCGGCGTGGATCGCACGCGGCAACGTCTCGATCGTGAGCGGCGAGTACAAGCGCAACTTCGATATCATCACCGACGTGATCCGGCCTGCCGCGCCGACCGTGGCACCCGCACGCCCGGTGTGGGACGAATATCCGGCACTCGGCAACGCCGATCTCGCGCTGACGCTCGATGTCCGCAAGTTCTCCGTGAAGAACAACCTGACGCCGAACCCGATCGAGCTCGAGGGACCGCGGATCTACATCACGGGCTCGCCGCGCGACCCTCGCCTGTCGGGCTCGATCCGCGTCCAACGCGGCGACTTCAAGTTCCCTGGCACCCGCGCCGCGTTCCAGAACACGACTGGCTCGATCGACTTCGCCGAGAACGAGAAGGCGTCGAACCCGCACCTCGATATCACCAGCACGGCCTACTTCACGGACATCACCGGGCAGCAGCACATCATCACGCTCACGATCGGCGGCACGCTCGAACAGGTCGCTTGGGACCTCAAGACGTCCACGGGCTACGACAAGTCGCAGACGCTCGCGCTGTTGCTCCTGGGCCGCAATCCCGAGCAGCTGCGCCGCTCACTCGGCGATCAGGCCGCCGGCTCGAATCCGCAGATCATCGAGACCTCGACCAACCCGTCGGCAGGGTTCGCCGATCAGATCGTCAAGGATCTCGCCGGCCAGTGGGTCTCGGACCTGCTCGGCGATAACTTGCGCGAGGCGTTCAAGCTCGACACGCTGCGCTTCGAGGTCGGGTTCGGCTCTGTCGGTCTCGCCATGAAGAAGAAGCTCTTCGAAAACCTGACGCTCGGCGTCGAAGGCGAACAGACGATCCGTGGAACCTCGGTGGACGCGAGCGTCGAGCTCAAGACACCCTGGCACCCGGCGCGCCGGTGGACCAACGATCGCCTGACCGTGCAAGGCATCGCGCTCAGCAAGAACTACTACGATCCGGCCGAGCTCGATATCACCGACTGGAAGGGTCAGCTCGTCTATCACCTGATCATCCCGTGACCTGACCCCATCCCGTGAAGCGTCTCGCCTGTCTCCTCGTTCTGCTCTTCGTCGCGACCGTGCGCGCGCAGACTGCAGCGCCGCCACCGCCCGTGGCCGCGCCGATGCCGGTGGGGCCGATGCCGACGCCGGCGGCTCCGGAGGCCGACGCCCCGTCGGCCGAGCCACCCTCGCTCGATGACGGCTCGCTGCACCCGACGAAGGCCGACCGCGCGACCTGCCTGCTGCTCGACACGACGCCCGGCGCGTTGATCGAGCCGACGACGACGAGCGATCACCTCGCGACGCCGATTCCGTGGAACGACTTCTCGGTCGACGGGCGGTTCATCAGCGGCGATTCGAAGGAGACGCTGCGCGCGATCTTCGAACCGACCCTGAACGAGCACCGTACGAACTTCACGACCGCGACATGGAAGACGATGGCAGCGCTCGCCGCCAGGTTCGGCTATCAGCTCGTCGGCCACGTCGTGGCCAACTTGCAGCAGGGGCCACGCCTCGTGATGTCGGTCGCGCCGTTGCCGCTCGTGCGACGGGTCTACACCAGCGTCGATAGCCACAGCCCATTTCTCGGCCTGTTCGATCGACTTCTCGACGATGAAGTCGGTCGCCGGTTACGGGTGCGACCGGGCTCGTATTTGCCGTGGGAACCGATCCGCCGGCAATGCGCGATGGCCGACGAACGTGACCGGATCGAGAGCTATCTCCACGACGAAGGCTATGCCGACGCGACCGTCCAGATCGACACGGCATTCGAGAACGCGGCGACCGTACAGATCCGGATCCACGTCGATCTCGGCAAGGAGAAGTACATCGTCGGCCTGGTTCGCGTCGTCAACGCGACGCCGCAAGAGCCACTAGCGATCTCGGTGGCGGACATCCGCAAGACGTTCGAGCACAAAGCCGACTTCCACCTCACGACCGCATCGTTCACCCGGTCGCAGCTTCAAGAAGATCTGCAGTCGGTGCGCGACATGTTCCACAAGCGCGGCTACCCGATGGTGCGCGTGACGTCGAGCTTCGATCCGAAGATCTCGTTCGATCGGCGCACTCACACGGTGAACTTCACGGTCACGATCGACCCGCGCCGGTTCGTCGAGATCAAGTTCGAGGGCAACAACACCGGTTCGGTCTCCGACGACGATCTGCGCCGCCAGCTCACGTTCGACGCGGCCGGCAGCATCGACGATGTCGAAGCGCAGACGTCGGCGACCGCGATCGCCGCATTCCTGCAGGCACGCGGCTACTTCGACGCGCGGGTCACGTTCGACCACCTGCGCCTCACCGGCTTCGATCGGATCACGTTCCAGCTCGACCCCGGCCCATCGCGCGAGGTCACCTCCGTGACGTTCGTCGGCGCGAACGTGATTCCGACGACAAAGTTGTACGAAACGATCGGAACCAAGGAGTCAGGACTGCGCGGTTCGATCTTCGGCACGAACACGGCGGCGACCTCCGCCCAGCTCGCCCTGGATGTCCAAAATGTCACTGACCTGTATCGCCACGCCGGCTACCGCGACGCGAAAGTCAGCGTCACCGCTGCAACGACACCCGCCGGGCTCGACAACGCTGCGCTCGCCGCAGCCCTCATGCTCGCGCAACGCGGCGGCGACCTGTACGTCCGGTTCACGATCGACGAGGGCCGAGCGACCCAGCTCTCGCGGATCGCGCTCGAGATCCAGGCCGAGCCGAAGCAGCAAGCACAGCTGTGCACGCTCGCACTCGCGGAGCTCGCATCCGAGCTCGGCGAGCCGCAGTTCGCGAAGCGCGACACGTCGATGGGCGACGCATGCGCCGCCACTGCTTCGAACTTCGCGTTCCGCGACAGCGACGTTGCGGCGACCCGTGATCGCCTGCGGGATTACCTCTATTCTCTCGGCCGCTCGCGCGCGGTCGTCGAATACGAGGCCAAGCCGCTCGGCCCGCTTCGCGTATCGGCGCAATACAAGGTCCGCGCGACCGAGGAGCTCCGGATCGGCAAGGTCGTGATCCGCGGCAACTTCAAGACCCGCGAATCGATCATCCGCCGCCAGCTCGGGCTCAAAGAAGGTGCGCTACTCACCAGCGACGCGCTCGCGAACGGCGCGCGCCAGTTACGCAACACTGGCCTGTTCGACGCGGTCAACATCGAGCTCCCAGATCTCTGCGGGCCGCAGGCGACGCAAGCGACGTGCACGTCCGGAAGCTCGGTCGTCAACGGCGTCGTTCGCGTCGAAGAGCGCTACGACCAGAGCGCGACCGTCGACCTGATCGGCGGGTACTCCAGCTACAACGGCGCGTTCGCCGGCGCTGAATTCGCGATGCACAACCTCGGCGGTCTCGGCCTGGTGTGGACCGTCAACGCGACGATCGGCACCAAGATCACGGACCTCGAGACCGCGTTTCAGATCCCGAAGTGGTTGGTACCGGAATGGTCGCCGTTCGCGTTCCGCACCGATATCACGGGCCTCTACCGGCAGCAGGACACGCCGCGCTTCGGCGTGCTCACGACCGAAGGTGCATCGCTCGCGCTGACCCAGCAGTGGTCGCGCCAGCGCTCGGGGAAGACGCCGGCTCGCGTGCTCACCTTGAACCTGCCCCGCTACGACTTCCGCAAGCGTACGCGCGAGGTCGATGCGCTCCGCCCGATCGGCACGAACCAGGACGAATCCCAGGTCGCGGTGTCGACTCGCACGAGCTCGGTCGGCATCACGTTCGACTGGGAGCAACGCACCGATCGCAAAGGCAACCTGAATCCGTTGTCTCCCGAGGATGGCTTCCGGTTCGAGGCGTCCGCGGCCTATGCCGAGTCGTTCCTGCTCGGCCAGGACACGTTCGTGAAGCTATCGACGACCGGCTCGAAGTTCGTCTCGATCGGCGACAACCTGGTGCTGCGAGGCGATCTCCGCGGCGATTGGGGCATCCCGCTCGGTGGCGCGGTGCTGTTGCCCGAGGTCGAACGGTTCTTCGCCGGCGGCGACTCGACCGTGCGTGGCTACTCCGACGATCGAATGGCAACGGAGCTGATCCACGTCGGCTTGCCGCCGCTCGGCTCGAATATCTCCCAGATCCGGATCATCCCGGCCGGCGGCAACATCCGGGTGATCGGCAGCCTGGATGCCCAGCAGCGGATCTGGAAGGTCTTCGCCGGCGCCCTGTTCGGCGACGCGGGCATGATCTCCAACACCTGGGGCAGCGTCACCAGCAACGACATCCGGCCCTCCGTGGGCATGGGCCTGCGGGCCATCACGCCGTTTGGCATCGGCGCGCTCGAGTACGCCGTCCCGCTCCGGCCCCAGCTCGGCGACGATCCGCGCGGAAGATTGCACTTCTACTTTGCCGCGCGCGCGCAGTTTTGAGTTATAAGCGCCCCCACTATGGGACGCGGAGACAATCGCAAGACCTGGAAGATGCGCCGCAAGAAGCGCCAGACCAAGCTCAAGGCGCGTACGAAGCGCAGGATCGCGACGGCCAAGGCAGCGAAGACTCCCAAGTCTCCTGCCGCGTCTTCCAAGAAGAAGTAATCTCTCCGGGTGACCCCGGAGCAGACCCGCTGCGTGATGACGCAGATCGTGATGCCGATGCACACCAACGGCATGGCGGGCGTCATGTTCGGCGGGATCATGATGCAGTGGATCGACGTCTGCGCGGGCGTGTCGGCGATGCGCCACGCCAGGGGCGGCGTCCTCACCGCGTCGATCGACCGGCTCGACTTCCTGTCGCCCGTGAAAGCCGGCGAGACGGTGATCCTGCAGTCCAAGGTCAACTACACGGCGAAGACCTCGATGGAGGTCGGCTGCCGGGTCGAGACCGAGGACATGCGCTCGGGCACGCGCCGCTACGTCACGAAGGCGTACCTCACTTTCGTCGCGGTCGACGATCACGGCCGGCCGCGGCCGATCAAGCCGCTCGAGCTCGAGACCGAGGAAGATCGCCGGCGCCACAGCGACGCCGAATTCCGCCGCAAGGCTCGGCTGCGGGCCGCAGGGAGAGAACCATGAACGTCGTCGTCGATCGTTCGAAGTGGGGCCGTTTGCGCGTGACCGGTGACGACCGCGTGCGGTTCCTCCAGGGGCTGACGACGATCAACGTCGAGAAGCTCGAGGACGGTGCCCACGTCTGGGGGGCCATCCTGAACCCGAAAGGTCGCGTGCTCGCGGTCCTCGACCTCGCGCGCACCGGCGACGCGTTCGTCGTCCACACCGAGCACTCGATCACCGAGAAGACCCGCGCGCTACTCGAGAAGTACGCGGTGATGGACGATGTCACGTTCGAGCCGTTGACCGGAGCGCTCCACCAGGTATGGGACGCCCCGGTTGCGGCGTGGACGGCGCCGTTCATCGCCGGCGATCATCCGCACGCGATGCCGGAGAGCGATCCGATCGTCGAACGCCTGCGGATCCACGCGGGCTTTCTGCGCTACGGCTGCGATGTCGACGAGAATCACTTCCCGTTCGAGACGCCGCTCGTCGCGATGCTCGACTACGAGAAGGGGTGCTACGTCGGCCAGGAGCCAGTGTTCCGCGTCCACGCGCAGGGCAACTCCGCGCGCCTTCTTCGCGGGTTCGTCGTCGAGGGCATGGAGCCGCTGCCGCAGCGTGCGCCGATCAAGCATCCCGCGAAGGACCACGCCGGTGAGGTGACTTCGCAGGTCGGCGGCCAAGCGGGCACGACGCTCGCGCTCGGCTATCTGCACCGCACCGCGTGGGAGCCGGGCAGCATCGTCGAGATCGATGGCCGGCGCGCGACCGTGCACGCCCTCCCCTTCACGTCATGAAGCTCGCCGCGCTCGCGTTGGCGTGCTGCGGCTGCAGCTATCTGACCGATAGCTTCGGCATCAACGAGTTCTCCGGCGACCCGTTCCCGACGACGGTCGAGACGACGAGCGGCGCGATCGTGCTCGGGATGAGCACGCAGAACGCGACGGTCCACACCGCGGTGCTCGATCTGATGTCGCCGTTCACGGTCGTCGACGATGGCCCGACGACCGCCCCGCGGATCACGAACCCGCAGGTCGTGCTGTACGGCGAGAGCTCCCCGAGTGCGCCGTTCGACCTGCCGCGCGCCGAGATCGACGCGCCGGATGTGATGTCGATCCATCCGTGCGCGGCCGCCACGTGCTCGGTCGGCACGACCGCGGCACCGCGCGACTACGACGCGATCGTCGGCATGAATGCGCTCGCCGGCGACGCGCTGCGGCTCCGGCTCGCCGCGGATCCGGCGACGGCGGATCTGATCTATCTCCTGCCCGATATCGCGGGCAACGAATCGAGCCGCACCTACTCGTGCGACGCCGTGTTCCCGGCGCCCTACCGCGGCGGCGGCACCGCGATCGTCGGCGGCACCGAGCTGCCGTTCTCGAACACCCGCGTCACCGTCGATGCGTGTCTCGCGCCGAACCCCGATCCGGCGATCCTGCAGAGCCAGCGCGGCGTCGACGCGCTGTTCGTCGCGTCGACTGCGATCGGTATCTCGCTGCTCGATCGCTCCGCGTACGAGCGGTATCGCGAGCTCGTCACCACCGCGCCGGCGTTCGAGGATCTACCCGAGGACAGCGTGCTTCTCCCGTCGGGCGCGATCGCCGGCCGCCGCACGAACATCGATCGCATCGACTTCGTCGGCAAGTCGACATCGAACCCGCGCGCGCCGTGCCGCCAGGCCTATGCGCATCGCTTGTTGATCCAGCACAACTGCCTCCCCGGCGACGATTGTCCGTGCCTGTCGACCGACAACGCGAACGGCACGTATTGCGGCGTCCCCGCGATCGTCGAGCTCAGACCGACGACCGGGTTCGACGTGCTGATCGTCGACGACAACGACGGCACGCTCCAGGCGCTGCGCACCGAGCTACGCCCTGACCAGCCAGAGGTCGACGGCGTGCTCGGCACGAACGCGTTGCGGCTACTCGAGGTCGACATCGATCAGCCGAACAACCGGATGCTCTTGCGCTGTCAGGGCCAGGATCACACGACGTGCGAGGCACGCCCGGAGATCTTCAACGACCAGAACACGGACAATAGGACGCAGGTCAGGGGCTGTATAGACCCCGATTTTCGGTCCCCCGGACAGTGACGCTTACTGCAGCGAGATGAACGGCGCCGAACCGAACGGCGTGTCGAACCGGTACGTGTAGCCGAGGCCGCCGTAGCCGGCCGCGCCGCCGGTATCGAGGCCCCACGCCGCCGCGGTCATGCCGTCCTGCGGGTCGGAGAACACCTTCGAGTAGACGTTGAGGCCTGCCATCAGGCTGATCACGTGCTCGTAGCGCGTACCGAACGCATACGAGGCGGCGATCTCGAACCGCGCGCCGAGCGCCGCGTAGTTGAACACCTGGCTGCCGGCGCCATCGCTCTGGTTCGCGGGGCTCATCAGCGCGAGCTGGATGCCGGCGAGCGGCGTCAGACAGAAGCCGTGCCCACCGCAGAAGTGCTTGTACGCCGCGAGGCCGAGATCGAAGATGTCGAGCGAGTCTCCGCCACCGAGCGTGTTCGTGCCTGCGCCGAAATGCTGGAGCTGGATGTAACCCTGGAGGCCGAACCGCGCCGCCGGGTTCAACATGTAATCGCCCTTGAGCCGGAACCCGGCTGACGAGGCGCCGAACATGTCGGCCTGGCCGACGCGACCGCCGCCGCCGAACAGATCGATACCGAGCGACCACGTGTACGTCTGCTCCGGCTTCACGCCGGCGATCAGGTTCACCGTCGGACGACCGACCGCGTACGTCGGCGGTGACGGCGCGACTGCACCGCCGCCGGTCGTCGGGCCGGTGCCGCCGTTCGGATCCGGTGACACGTTCGAGCCCATCGTGTTCGTGCCCCCGTTCGGGTTGTTACCCTCGGGACCGGCACCGCCGCCGGTCGGCGCGAGATCGATGTGCTGCGCGGCCGCGTCTTGTTTGATCTTGTCTTCGGTCTTCGCGATGTTCTCTTTGAGCTTCGCGTCGGGGTTCAGGTTGTCGCCGGCGTTACACGCGGTGAGCGCCTGCCCGAAGATGCCCTGCTGATACAGCGAGGCGCACAGGTTGAAGTAGTAGCGGGCTTCGGGCGCACGGTCGGCAGCGCTACGGAACTTCTCCGTGGCCTGCTTGTAGTTGCCCGCGAACATGAACGCCTTGCCCTCATCGTTCTCCTTCGCCGCGAGCTCTGCCTGCGTTTCGGCGTGGGCGAGGTTGAGGTATGCCGAGCCCATCAGGGCCAAGCCGACAACGAGCCTATTCATAGTTCCTCCCGGGACGACGCTCTAAGGATATCACTTGTGCCGTTTACGGCGGGGCTTTGCCGGAGCTTCACCGGAATCGTCGTGATCGCTGTGGTCGCTGTGGTCGCTGTGATCTGGGGCATCCGACAAGGCAAGGTCGATCATGCGACGGGCCGCTTCGTGACCGCGTAAGTGCCAGTTCTCGGGGTTGCCGAGCAACACCGACACGATGATCTGCGGTTTTTCGGCCGGTGCGTAGCCCACGAACCACGAGTGCTCCATGTAGAACGGCGAGCTCGTCGCGAGTGTTCCCGTCTTGCCGGCGACCGCGACTTTCGTGCGCTTGCCGAACGTGCGCGCGGCGCTTCCAAACGTGCAGGTGCCGACCATCATCCGGGCGACGGCCTTCGCGACGTTCTCGGCGAGCACGCGGTGCGCGCTGACGAGATCGAGCTTCGCGCCTGCGATCGAATCGATGATCCGCGGCATCGGTTGTTTGCCGTCATCGGCGAACGTCGCCGCGAGCAGCGCGCCACCGAGCACCGACAGCCGCGAGCCCGCGAACCCGGCCGCCGCGCGCGCGAAGTCGACGTTCTTCTCGTGCGGGAGCGTGAGCTCGGCGAACATCGACGGCAGCGCGAATGACTTCAGCGTCGAGCCGAGGCCGATATCGTGCGCGACCTGATCGAGCACGGCAGGTTCGAGGTGTTGGAACGCGAGCTTGCCGACGATCGCGTTGTTCGAGTGAGCGACGCCGTAGAGCAGCGACTCCTTGTTCGAGTCGCGCTTGTCGTCGCGCAGGTTCGACTCGACGACCGAGCGAATCCCGCCGTGATAAGCGATCTTCTCGTCGGGATCGAGGCCACCGGCGACGAGCGCGCTCGCGGTGACGAGCTTGAACACCGATGCGGCCGGAGCCCACACGTCGGTCGCGAGGTGCCAGTCGAGCTTGCCGTCCTTGCCGCCCTTGGGCTCCTCGGTGCGACGGCCGGCGAGTGCGAGGATGCGACCATCGGGCGCCATCGCGACGATCGCACCGCGCGGTGCGCGCGCTTCGGAGAGCAGCTCCTCCGCCTTCTTCTGCAGCTTCGGATCGAGCGTCAGGACCGCGATGCGGCCATCGGCGAGCGGCGCTTCGTAGTGGTCACCGACGAGCACGACCTTGTCGAAGTTCAGCTGTGCGGTCGCGACCGCGGCGGCGGGTGCGCTGATCGGCGTGGCCGGCTTCTCGGCGCTCGGCGGCGCGAGCGGCTGGCCGATGATCATCGCAGGCACGGCTGGCGGCGGCGGCGTCGCCTGCTTCGCACCGCCGGCGCTCGCGTACATCGCCACGCCGGCGATCACGACGCCACCGGTGAGGACGAGGATGCGTTTCGCACCTGACGACTGGCGTGCCACTGCCCTGGATGTAGCGTGGCCCTGCTGTTAGGGTCAACTTCCATGTCCGTCCGGGTTCTCGCGATGTTGGCGGCCTTGGTGGGCGCCGCAGCGTGCTCGCACCCCCAGGGTCGGACCACCCCTTTGCAGGTGCCGACCCCGAGCGTTCAGCCTGGAGAGTGTGGCGTCCCGGGGCGAGATGGCGTCATGAGCAACGCGCCGAAAGTCGATCACGCCGATCGCGATCTCGATGGCGATGGTCGGCCGGAGATCATCGTTGTCGATCGCACGAAGTGCGACAGCCACGGCAATTGCTACTGGAACGTGTTCAAGACCGGCGCGACACCGGGCGAGTGCGCACGCTACCTAGGAAATTTTGCGGGCGCCGCGCTCGAAACACTCGCGTCGAAAGGCGACGAGAACATGCGCGACGTGCGCGCGTACTGGAACTTCGCGAGCGGCCGGATGTTGCTGCAGCCTTATCGCTTCGTGCGCGGTGGTTATCTTATCGATGACGACGACGTGCTCCAGTGTAAGCGCGCCTCGGATGACCGCCTCGAATGCGCTGACACCAAGCGGTGATCGTTGGCAAAGCCTGTTAGGATCTTCGACAGGTGAGCGACACGGGCCGGAACAAGACGGTGGTGACGGCGATCTCGAAGATCAGTGACCGCCCCGTCGCCAAAGAAGCCTGTCTGGTCGTCATCTACGGGCTCGAGCTCGGCAAGAAATTCAACCTCAACCGGCCCCAGATCATCATCGGCCGGTCGAGCAAGGCCGACATCCAGATCGA
>JBDUAS010000419.1:0-4936 GCA_040004535.1 Deltaproteobacteria bacterium
TGATGAACCTGCCGATCGGCGGCGGCAAACACTTCCGCAACGTGCCGTTCGTCGGGCCGGGCCGGATGATCAAGGGCGTGGTCACGGGCAACAACGATGAATTGCAGCGCGGCGTCCAGGTGACGCGCGGTACGTGGGACGCGAAGTAGCGTGGCTGCTACAACGACGGCATGAAGATCGTCGTCATCGGATCCACGGGAGTGATCGGGAGCGCGGTCGCGAACGCGCTCGCAGGCAAGCACGAGGTGATCGGCGTGCATCGCAAGAGCGATCCGGCCGTCGATGTCGAGAAGCCGGCCTCGATCGCGGCGTTGTTCGAAAAGCTGCGCGACGTCGATGCGATCGTGTCGTGCGCCGGCAACGCGGTGTTCAAGCCGCTCGCCGAGCTCGCCGACGCGGACTACGAGTACTGCCTGCACTCGAAGCTGCTCGGTCAGGCCGCGGTGATCCGCTACGCGCTGAAGCACCTGCGCGACGGTGGCTCGGTCACCGTGACGAGCGGCACGCTCGCGCAGCACGCGATGGCCGGTGCCGCTGCGATCTCGATGGTCAATGCCGGCCTCGAAGGGTTCACGCGCGGAGCCGCGCTCGAGGCGCCGCGCGGGATCCGCGTCAACGTGGTCAGCCCGGGCTGGGTCACCGAGACGCTCGTCGCGATGAAGATGGATCCGTCGCACGGCATGCCGGCGGCCGAGGTCGCGCGTGCATACGTCGCGTCTGTCGAGGGCAAGCTGACCGGGCAGACGATCGAGCCGAAGAGGCTCTAGTCGCCGGCTTCGGTCAGGCGCGCGATCAGATCGCGAATGCCGGGCTCGAACTCGTCGTCGTCCTCCCACAGGCCCGCGAGCTCCGAGGTCTCGAGGTCGAGGACTCGAGGGAGCGCCCGGATCGCGAGCACGCGGAGGTCCTCGTTCGGGCCGAGCGTCTTGACGAGCCGGCGAACGTCGGGCGTGACGTCGTCGAGCTTGCCGTAGCCATAGCCGAGCGCGACCAGCTCCGCGGCGGCAACCGCGGCCTGGCCATCGTCGACGTCGAGATAATCGTCGGCGGCGGCCTCGGTGATCGAGAGCAGCGCCTGGGCGATCGACGGCGCGGGCATCGCACCGGCGTTCGTGATGAAGTCCGCAGCGCCGTCGTTCTCGAAGGGGCCAGCCCCCCAGGTACCCATGCCGCGGATGATACTGTCATCGCGATGCGATGGTTGCTGGTGCTGGCGATCGGGTGTGGCGGCGCGACCCGAGCGCCGGCGGTCGAGCCGCGACCGGCAGCGGCGCCGATCGCGACGCCAAGCTCGACCGAGGGCTACGCCGGCGAGCTCGCGTTACGCCCGTTGCTCGCGGACCTGATCGCGCAGACGCACGCGACCGGAGCGGACCTGCGCAGCCGTTACGCGGCGCGCGCGAAGACGATGGAGCTCGCAGGCCCGAACCTCAGCCATCCGGACTGGGTCGCGGAGGTCAACGGTCCCGACGACGTGTTCTTCGCATTCGGCGCCGACATCGTCGGGCTGCAGCTGTGGGAAGACCATGGCCCGTACGTCGAGCTCGCGGTCGCGAAGGGCACGCTCGCCGAGGCCGAGGCGGTGATCGGACCCACCGAGCCCTTGCCGGCCGGTGCGAAGTCGGGCCCGCGCGTCGCGGCGTACGTCGGTCAGATCCGAGTGTTCGTCGAGCTCGCGAAGACAGGCACGGATGTCCGTCGTGTCATGATCCATTACGAGCCATGAGCGAAGCGGTCTCCGAAGCTGTTGCCGCCGAGGCGCGTGCGTTCAACGCGAAGCTCGAGGCGTTACTCGCGACGCAACCCTCGGTCCATACGTTGCCCGCCGCTCTCGTGCGCGAAGCGCGGCGCGCCGGTAAAGGCATCTTCCCGCCGCCGGTGTTCCTGTCCGACGCGACATGGATCGACGCGAACGGTGTGCGGTTGCGCGTCGTCCGGCCGCCGGGGCCGGCGCGCGGCGTGTACCTCCACATCCACGGCGGCGGCTGGACGCTCGGCGCCGCCGACATGCAGGATCTCTATCTCCGCGACCTCGCGCGCGCGACCGGGCTCGTCGCGGCGAGCGTCGAGTATCGACTCGCACCGGAACATCCATTCCCGGCCGGCGCGGACGATTGCGAGACCGCCGCGCGCTGGCTGCTCGACGGTGGCGCACAGCGGCTCGACGCACCGGCGCACCTCGCGATCGGTGGAGAATCCGCGGGCGCGCACCTCGCGGCGCTCGTGGTGTTGCGCCTGCGCCGGGGGTTCTTCGCCGCGAACCTCGTGTATGGCGCGTTCGATCTCGGGATGACGCCGAGCCAGCGCAACTGGGGCGAGCGCAACCTCGTGCTGTCGGGTCCGATCATCGAGTACTTCGCCAATAGCTTCTTGCCGGGCCTCTCGCTCGAGCAGCGTCGCGCGCCGACCATCTCACCGCTCTACGCGGATCTCGCCGGGCTTCCGCCCGCACTGTTCACCGTCGGCATGCTCGATCCGCTGCTCGACGACACGCTGTTCATGGAGGCGCGCTGGCGGCTCGCCGGCAACCCGACCCTCCTGCACGT
This sequence comes from Deltaproteobacteria bacterium, assembly GCA_040004535.1. Taxonomy (GTDB): domain Bacteria; phylum Myxococcota_A; class Polyangia; order Haliangiales; family Haliangiaceae; genus JABFXX01. Next base: position 2,547 of record JBDUAS010000419.1, read on the forward strand.
GTGGCCGCACGCGGTGCACGGCTTCAACGGCTTCGATCTCGAGCTCGGCCGGATCAGCGACGCCGATCAGTTCGCGTTTCTCAGTCGATCTCTGCCGATTTGAGCGTGCCGTCCACGATCGCCTTGACCAGGATCGCATGGTCCGCGGTGACCTGATCGGCGGCGATGAACGCGAGCTTCGCGATCGCGCGGTCGAGCTTGTCGGCCTGACCTGCGTAGCCCGACAGCACCGCGGGATCCGACGTCCGCGCGTGACCTTTCGCGAACGTCTCGCCGCACACTCGCGCGTACTCGACGAGTGACGACTTCTTGAGATCCGCCGGATCGATCGCAGCCTTGTGATCGGCGAGCTGGCGCACGTAGTACGGGCGCCCTCCGATCGTCGTCCAGCCGATGAACGGATCGACCGACGTCTGCATGCGGTGCGCGCCCTCCGCGACGCGCCGGCCTTGATGCGCGATCGGATCGGGCTCCTTCCAGCCGTGGTCGACGTACGTGCTGTGCAGCGCTTCTTTGACCTGGAGGATCAACGTGTCCTCGGGACCGTTGCCCGCACAGATCACGGCGTAGTTGTGGACGCCGATGCTGCCGGTGCCCGCGACCTTGAACGCGACGTCGTACGGCGCGTAGCAGTCGAGCACCTGCTGGCGGCTCGGCCCGACCGTTGTGCGGTATTCGTCGAGCGACTTCAACACCGCCGCGGCCTCGTCGTCTCGCACGCGCGCCAGCTTCGGCACGTTGTCGACGAAGCGATGCTTGCCATCGTCGGTCGCGGCCGCGCACATCTCCTCGCGCGCGTGTTGCGGCGGGATGCGCTCGGCCTTCGCGAGCACGCGGCCGACCGGCCCGTCGGTCCCGAATCGATGGACGACGTAGCGCGCGAGCTCGACCGCCGGCAGCTCGGCGAGGTCGTGCATCGTCTCGCGCCAGATCCGGATCATCGAGATCACCGCTTCGCCGGCGGCCTTGTCGGACATCCCACCTTCACGTGCGACGAGCACGAGGCTGATCGCGAGGCGCTTGAGATCCCACTCCCACGGCGCGCGGCAGCTCTCGTCGAAATCGTTGATGTCGAACACGATCCGGCCATCCGGCGCCGAATACGCGCCGAGGTTGCGGATGTGCGCGTCGCCGCAGATCTGGACCAGGTACCCCGTGTGCGGCAGCGCCATCAGATCGGGCGCCATGATCGCGGCGTTGCCCCGCAGGAACGCGAACGGCGACGTCGCCATGCGGCCATGCCGAAACGGCAGCACGTCGGGCAGCCGGCCTTGTTCGCTCGCCTTCAGGCGGCCGAGCACGTCGCGGTCGCCGGTCACCCATCGATCGTGATCGACGCGGCGCACCCGCTCGCGCAAGCTGCGGCCATAAGCTTCGCGCTCGGTGCGCGCGACATGATGCGGAGGCGGTGCGTCGGTCACGGCCGGCGAACGTAACAGCGTCCGCGCGGCGGGTCGGAACGTGAAGGTGTTCTTAATGGTCGGCTCGCTCACAGCGTTCGCCAGTACAGGTGGTCGACGTGATCAGCGAACCGGGAACGGGAGCACGGTTCCGGTTCGGGTTTCCGCGCTGGGTCGAAGATCTGCATCTAGCGCGATCGATCGTGTAGCCCGGGCGCCGGCGTTTATGCTGCGCCGCAATGCTCAGCACCGTCCGCGGACTCGCCGCCGATGCAGTCCGGTCTTACTCGCATCACAGCGGCCGCATGCTCGCGAGTGCGGTCGCATTCTCCGCGTTGCTGTCGATCGCGCCCTTGTTGTTCATCGCGATCGGCGTCGCGAGCATGGCGATCGGCGGCGATGTCGGTCGGGGGAGCGTGCGCCACGATCTCGGCCGCTGGATCGGCGACGACAGTGCCGAAACGATCATGAGCCTGCTCGATCACGCGCGAGTCCACGGCCGGAGCTGGTTCGCGTCGATCGGCGGCGCGATCGTGCTGATCTACGCGTCGACGCGGTTGTTCAGCCAGATGAAGCGCGCGCTCAACCACATGTGGAACATCCACGCGCGATCGGGCCACGGCTTCAAAGGCAAGGTGTGGAAGCAGGTCCGCAAGCGTGGGCTCGCGCTGCTGCTGGTCGTGTTCGTCGGCGTGTTGATCATCGCCGTCGTCGCGGTCAAGACCGTGCTCGCGGCGTCGACCGAGCACTTCAACGATCACATCTCGGGCGCGCTGTTTCACGGCGGCGAGATGTTGGTGTCGCTCGCGACGACGACGCTGATGTTCGCGGCGCTGTTCAAGACCCTGCCCGATGCGCAGTTGCAATGGCGCGATGCGTGGCGCGGCGCGCTCGTCACGTCGGTGCTGTTCTCGATCGGCACGACGATCATCGGGCTCTACCTCGGTCACAAGACGCTCGACGTGTTCTACGGGCCGGGCGGCTCGCTCG
>JBDUAS010000152.1:0-16709 GCA_040004535.1 Deltaproteobacteria bacterium
CCCTGCTGGGTGCCCCTGCTGGGTGCCCCTGCTGGGTGCCCCTGCTGGGTGCCCCTGCTGGGTGCCCCCGCTGGGTGCCCCCGCTGGATGATCGAGCGCCCAACCGCCCCCTGGTCGCAGGGAATCTCGGTGTAGGTTGCGGCGCTATGGAACACAGGTGGCACTTCTTCCGGGCCGGCGGTGTGGACCAGGTCTCCTTGCGCGACGGCAAGGACCTCTTGGCGATCGCGGGCCTCGACCAGAAGTTGTGGGTCGCACTCGCGATGCCGACCAAGGGCGTCGACCTCGATCCATTAACGCTCGACCTGATCGACACCGACAAGGACGGCCGGATCCGCGTTCACGACATCCAGCGCGAGGTCGAGTTCATCGCGGCGACGTTCAAGGATCCCGATGACGTGCTCCAGAGCGCAGACGAGATCGAGCTCACCGATCTCAAGGACGACAAGGTCGTCGCCGCTGCAAAGCGGATGCTGAAGGATCTCGGCAAGGCCGACGCCCGCGTGATCACGATCATCGACGCCGACGCGATCCAGAAGGCGTTTGCCGAGACCAAGCTGAACGGCGACGGGATCGTCACGCCGTTGTCGACGGACGATGCGGAGCTCGCGAAGCTGATCGAGGACGCCGTCGCCGCGCTCGGCGGTCTCATCGACCGCAGCGGCAAGCCCGGCATCGACCAGGCGAAGGCCGACGACCTGATCAAGGCGATCGACGAGCGCGCCGCGTGGCTCGCGAAGGGCAAGGCCGACGGGCTGCTCCCGTTGCGCGACGCGACGGCTGCCGCCGCGGCCGCCTTTAGCGCGGTCAAGGCGAAGCTCGATGACTACTTCACGCGCTGCCGGGTCGCCGCGTACGAACCGCGCGGCGTCGCAACGCTCAACGCGCAAGATGCCGAGCTCGTCCAGCTCTCGCAGCAGACGCTGAGCACCGCTACCGTAGACCTCGCGAAGCTCCCGCTCGCGAGCGTCGCTACGGCCGCGCGGCTACCGCTCCAGGTCGGGCTCAACCCGGCTTGGTCAGCGCGGATCGCCGCGTTCGTCGACCAGGTCGTCAAGCCGCTCGTCGGTCCGCGCGACGTGCTCGCACCCGCCGACCTGGATTTGATCGCGACCAAGCTCGCCCCGTTCGAAGAGTGGCGTACCGGCGAGCCTGCCGGACCGATCGGCAAGCTCGAGGACGCGTGGGTCGAGAAGCTCGCGCAGCCCGAGCTCCGCACCAAGCTCGCGAAGCTGATCGCGGACGACGCCGCGCTGACCGGCGAGTACGAGCAGATCACCGCCGTGATCAAGGCCGTGCGGTTCCAGCGCGACTTCGGCCGGCTCGTCCGCAACTTCATCAACTTCTCCGATTTCTACGCGAAGCAGGACGGCGTGTTTCAGGCCGGCACGCTGTACCTCGACGCGCGCGCCCTCCACCTGTGCGTACCGGTGATCGACGCCGCAAAGCACGCGGCGCTCGCCGGCAGCTCCGACGCGTATCTCGCGTATTGCGACATCACGCGCGACGGCAAGACGCTACAGATTGCCGCCGCGATCACGAACGGCGATCAGGAGAACATCTTCGTCGGCCGTAACGGCGTGTTCTACGACCGCAAGCACCAGGGCTGGGACGCGACGATCACGAAGGTGATCAACAACCCGATCAGTGTTCGCCAGGCGTTCTGGGCGCCGTACAAGGCGCTCGTCAAGGCGATCGAGGACAACGTCACCAAGCGCGCAGCCACCGCGAACTCCGCCGCGATGTCGAAGATGGAGACCACCGGCGGCGACATCGCGACGGTCGACAAGCAGGCGGGCAAAGAGCTCGCTGCCGAAGGTGCGCCCCCTGCCCCCGCGGCTCCCCCGGCCCCTGCCGCTGCGCCCGCCCCTGTCGAACCCAAGAAGATCGACCTCGGCACGGTCGCGGCGATCGGCGTCGCGATCGGCGGCATCGGCACGTTGGTCGGTGCGCTGCTCGCCGTGATGTTCGGCCTCGGTGCGTGGTTACCGCTCGGCCTGGTCGCACTGCTGCTGCTGATCAGCGGCCCGTCGATGTTGCTCGCGTGGCTGAAGCTGCGCCGCCGCAACCTCGGCCCGATCCTCGACGCGAACGGCTGGGCCGTGAACAGCCGCGCGAAGATCAACGTGGCGTTCGGCGCCGCGCTCACCGAGCTCGCGAAGTTGCCGCCGGGCTCGCAGCGTTCGCTCGACGATCCGTTCGCCGACAAGAAGACGCCGTGGAAACGGTGGGTGTTCCTCGTCGTGATCCTCGCGCTCGCGGGCACGTGGTACGTCGGCAAGCTCGATCGGTTCCTGCCCGAAGCGATCACGTCGCGGAGCGCGCTCGGCGACGACGCACCGGTCGTGAAGGCCGAGAGGGCGCGCGTGCAAGCGGAGGCCGATGCGGCAGCAGCAAAGGCCAAAGCCGACGCCGAAGCAGCCGCTGCGAAAGCGGCCGCCGACGCGAAGGCCGCCCCCGCCAAGAAGTGAGCGAATCATCCCCGCTCTTCGCTGCGCCCGCAAGCACAGCGAGCGGCCTCGCCACGGGTCATTTCGAATCCGCATTCGAAACAACTTCGTCGATTGACGGGTGTAGCGAGACGCTTAAGACTGAATCCACATGCTGACCGCGGAACAGATCACCGAGTTGAAGACCCGGCTCCAGGCGGACCTCACTCGCCTCGCAGCCCACGCCCACAGCGGGCTCGAGTTCACGATGGACCGCGACCGCGATCGGGTCGGCCGTGACTCGATGGACGAAGCGACGGAGGAGGAGATCTACTCCACCCAGCTCCGCCAGCACGACCGGGAAGCCGGCCTGCTCGTCAAGATTCAGGAGGCCATCCGGCGGCTGGAATCGGGCGAAATCGACGAATGCGAGGACTGCAGCGAGTCTATTGGCTTCAAGCGCCTCCTGGCCCGCCCGGTCACCACGCTCTGTTTCGAGTGCAAGAACGCTCGCGAACAGGTCGAGGCCGACCACGTGGCCATCGCCGAATAACAAAGCGGACGGCTGTTTTGTAGCTACCGGTAACATTTGATACTATTTGCGCGTCGGGGATGCGCGACCGCTATACGATCACCGAGCGACTCGACCACGGTGGTATGGCCGAGGTGTTCCGCGGCGTGGCGGAGTCGATGGAGGGTTTCAAGAAGGCCGTCGCGATCAAGCGAATCCTTCCGAACCTGACCAAGAACCAGAAGTTCGTCTCGATGTTCCTCGACGAGGCGCGGCTGTCGCTGTTCCTCCAGCACGCGAACATCGTCCAGGTCTTCGACATCTCGAAGACTCCCGACAACGCGTACTTCCTCGTCATGGAGTACGTCGACGGGTGCAACCTGAAGACGCTGATCGAGCGCTCCAAGCAGAAGAACAAGCGGATCGACCTCGCCCACTCGATCTACGTCATGACCGAGTGCTGCAAGGCGCTGAACTACGCGCACTTCCTCGAGCACCCGGAGACGAACGAGCCGCTCGGCATCGTCCACCGCGATATCTCGCCGCCGAACATCCTGTTGTCGAAGAACGGCGAGATCAAGCTCGTGGACTTCGGCCTCGCGAAGGCGAACACCCAGATCGAGTCGACCGACCAGGGGGTCGTGAAGGGCAAGTTCAGCTATCTGTCGCCCGAGGCTGCGAGCGGCCTCGAGGTCGATCACCGGGCCGACGTGTTCGCGGTCGGCATCATCCTGTGGGAGATGTTCACGAGCCGCCGGTTGTTCTTCGGCGAGTCCGACTATCAGACCGTCGAGCTCGTGCGCCAGGCGCGCGTGCCCTCGATCGCCGCGCTCAACCCCGAGGTCGAGCCCGAGCTCGAGGCCATCGTGCGCAAGGCGCTCGCGCGCGAACCGAACGATCGCTACCAGACCGCGGCCGACCTCGGCGAAGCGCTGAGCCAGTATCTATTTTCGCACCGGATGAAGGTGACCGCGCGCGACATCGCGACCCTCGTGCGCGACGCGCAGGTCGAGATGATGCGGAAGCGCTCCGCAGAGCCCAAGGAGTCGTTGATCGACGGGCTGATCAACGACGAGATGAACAAGATGACCTCGCTCGTCGAGGGCGAAGAAAGCGGCCCCGGCGGTTCGGGCGCCGAGGGCGCGTCGAGCCTCGACCCGAGCGCGTTCGTCGACACCGCGGGCTGGGCCGGCGAGATGGGTCTCCAGGCGTCCGGTCACGCACCGCCGGCGAAGAAACCGACCAAGCCACCGCTCAACAAGCCGCGCGTCACCGGCCAAGGCCTGCAGCATTCCGGTGGCGGCGAGGTCGAATCGCTCGAGCAGATGCTCGAGCCCGATCGCACGGGCATGCACGGCAAGAAGGCGGATAGCGCCACGCCGTGGCTGCTGATCATCATCGTGATGGTCGTGCTCGCGGCGGGTGCCGCGGTCGCCGTCATCCTCGCGATGAAGTAGCTCGTGTTCGTGCACGTGTCACGTGCTCGGCACGATCTACGACGGTGGCGCCGCAGCGTTCGTTGCGACGGGACGAACAACCTGCCGTCCGCGAGGCCTCCTCGACAGCTCCGGAGGTCGCATCCGCGAGGCCGACAACACTCGGCTGAGGGGAATCGTATCGGGGCCGGACGTGCACGAGACACGAGTGCGAGTCTGCTGCTCGTACGACCTACTTCTTCAGCTTCTGCAGCTCGGCGAGGTCTTCGGTGCCCGGCGCGAGCACCTTGAGCTTCTCGATCGCCTGGGCAAGCGTCGCCTGATCTCCGTTCTTCGCGGCGAGCTTGCCGAGCACGAGCCACGCGCGCGGATAGTCGGCGTTGTACGTCACCGCCGTCTTCGCGGACTCGAACGCGGCGACCTTGTTCTTGTTGACGTCGGCCTGGAACAAGTACGCGTCGTAGATCGACGGATCGTCGCTCAGCACCATGTTGAGATCGTCCATCGCTTCTGGATCGTGGGCCTTGTTGTACGCGACGACCGCGAGGCCGTAGTTCGCCTGCGCGATCCGGCGAGGCGCGGCTTTCTGGCTGCGCAGCTGCTCGCGCGCGCTCCGGTAAGGCACTTCGGCGTCGTTCGGATTCGGAGAATTGAGCAGCAGCTTGCCGGCGATGATCTGCGCCTCGGGCAGGCCCTTCAGCCGCTCCGGCGCGAGCTTCTTGATCTTGTCTGCGAGCCCGGACTTGTCCTCGGCCGTCGCCGCGTCGGCGGCGAGCAAGAACGTCTCGGGGTCCGAGCCGCAGCCCTCGAGCGCGCTACCGAGCTCGCTGATCGCCGCCTTGAGATCGCCGCGGCGAAGGTGCAACCGGCCGCGCTCGCGCTGGAGCTGCCACTTCGGCACGTTCGGCAGGGTCTCGGCCGTCGCCAGCAGCGACGCCGCACCGGCGTGATCGCCGGCGAGCATCCGCGCGCGCGCGGTCTCGAGCACGAGCTGCGCGCTCGGGTGATCGCCCGCTTCTTTGAGCAGCGCATCGAGTGTGTCGCGGCCGCCGCGCGGATCGCGATCCTCGATCATGATGAGGCCGCTCTCGAGCCGCGCGTCGAAGTTGCCGGTCTGGCTCGCCGCGGCGTACGCCTTGCGGGCCGCCGCGAAGTCGCCCAGGTCGTGATAGACCCGCGCGAGCTCGAGCTCGGCGCGCGCGACGTCCGGCCCCGGCGCACCGCCGACGATCGCCTCGAGGTTGGTCTTCGCCCTGTCGCGCGTCGTCGGATCGCGGCGCAGGATCGCCGCGTTGACCGTGACGACCGCCGGCGAGGCGCTCTTGTCGGCGAGAGCGCCGAGCTGCTTGTGCGCCGCGTCGGGATCACCGGCGGCAAGCTCGACCCACGCGCGGCCGACGATCGCGGTCTCGAGCTTCGGTGCGAGCTTCTGCGCTGCCTCGAGGTCGGCGCGCGCACCCTCGATATCGCCGGCGGCGAGCTTCGCTTCACCGCGCACCGCGAGCGCGTCGGGCTCCTTCGCGATGTCGGGAACCTCTTTCAGCACCGCCAGCGCGCCATCGCCGCGGCCCTGCGCGAGGTCGATGCGCGCGAGCGAGACCCGCAGGCGCGTGCTCTTCGCGAACGGCGTCAGCCCATCGGTCGCGAACCGGCGGGCGTGCGAGAGCTGACCGGTCCGGTACAGGGTCTCGACCGCTTGCTCGGTGAACCGCTGATCGTCAATACCGACGTCGCCCGCGGCCTTGATATCCGCGTTCGCCGCGATCTGGTCGTTGCGTGCGAAGTCGAGCTCCGCGAGCGCGAGGAAGCCAAATCCGATCTGCGCCGGCGAGATGCCGGACTTCTTGGGGTCGCCGATCAGCTTCGCGAGCTGCGAGCGCGTGTCGGTCGCGAGCTTCGGATCGGTGGCGACCTTGCCGCTGCGCGCGACGACGATCGCACGTTCGATCACCGCGCTCGGTTGATCGGCCGCCGCCGCGGATGCGCGATCGAGCGACGCCAACGCTTCGGGCCACGCGCTCGCCGTCGCGTACGTCCGGGCGAGCCCGACCGCATAGAGCGGGCGCGGATCCTTGTCGACGGCGGCCTTGCCCTTCTTGATCGCGTCGACGAGGTCGCCGGCCGCGAGCGCGACCTGCCCTACCACGTAGCTGGCGCCCGGATCGTTCGGCGCATCGGACAGGGCGGCATCCGCCGCGAGCCGCGCCGCTTTCGGATCGCTCTGCGCGAGTGCGAGGTACGCCGCCGCGAGGTTCGCATCGAGGCCGGTCTTGTCGGAGAGTGCTTCGACCGTGACCTTCGCGTCGTTGAGACCGTCATCGAACTCGAACGCGATCATCGCGCGCGCCCGGGCGAGCGCCGCCTGGTTCTCGTGCGTGCCGCTGGCCTGGACGATCCGCGACAGCTCGTCGCGCGCCGCGGCCCAGCCGACGTACGTGTCGCCCTTCGCGAGCTCCATCGCGTGCGAGCGCGCGACCGCGACCTGCTTCTTCAACCGGATCGCACGGATCTGAAAGCCGGCGAACACGCCGCCACCGATCACGATGATCCCGACCAGGATCCACATCGCGATCTGCCACTTCGAGCGCGTCTTGCGCACGCCGGTCTTCTTGACCGAGCCGACGTTCGCGTTCGGATCGATCAGCTGCGCCGACGGGTGCTCCACCGACATGCCGGCGAGCATCGCCTGGAGGTTCGGATCCATCGCGACCGGCCGCATCGTCGGTTCTTGCGCGGCCGCGAGCGAGCGCGGATCCGAGGGCATCTGCGGCATCGGCGCGCCCCAGTTCGGCGCGGCAGCGTTGGCTTCCGGCGGCGGGAAGATGTTCGGTGGCGGCGGCTGCGCGGCGGCGATCATCGTCTGGCGCTGCGCGATCGGCGTGTGCGCCGGTGCGGGCGCGGGCGGCAAGATCGGGCCGCCGAGCGACGGCGGCACGAGCGTCTGCTGGAACGCGGCCTGCTGCGGCGCGTAGCCGTTCTGTTGCGGCGGTGGCGGATGAGGCATCGCCGCCACCGTCGGCAACGCGGCGGCGAGCGGACCGCGCGGCGACTGCGGCGCGGGCGGCAGCGGCACCGGCGGTGCGGGATGCATCGGATGGCCGCCGATGCCTTGCGCGAGCGGCGGGCCGACGTCGATCGGTCCCGACGGCATCTGGACGGCGTTGCGAACGGCGGTGCCACCCGGCTTGCGCGCGATACCCGGCCCCGCTTGCGTGCTGCCCTCCAAGCTTGGAGCGGCTGGGCCTCGACCGACGGCTGGTGCCGAAGGCCGCGCGGCGGTCTCGTCGACCTCGAGGACATCGCTGTCGTCGTCGATCGCGAGGTTCATCGTCGGCGTGCGCTTCTCGGGGCGGCGCTGGTCCTTCAACGACTTCACGACCGCACCTCTGCGTGCCGCGGACGGCGCTGGTGTCGCCGCGGGCGGAGCCGCGAGATCGTCGAAATCGAGGTCATCATCCAGCTCGACCCCATCGCGATCGGGGTCGACCTCGACGGTACCCGACTTGTCGCCTACCGCGAGCACGGCTGGCGACGGAGTCGGATCGTGGTGCAAGCCGGGAGTCTTCGGCTTCGCCGCCGCCATCCCGCTCGACGTGCGGCGCGGTGCGCCCGGAGACGACAGCGATGTCGGCTTCGTGAAGCTGTCCGAATTCTCCGGATCCGGCGTCCTCGCGCTGCCGTCGCCGCTCGCGTGATTCGGATAGTGCTTGGTATCGCCGGTACCGACGAACGCGACCGCCGACGACCGCACTGCCGGGCCACGCGCGTCCGCGAGCAATTGCTGGATCCGTGGATCGCTCGGCGCGAGCTTCTGCGCTTCGCCGAGCGCCTCGATCGCAGCCTGGTTGTCGCCCTTCTTGAGCAGCGCCTCGCCCTTCAACGCGTGCGCCGGGACGGCCGTATGGTCGAGCTCGAGCGCGACTCGCATCTCGGCGAGCACCTCGTCATAGCGCTTGAGCGCGAGCAGCGCGGAGCCCAAAACGACGCGACCCTCGACGGTCGTCGGCCGGCCGAGCAAGCCCAGCCGGCAGACCTTGACCGCCTCTTGAAACTGTCCCGCGGCGACCAGAGCCTGGCCGCGGCTTACGAAGTCGCTCTGCGACACTGCCTTGGCGGAATGTTACGTCATTCCGGCCACTCTCGCGAATCCTCAGTCCGTTCCGCTGGTCGGCAGGGTTTTCTCGGGGACGGCCTTGGGGGCGTCCTTGGCCGCATCGGTCATCAGGGGCTCCGGAAGGCCCGGCATTTCGGTGCCTTTGAGCCGCGCCTCGTCGACCATCATCCAGTCCTTACCGTGCTTCTCCCACGTCTGGGTCGCATGGGTCTCGTGGACGGTGCCTTCGCGATCGCTGTACCACTCCATCTTGATGTGGACCTTGGCCTCGCGGTCGCCGTGCTGCTCGACGTTGACGACGTCGTACTGGGTGATCTTGAGGTCCTTCGCGCGGTCGTCGTTGTCATCGACGAACTGCGAGCGCTGCTTGGCTGGGATGTGGCTCGCCGCGACCTCGAACCGACCCCATCTCACGCCGTCGTTGTAGGCGCGGATCGAATCGACGAGTGTGTCGCCGGCACGCGGCGCGGCGCCACAAGCCGCGAGCACCATGGTGAGACCCAGGATCAACGCGAGTCGCTTCATGCTTGACCTCCCGGTGCACGCTTCCGGCGCACCGCTTTGATGGCTTCGAGATCGCGCGTACCGAGCTCGCGCGTGACGACGAGGACGACCAGGAACACGACACCGACGAGCGCGGCGACGACGAGTGCCATCAGCTTGCCGTGGACGGGCACGAACCGGCCGACCGCGATCGCGATCGCGCCGGCGATCACGACGCGCACGAGGCTGAGCAGCGGGAGGAACGCGCCGAGCTTGCGCTTCACGACGAACCCGGTGATCACGGCACCGACGACCATCGCCGCGCCGGTGACGCCGGCCGCGACCTCGATCACGTGACCCGATTCGAGCGCCATGGGGATCGCGATGAAGTTCGCGATCGCGGCGAGCGCGAGCGTGATCCCCGCGGTGATCTGCGCGTACAGCGTGAAACCGGCACCGTTCAGGATCGTGCCGGCGATCGCGAACACCGAGAAAGCGATGTTGCCGAGCGCCAGGAGCGCGAGCGCCGGGCCGCCGATCGCCGCGTAATCCGGCGCGTAGACGATGCCGAGCACCGCCGTCGGGTTCGCGGCCATCGCCACCGCGATCGCCGCGGCGAAGATCAACGAGTAGCGGACCGTGACCTCGATGTAGCGCCGGGTCGTGTCCTTGTCGTCGGTGAACGTCGAGCGCGACACGAGTGGGAACACGACGAACGTCGCGGCGATGATCGCCTGGTAGGACAATCGCGCGAGGTTCTGGACCGCCGCGTAGTAGCCGACCTGGACGTCGGCGAGCTGCGACGACTGCGGGTAGTAACCGGTCGTGGTCTTCGCCCACGGCACGACGTGATCGAGCGAGGCCGCGTACTGCGCGGCGTGGCTATCGTAGTAGCTCGTCGCGTGGAACTTCAGGATCCACGTGTCGACGAACATCACCATGTTGAACAGCGCGAGATAGATCGCGATGTGCAGGAAGAACGTCAGCATCGGCTTGACCGGCAGCCGATCCTCTTTCGCGATCTTTCCGGGTAAGCCGACGCCGATCGCGGAGATCACGAGGATGAGGCCGACCGCGACGACCCAGCCGCCCATCACGCCGACGACGCCGAGCCCGAGCATCGCCATGCCGATCAGGCCGATCGAGCGAAGCGTCGCGAACGTGATGTCGAAGCCGGCCTGCTTGTGGAACTGGTGCATGCCGTTCGCGGTGCCGACGAACACCGTGTAGAACGCGTTGCCGCCGAGGATGAGGCCGCCGAGCGCGATCGGCGCGACCTTCGACGCGTCGCTGAACACCCAGCCGATCGCAGGTGCCGCCGCGATGTAGAGCACCGCGAGCGGCAGTCCCATCACGAGGTGCATGCGCAGGCCTGCGTTCTGGACGCGGCGCGCTTTCTCGGGCTCTTGCGCGGAGAACCGCGAGACCGACTGGATCGTGCCGGTGTTCAGCACGTTGTTGACGGGCGACACCAGCGAGTTGACGAAGCTGTAGCTGCCCCACGCGGCGTGATTCAGGAGGCCCGGCAGCCGGAACACGACCACGAGGCCCGCGACCATGAAGTAGAGCTTCGCGAACGCGATGTAGAGGACGCCGCGGCCGGCGGTCGTGCCTTTTTCAGGATCTGCCACGGGCGGTTCTCACGCGTAACACGCGAGATCCACTGGAGCAACTTACTGATCAGTCATGAAACGAATGCGCCATGATCGGGACGATGCAGGCCGAGAATTCGCCGCAGTCGGTCTTGGCCTGGCAGGCCGTCGCGTCCGCGCGCATCGCATCCGCACCCGGCATCGGCTGGCTGCACATCTTCTCGATGTTCGGGTCCAGGCTGTCGGTCGACCACTCTTGCTTGGCCTGCGCGATCACGCCGTCACGGTCTTTGGCGACCTCGGCTTTGATCCCGGCCGGGTGATCGACCTGAGCGCGCGCATCGACCAGCGCGGGGATGTACTGGTCGGTGCACGTCCGCGAGTGCGTCATGATCGCGACGCATAGATCGTGATCGGGATTCGCCGGCGTCGAGGCCTTCTGCGCCGTCGACGTGGGTGCGGGCTTGGCCTCGGCGCCTTCACAAGCGGCGAGCGCGGACAGAGCGAGGAACGAACCGAGGACGAGACAGCGGGTCATGATTCTCCTTACAAGGTCTTATTCAGCAGGCATCCGGCGCACGCCGAACGCGACGAGGATCCAGGCCAGGGTGATGAGCGGGAAACCGAGGATCACGGGGCCGAGCGACTCGTTGATTCCCAGCAACAAGTTGTCCACGAGGTCCTTATGAAACTCGGGGATCTGAACGATGTTGCGCGCGACACTGGCGAGGTCGGTGACCGTGCCCGCGAGCGAAGCGAACACGACCGCGGTCGTCAACGCGCGGATGAGCGACAAGCGATGGGGCGTGGCGTCGCGCGCAAACTTCACGGCGATCACGAGCATCGGGATCGCGGTCGCGAGGACCACGAACATCATCCAACCGCCGTTGATGAAGAATTGCAGCATCGCGAGGGTCAACGCGGGGCTCGGTTCGACGTGACCGGAAAAGATCGGGTAAGTGCACGTCCACGATCCGAGGGCGGAAAACTTGTCACGGCCGCCCAGACCCCGCGTTGTAGCTGCGTGGAGGCGCTGTCCCCCGAGACCGATTGGCTCACCGGCCTCCGCCAGGGCAATTCAGCCGCGTTCGACGCGGTGTTTGCCGCCTACCGCCGCAGGCTCTACGGTTATCTGGTGCGCATGACGCGGCGCCGCGACGTCGCGGAGGACTTACTGCAGGAGACGTTCTTGCGGCTCGCACAGCACGCGAAGCGCTTGACCGACGACACCCGACTCGGCGCGTGGTTGTTCACGGTCGCCCACCGTCTGGTCCAGAGCTGGGGCCGCGCGCAAGCGGTGCGGGCGCAGCTCGCGGGCGATCTGCCGGTGCAGGAGCCGGCCGGGACCGAGCGTTCGCCGCTCGAAGCACTCGCCGATTCGCAGACCCAGCTCGCACTCGAACGCGCGTTCGCGGCGCTCGCACCGGCCCATCGCGAGGTCGCGCTGCTCGTCGGCCTCGAAGGCCTGCAGCCAGCCGAGGTCGCGGACATCCTGGGGATCCGCGCGGACGCCGTGCGCCAGCGCCTCGCGCGAGCCCGCGCCCACCTTGCCGAGCTACTCGGGGAGATCCGATGAGCGAACCACAGAATCCGGAGGACGACGCCATGCAGCTGAAGGAGCTCGCCGGTGGCTTGCCGGCCGTCGATGTCGATCCCGCGAGCGCGGATCGGATCGCAGTGCGCGTACGCCACGATCTCGGTCACGGCCCACCGAAGCGGCGGTTGATCGAAGCGATCCTCGTCGGGATCTTGGTCGCGTGCACGTTTGGTTGGACGCTCTACAAGGCCTACGAAGCGCTGAGGTAGTATCCGGCGCGCATGTGGCGCGCGTTGTTGGTAGGTGTGTTGAGCGCACGTGCGGCGGTCGCCTGCCCGCCGTCGGACGGCAAGAGCAAGCAGCTCGAGATCGCACGCGGCGCGCCGAAGGTCGACGGCGTCCTCGACGACACCGTGTGGCAGACCGCGTGTTTCATCTCGGACTTCGAACAGAAGTCCCCGAACTTCGGCGCCAAGCCGACCCATCCGATCAAGGTCGCGGTCGCGATCGACGGCGACACGCTCTACGTCGCCGCGCGGATGTGGTCGAACGGGCCGACCGACATCGACGACGCGCTGACCGAACGCGACGTCACCGATCAGGCCGAGCGTTTCATCGTCTCGATCGATCCGTCGCACACGCGGCGGATCGCATACTCGTTCGCGGTCACCGCGGCGGGCGTGCGCGCCGATTGGATCCACGTCGACGATCAGGAGGGCAATCGCGATCCGTCGTGGGATCCGGTGTGGGTCGCGCGCACCGCGATCCTCGCCGACGGCTGGTCGGCCGAGATGAAGATTCCGCTCACCCAGGTCCGGTTGCCGAGCACGCCTGCACAGAGCTGGGGCATCAACTTCGATTGGTACCTGCCGCGCCGCAACGAGGACGTGTTCTGGCGCGCGGTGCCGAAGGACAAATCGGCGTGGGCGAGCTACTTCGGCGAGCTCGTCGGCCTGCCGCCGATCCATCCCCACGTCTCGCTCGAGCTGCTGCCGTACATCGCGGCGCGCGGCACGATCGACGAAATGAACCCGGCGCCGCCGTTTCATCGCGCGCTCGGCGGGTTCGAGGCCGGGCTCGACGCGAAGCTGCGGCCCCTGCCCGGCCTCGTGATCAACGCGACCGTGAATCCCGACTTCGGTCAGGTCGAGGCCGATCCGGCGTTCGTCAACCTCACCGCGTACGAGGTCACGCTGCCCGAGAAGCGCCCGTTCTTCGTCGAGAACAACAACCTGTTCCATAATTACGAAGCGGACTATTTCTATAGTCGGCGGATCGGCGGCTTGCCCACCCGCCTACCCGCCTACGACTCGATCGATCTACCACAGCAGATCCGGATCCTCGGCGCGGTCGCCGCGGGGGGGTATGTCGAGGCGAACACCCAGATCGCGGCGCTCGCCGCGGTCACCGACGAGACCTCTGCCGCCGCGATCGTGAACGGCCGGCGCACCGATCTCACGGTGTCGCCCTTGACCCTTTGGGGCGCGACCCGGGTCGAGCATCAAGTCAGCCCGGCGTCGGTCGTCGGCTTCACCGGCACGCTCGTCGAGCGCGCGCTCGGCGGCACCGGCCTCGATCAGCTGTTGAACCAGAGCGCCGGTTACACGCTGCTCGATGCGATCCTGCGTACCGACGACGGCGAGTGGGAGCTGTTCCCGTGGATCGGCGGCTCCGGCGTGTTCGGCACGGCCGGTTCGATCACGACGATCGAGAAGACCTCGACGCACTACTACCAGCGGCCGGATCAGACGTACTTGCACCTCGACTCGACGGCGCATGGCCTGCTCGGCTGGAACGGCGGCGCGTACCTGACGAAGCGCTCCGGCATGTACAACGGCGACGTCGGCATCGGTATCGAGTCGCCGGGGTTCGAGCTCAACGACATCGGCGTGCTCCACGAGGCGGACGGCATCGACATGCAGGCCGAGATCCAGCGCAACGTCACCGAGCCGACGAAGTCGCTGTACGCGTGGGGTGTCGGCGTGCTCGCCGAGCAGGAGTACACGTTCGGCGGCGACCGCCGGCCGGCGACGCTGCAGGCGCACACGAACGCGACGCTGCCGAACCTGTGGTCCGGTGCGGTGTCGGTCGCTGGCTACACGCCCGGAGACGTGCCCGACCTGACCCGCGGCGGACCGCTGATGCAGGTCGGCTGGGCCGAGCGCGTCGGCTGGAATGTCGCGTCGCCGTCGGGGCGCGCGAATCAGCTCGTGGTCGCCGGTGACTTCTTGCACAGCGAGCAGCTCGATAACGGCTTCGAAGTCTCGGTCACGGCCGCGACGCGCGTCATCCCGGAGCTCCGGCTCGATGTCGTGCCGAGCCTGACGATCGTCGAGAACCACCGCCAGTACCTCGACACCGTGCCCGATCCGACGGCGAGCGAGACCTACGGTGCGCGCTACATTTTCGGCCACATCCATCGCCGCGAGGCCGCGATCCAGCTCCGCGCGACGCTCGCGCTATCTCCGGATCTCGTGATCACCGTGTTCGCACAGCCATTCGTGTCGGTCGGCAAGTACGACCAGATCGGCGAGCTCGCGACCGCCGGCACCGATCAAGTTCGCTGGTACGACACCGCGGTCCACGATCCCGCGCAGCGCACGATCGTCGATCGCGGCAGTGCGTTCTCGATCGCCGAGCCCGACTACACGGTCGCGTCGCTCCGCTCGACGGCCGTGCTGCGCTGGGAGTTCCGGCCCGGTTCCACGCTGTACATCGCGTGGCAGCAAGATCGCGGTGGCGCCGGGGCGACGTTCGCACAGCCGCTGCACTCGGCGCTCAAGGGCCCGTTCGATCAGGCCGCGATCCACACGCTCGCCGTGAAGCTGAGCTACTGGTTCGGTTAGTGGCTCGCGGCCGTCCTGGCGGTCGTCGCGCGGGGCCGGGTCACCATCAGGTGCGCCTGCTTGTTCATGTCGACGTAGCCGAACCGGAACGGGAGCGAACGCCGGCGCTGCTTCGCCCACAGATCGATCATGTCCTGCTCCATCGGATTGTCGCGGACGCTCTCGAGGAACGCGCCGTCGTAGCCGCCGAACGTGTCCTGGACCATGCCGGCCTTCTTCGCGAACTTCGGCGGGACGCCCGTCGAATCTGACAGCATCCACGCGAGGTGATCGAGGATGTAGTCGCGCGTCCGCTTGAAGTCGCCGCGCCACAAGAGATAGCTCGCACCCTTCACGAGGATCGCGACCTGCCCCTTCTTCTCGAGGTGGCGGATCAGCTGCGGGTGGAGCTTCAAGTAGTCGTCGCTGAGGTTCCAGCCGAAGTGACGATGCACGCGGATCGCGGTCTCGCCGACCTTGCGGTACTGGATCTCGACGTTCGAGAACGCGGTCGAGAAGTTCGGCGAATGCCAGTCGTGCTTGAGCGACTTCGGCGCGTGCGCGAGTGCTTCCTTGTCGGCAGCCTCGATCTCGTTCGCGTCGAGATAGTGGATGTCGCCCGCGTCGTCGAGCGTGAAGTAGCGCATCGCCACCGGCTCGAAGCCGCCGGCGACGAGGCCGAGCATGAACGAGCTGACCTGACCCGGCAGATCGTTCTGCTGCTGGTTGGAGAGATTTTCGCTCGTGTTCGACCCGACCGAGATCAAGCCGCCGATCTCCGCGCGCAACGCGCCGAGGCTGCGCTCGAGCTCGTTCGGCGTGAGCTTGCCGATCCGGCGTGGATCGCCGGCGAGCTCGAGCGAGATCGTCGTGATCTCGGTCGCGTCGGGGAACGCGACGAGCGCGGACAACAGATCGCCGCCGCCGAACGGATACACGACGGTTTTCGGCAAATCCTTCGGCTCGATCTTCGCGAAGAACGGAGCGCCTTTCACGAAGTAGAGCGCGCGGAACTTGTCGAGCTTGTCGCTCACCGTCTTGCAGTGGCGGTCGACGATCTTCTGAAGCTTGTCGTCAACCGCATCGCTCCCACCGCACGCCGCGATCCGGAACAGCAGCTTCGCATCGCCGATGAAGTCCTGGCCTTGCGCGACCGGCGGTACGAGCACGGCCTTCGGTGTCTCCGCGTGTGCGAGTCGGGCCGCCAACAGCGGCGCCGCCAGGAGCAACGTGCACAGCGCGAGCTTCATAGGACCCTTAACGCGCAAAGGGAGTGGAAAATTCACGAGGCGTCCGCGATCGAGCCTTCGTACATCTTGTCGAGCATCGCCGCGTACTTCTTCTCGACGACCTTGCGCTTGACCTTGAGGCTCGGGGTCAGCTCGCCGTCGTCGACCGTGAGGTCCTTCGGGATGATCGAGAACTGCTTCACGGTCTCGTACTTCGCGAGCGACTTGTTGGCCTCGTCGAAGTACGGCGCGAGCAGCTCGTGCACGTCCTTGGACTTGACGAGCTCGTCGTAGCTCTTGTTGCTGAGGCCCTTGTCGCGCGCCCACTTCATCAGCGCTTCTTCGTCGATCGTGATGAGTGCGGTGACGAAGTTGCGCTTGTCGCCGTGAATGATCACTTGCGACAGATACGGGCACGCTGCCTTCAGCTTGCCCTCGATGTGCTGCGGCGCGATGTACTTGCCGCCCGAGGTCTTGATCAGATCCTTCTTGCGATCGGTGATCCGGAGGAAGCCCTTCGCGTCGACCTCGCCGATGTCGCCGGTGCGCAGCC
>JBDUAS010000153.1:0-16706 GCA_040004535.1 Deltaproteobacteria bacterium
ACACCGTGCGCACCGGGCTGCCGAACTTCGAGACATCGAGCGTGCGCTCGAGCTTCTGCGCGAGGTCGGCGTTGTCGACGATCAGCTCGGCGTGGGTCGCGGTGACCTCACCGACCTGAACCTCGGCGCCGCCGTCGACGGCGATCGAGACCTGGCCGTTGCCGTCGTCACCCTTGAAGTCGATCGCGGTGACCTTCGAGATCTTGGTCTTGGTCTCGGTCTTCGGGGTGACCTTCGGCGCCGGCGCCGCCTGCGCCGCGGGCTCCGCCTGAGCGACGCGTACCTGGGCCTTCACCTTCTCGGCCTCGGCCTTGGCCGCGAGTGCTTCGCGCTTCGCCGCCGCGGCGTCGACCTTCGCACTCGCGAGCTTCGCGAGGTCGGCCTCTTCCGCGCTGCGCTTCTGCGCGAGCTCGGCTCTGCGCGCCTCTTCGCGGCTCGCCGCATCGTGCGCCTGGGTCGCCGCGGTCGCGAGACGCGCCGCTTCGGCCTGCTGCTCGGCGACGGCCTTGCGCCGATCCGCGAGCTCGCTCTCGGCGTGCGTGCGATCCGCGGACAGCTTCGCGAGATCGGACTTCGCCTTCGCGAGCTCTCGATCGCTCGCCTTGCGCGACTGCGCGGTCTGCTCGGCGGCGATCGCCGCGACTTGCGCCTGCGCCTTCGCCTCGGCCTTGCTGCGCGCCTCGAGATCCGATGCCGCGCGCTCCGCGGCCTTTTGCTTCGCGGTCAGGTCGGCGAGCGAGTCCTCCGCCGACGTCTTCGCGGCGACCGCGGTCTGCGCCGCCTTCTCGGCGACCTTGCGCTGCTTCTCGGCGGCATCGCGGGCGGCTTGCGCCGACTTCGCCGCATCGAGCGCGGCCACGCGTTGCGCTTCGGCATCGGCGCGCTCGCGCTCGGCCTGGGTCTTCTTCTGCATCGCATCGCTCGCGGCGAGCTCCGCCGCCTTCTTCAGCTTCGAAGCATCGGCCGCGGCCATCTCGGCCTCGCTGCGCCGGCGCGTCGCATCGCTCGCGGCCGCTTCGGCATCGCTGCGCTTGCGGGCGGCATCGGTCGCCGCGGCCACCGCGGTCGAGCGCTGCTGCTCGACGGTCGCGAGCGTGCTGCGGGTCTGCTCGAGCTCGTGCTTCGCGGTCTCGGCCGCGGTCTGCGCGGCGCGGCGCTGGGCTTCCGCTTCGTCGGTCGCACGGCGCGCCAGGGCGAGCCGATCCGTAGCCGCCTTCGCATCTGCCGCGGCCTTCGCCCGCTCCGAGGTGGCCACTCTGGTCTGTGCTTCTTGCGCTTGCTTCGCCGCGAGCTCGGCGGTGGCGCGCTCGCGGTTCGCCTTTGCCTCGGCCTCGCGCGCCGCCTCTTCACGCGCCTGCGCGGCCGCGCTCGTCGCGCGCGCCTTGTCCTCGAGGCCCTGCGCCGCCGCCATCTTCTGATCGAGCGTCGCGAGCTGGGTCTTCGCGTCCTTCATCATGCGCTCGGCGTCGCCGCGCGCCAGCTCTGCCTTCTTCTTGTCAGCCGCCGCGGCAAGCCGCGCCGCCTCGGCATCGGACTTCGCGAGCTCTGCATCGTGTCGCGCGTGTGCCGCTTCGGCCTTCGCGTTTGCGGCCTCGCTCTTCGCGGCCGTCGCTGCATTCGCATTCGCCGCCGCCTCGGCCTTCGCCGCCAGGATCTGGTCGCGCGCCTGCTGCGACGCGGCCTTCGCCGCATCGATCTGCGCCCGCGCCGCATTCGCTTCGATCTCGCGCTGCGCTGCTTCCGCACGCGCCGCAGCGACCTGCTTCTGGGCTGCATCGGCCTCGGCCGTCCGCTTCGCCGCTTCGCTCTTCGCGTTCGCGACTTCCCGCTGCGCTGCTGCGAGCTGATCTCGTGCGTCGCGGGTCTGCTTCGCCGCATCGGCCTTCGCACGGTCCGCTTCGGCCCGAGTCTGGGCGAGCGCTTGCTGCGCTTCCGCGGCTTCGCCGTGCGCCTTCGCTGCATCGGCCTTCGCCGCCGATGCATCAGCCTTCGCCGCCGATGCCTCCGCGAGCGCGTCTTGCTTCGCCTTGTCCGCTGCCTTGCGCGTGCGCTCCGCCTCGAGCTGCGCGCTCGCCGCCGCGGTCTTCGCCGCCTCGGCGTCTTGCTTCGCCTTCGCCGCGGTCGCCTTCGCGGCGTCGAGATCCGCCGCACTCGCGTGCTTCGCTTGCTCGACCGCGCGCTGCGCCGCATCGGCCTTCGCCGCCTGGTCGGCAGCGGTCTTGCGGAGCCGGTCGGCATCGGCCTTCGCCGCCTCTGCCTCCGCGTGGCTCTGCTTCGCCGCCGCGGTCGCCGCGTCCGCTTGCTGCTGCGCGCGCACGAGGTCGTCGGGGTTCGCGGTCTTCGGCGCGGCGTCGCGCGGCATCACCATGACGACGACCTCGTTACCGACGGTCTTGACGTCGTAGCGTCCGGGTCGCGCCATCGTGACGACGACACGCACCGCGTTGTCATCGAGCTGCTGCGCCGCGATCGTCGACACCGCCCACGTGTTCGGCGTGAACACCGCCGCACTATCGTGACTTCGCATCGCATCCGACAGCCGCGCTTGCGGGATGTCGACCACCACGCGCGTCGGACGTTCGAGCTTGTAGACGGTGAACGTCGGCGTGTCGGCTCCGCGCACGTGGACGTTTGTCGTCGGCGTCGTCCCGGAGGACTCGTCGAACGTCACCGCGCGGATCTCGTTTTTTCCGTCAGCGTGGGCGAACGGTACAAACGTCGTCGAGGCGAGTGCGACGACGGCCGCGATGCAAATTCTCGGGCTCATGCTCATGTCTGCTCCTGCGGTTACTCCGCGCAGCAGGAAAATTTTCGCCTGCTATTCGCAGGACCACAAATTTTCGTCGCTCGCGGCGAGCGCAAACAACGAATCGACTAACGACGGATCGGGGTCGCGGGCGGGCTCGTCGGCGACACCACCGGGGCCGTCGGCGCCGGGTTGGCCGTCGGCTGCGAGGTCACTTCGTACTCCACGCCGTTCGGATGCAGCTGCACGGACATCTCGGTCGCGGGGCGCTTCGTATCGGGGTCTTCCTCGACGACGAACGTGATGTAGCCCGTACCGATATCCTTCACGACGGCCTTCTCTTTGCCGACGCAATCGCCCCGCTTGATGACCCGGCCCATGCCGCTCGGTTCCATCATCAGCACCTTGCGCTGGGTCGCCTGGGCGACGATGCCGACCAGCCGGAGGTCCTGATACGAATAGTTTTGCGAGACGAACTGGTCCGCGCGCTTGCAGGTCTGGTGCGGCTCCGGCTTCGCCGAATTCGCCCCGGCACCGAGCCCGTTCTGGGGGTGAAGATAATCCTGGAACGGATCACGCGCCTGGTCCTCGACGAAGTCGCGGTCCTTGAAGTCGTGGCGAATGCTCTCGCGCTCGGGGCACGGCTCGCACGTCCACGTGCTCGCGACCTGGGTACAGTACGAGCCCGGATCGCACTCCGGCAACAGCTTGCCCGAGCCGGCACCGGTGGTTCCGGGCGCCGCTGGCGGCGTGCATGCCGGGTGGCCGGTCGGTGCGTCGGGCACCGGACAATTGATCTTTTCTTCGATGTGCTCGCGCGGCACGAGCTGGCCCGTCGCGCTCTTCGCCTTGGCGGCGGCAGCGGCCGGAGCCGCGGCGCCGGGGCGCGGCGGCGGCGTATCGCCTTCGTCGTCACCACACGCGGGTGCGGCAAGCACGAGAGACGCGAGCAAGAACCCGAACCATGGCTTCGTCATCACAGCCCTCCCTTGAGGCGCTGATCGGCGCTACCGGCGCGCTTCTCGTCCTTGTCCATCGCGTTGTTCGCGCGCACCTTCGCGCCTTGCGGCGTCGCAGCGGGCGGTAGCGGCTTGGCCGCAGAACCCGCGCCCGTACGTGCCGGCGTCGTCGCGGCGCCTGCTGGCTTCGCGGGCGCCAGGTCGAGCTTCTCTTCCTGGCGGAACGTGTTCGCGGTGAACTTCGCGGTCAGGATGATCTCGCGGTTCTTGACCTGCGGATCGCCGATCGTGAGGTTGTCGATCGAGACGATGCGCTCGCGTTCCTCGACGGCGGGATCGCCGCTCGAGCTCACATCGGACATCCCCGCCTTCTTCTTTTTCGGCACGAGCGACGCGAAGAACCGCTTGATCTGCATGAACGTGCCCTGGATCTCGAAATCGACCGGCACGCGAATGAACGACTCGACCGGCGCTTCCGGCTGCTGGGTCGAGCGGTTCACCTGAACGCCGGACTCGGTGACCTTGCGATTGAGCGTCTCGAAGAACGCCGGCAGCTCCGCCTCGGTCGGCAGCGCTGTCTCGTTCTGATCGATCTGCGCCCTCAACCGACTCACCTGCGGCTTGAGATCGTTGAACGTCTTGATGTCCTGGTCGGCCTTGTGGCTCGCGGCGACCTTCGTGTTGTGCTGAGCGTTCGCCTCGTCGAGATCTCTCGACAACGACTTGAAGCCGAACTGGTAGTAGAGCAGGAAGATCAAAAAGCCCGCGACGATGAAGATCATCGCCTTGCGCTGGTTGGGCAGCCGCGCAAAGTCGGCCATCACCGGCATTAGTAGGCCACCTTTCCGGTGATCGCGAACTTGTAGTACGGCACGCCGGTCTCGCGATCCGTCTCGCGCTCCTCGGACGCCTGCGCGACGTTGTCGAAGTACACCGACGCCTGCATCCGCTTCGACAGCTGCGTGATGTCGCCTTCGGCTTGCGCGCCACCCTCGAGCTTGAACGTGCCGCCCTTGTCGGTGAACGACGTCAGCCACACGTGGGTCGGATCCCACGCGAGATCGTAGCGTCGGTTCGGATCGCTCTCCGGACCGCTGCCGGTCCGCTTCGCCATCTCCTGGGTCATCGTCGGCAAGTGGTTCGTCGTGAGGATCTCGCCGAGCTCCTGCAGCACGTTCGCGGGGACGACCTTCGCGGCGATCAACCGATTGATCGAGCGCGCGCGCTCCGATGCCTCGTTGTAGCTCTTGTCGAGCTCGGCGAAGCCTTGGAGCTGGACGTTCTTCGCGTTGATCTCCTGCTGGAGCTGATCGTTCGAAGCCCGCACGTCTTTCAGCTTCGAGCGCTTCGGTTGATCGAGCACGAAGAACACGAGTGCGGCCGCGCCGACGAGCGACGCGATGCCGATCGCCATCTCGCGCTGGCCGCCCTCGCTCGCCGCGCTGGCGCGCAGCTTTGCGCGCTTCGCGGGGAGTAGGTTAATTTTGATCATTTATCGCCCCCGGAACGCATCGAGAGCCCGACGCCGATCAACGCCTCGGGCGAGTGAGCGGAGAGATAGTTGCGATCGAGCTGCGGATCGATCTCGATGCGGTGCCATGCATCGGCGACCTCGAGCGGCAACCGCGAGCGGCGCTCGATCGCGCGATGCAGCGACGTCACCTTCGCGCTGCCACCGGCGAGGACGATCCGCGTGACGTTCGCATCCGCGGTGGTCGCGAGGAAGAAGTCGAGCGAGCGCTGGAACTCGCCGGCCATGACTTCCGCGACGCCCTCCATCACGCGCAGCACTTCTTGCGGCACGACGCCGTCCTCGGTCTGACTGCCGCCGACCTTGTAGGCCTCGGCCTCGTCGGCAGCGATGCCCATCTGCTTCTGGATCTCTTCGGTGAACGCGTTGCCACCGATCGTGACGTCGCGCGTGAACAGCGACACGCCGGAGCGCACGATGTTGATGTTCGAGATCGCCGCGCCGATGTTGATCAACACGACCGTATCGCGCGGATCGAGCTGGTAGTTGACCTCGAACCCGTTCTGGCTCGCGAACGCGGCGACGTCGACGACTTGCGGCGACAGGTTCGCGTCGCGCACGACCTGGATGTAGTCCGAGACGACTTCCTTCTTCGCGGCGACCAGCAACAGCTCGGTCTGGCCCGACGCCGTCATCGGATTCGTGACGTGATAATCGATCTCGACGTCATCGCGGCCGAACGGGATGTGATGCTCGGCTTCGTTGCGAATGTTCGCAGCGAGCTCTTCGGGCTTCATCATCGGCACCGCGATCTTCTTGATGATCACGGAGTGACCCGCGATCGCGATCGCGACTTCTTTTTGGCGAAGCCGCAGCCGACTCCACAACTGGCGGATCGCCTCGGAGACTGCGCCTTGATCCATGATCGTCCCGTCGACGATCGTTTGGGGAACGAGAGGCTGCATGCCGAACGCTTGGAGCGCCCAGCCATTCGCCTTCCGTTTGAGCTGCACGGCCTTCACACACGAAGAACCGATATCGAGCCCTATGCACTGTTTCGCCATGGAACCTCTGCGGCGTAAAATTTTGTCACGGCGCGCGGAGATCTCCAAAAACTGTCGTCGTCTGTTCGTTTCCTGATCTTCGTCGCTACCCCACACGTACGACTTCCATAAGTCAGGAAATGCCGTACTCCTTCATCTTGTAGAGGAGGGCGCGGTGGCTGATCTCCAGCAACCTTGCCGCGTTGGTCCGATTCCCCTGAGTCACGCCGAGCGCTCGGCGGATCAAGTCCTGCTCGAGGGTTCGCGTGGCCTTCTTGATGGATAGCTCGTGATCGTCGGTCTGGCTCGCCGGTGTAGGTTTGAGGTTCGCGACCGCCTCGAGGAACCCGCGCTCGATGACCGGCCCGTCGGCGAGCACGACCAGGCGCTCGATCGTGTTCTCGAGGTCGCGCACGTTGCCCGGCCAGGGCTGGGCAGAGAGGGCCTCGATGACGTCGGGAGCCAGCGTGACCGCGCGCTGGTGGCGCTCCGCGTGGCGCGTCGCGAAGTGACGTGCGAGCGCCGGAATGTCCTCCGGTCGGTCGCGGAGCGGTGGAACGTGGAGCGGTACGACGTTGAGGCGGTAGTAGAGGTCCTCGCGGAATCGGCCCGCGGCGACCTCGGCCATCAGGTCGCGCAGCGTGGCGGCGATCAACCGCACGTCGATCGAGATCGGTTGGGTATCGCCGACGCGCCGGATCTCGCTCTCCTGCAGCACGCGCAACAGCTTCGATTGCAGCGCGAGCGGCATCTCGCCGATCTCGTCGAGAAACACCGTGCCGAGATCGCCTTCTTCGAACAAGCCGGTCTTGTCGCGCACCGCATCGGTGAACGCGCCGCGGACGTGGCCGAACAGCTCCGACTCGAGCAACGCCTCCGGAATCGCCGCGCAGTTGACCGCGACAAACCGCTGCGCGTGACGCGGCGACGATTCGTGAATCGCGCGAGCGACGAGCTCTTTGCCCGTGCCGGTCTCGCCGGTGACGAGCACCGTCGTCTTGGTCACCGCGACGGTCTTGATCATCGCGCGCAACTTCGTCATCGCCGGACCGTCGCCGACGAGCGCGGTCTCGGTCGTGATCTCGATCGCGCCGTTGCGATGCCTCGGCCGCGTCGCCGCGTGATGCAGCGCCAGGCCGAGCGCCAGCTCGTCGACGGGCTCGAGCGCGATGTCGTCGACGCCGGCCGCGAGCAACGCTTGCGACGTCGCCGCGTCGCGCGTGCGTAGGATCGCGATCACCGGCGGCCGCTCGCCGAGCTTCGCGACATCGAGCGCCATCTCGGGCGCGGCCATCACGACATCGCAATCCGCAGCTGCGAGGTGCTTCTTCGCGCTCTCGAGCTCGTTCGCCGCGACGACCGCCAGTCCACGCCGATCGATCAACAGGTGCAGTGCGCGGCGCGCCTCGTCGTCGGGGCCGAGCAGCAGCACGCGGTGCACGACTCAAGGTAGCGCATTCGAGATGCGATTCAGTTGTGGCCCGCGATGGAACCCTCGGGGAATCAAGCACTTCGATCCCGAGCCAAGCCGCCAACGATCGATCGGATCTGCCAACAGTGTTGGCAGACCGGACCACTCCCGGATCGTGTAAGCGTTTAAAACTACCGCATCTTTCATCTGGCGAACGAATTGCTCTATCCTCCCCGAGCCCGATCTCGTTTTCGAGGGGAGCACCTATGCGCAACGCCGTAATCCTCACATCACTTCTTGGTCTCGGCCTCCTGGCCGGTTGTCCCGATCGCACCATCTCGGAGGTTTCCCCCGAGCAAGGTCGCGTCGAATACAAAGACATCCCGGTCAACGTCAGCCGCAAGGTCGACATCTTGTTCGTCATCGACGACTCGCCGTCGATGCTCGACAAGCAGACCAACCTGAAGGCGAACTTCCCGAACTTCATCAACGTGCTCAACACCATCCAAGGTGGTCTGCCCGATGTTCACATCGGTGTCGTCACCTCGGACCTCGGCGCATCGGGCGCGGATGGAATGACCGCGCCGAGCATCGGCGGCAGCGCGCAAGGCGGCTGCTCCGGCACCGGCAAGAACGGCGCCCTGCAGACCTTCGCCGCGGGCATGACGATCACCGGCAAGTACATCAGCGATGCACCGCCGACCGTGATGGGCGGCATGCGCATGACGAACTACACCGGCTCGTTGGCCACCGCGTTCTCCGCGATCGCGAGCGCCGGTGCGAACGGTTGCGGTTTCGAGCAACACATCGAAGCTGCGAAGCGCGCGCTCCAGCCGAGCAACACGGCGAACGCCGGGTTCTTGCGTAGCGATGCATTCCTCGCGGTCATCATCATCGCCGACGAAGACGACTGCTCGATGCAGCACAGCACGCTCCTCGCGGCGGACACCTCGCAGCTCGGACCGCTCCAGTCGTTCCGCTGCACGCGCTTCGGCATCACGTGTGACACGGGCGGCGCGACGTCGGACGCGATGAACCAGGTCGGGCCGAAGAGCGCCTGCCACTCGAACGAGAGCGGCCAGTACCTGACGAAGATCGCGGACTACGTCACGTTCTTCAAGGGCCTGAAGCCCGACGACAACAGCAAGGTGATCATGGCCGCGATCTCGGGTGTGACCACCCCGGTCGAGACCGAGCTCCGCGCGCCGGGCGGCTCGACGACCGCGATTCCCGCGCTCGCTCACTCGTGCACGTACACCGACCCGTCGAACATGGCGGAAGTCGCCGACCCGGCGATCCGCATCCACGAGCTGCTGGACTCCTTTCCGAACCGTTCGACGTTCTCGACCATCTGCCAGCAGGACCTCTCCGGTGGTCTGACGCTGATCGCGCAGCTGCTCAAGACGGCGCTCGGCTCGCCGTGCATCGACGGCACGCTCGCGACGCCATACGACTGCTCGGTGTCGGACGTCCAGAACTACGGCAAGGCGAACCAGCAGGAGACGATCTTGCCGGAGTGCAACAACACGACGACGCCCGCGAGCTCGACGAACGTGCCGTGCTGGGCGATCGAGACCGACCCGATGTGCTCGGCCGGCCAGCACCTGACGCTCAAGATCGAGCGCGGTGGTACGGCGACGCCGCCGGACGGCACGCACACGATCTCGTATTGCGTGACCCAAGCCGGCCCGGGCTCGGGCGGCTGATTCCAGCTCTCGCCTGAGCTACGCATGAAGCCCTCTTCGGAGGGCTTCGTCATTTTCGGCGCGGGCATGATCTCGAGCACGATGGATTCGCGCGGCTCGCGCACTCACGGGCATGCGTCGTTCATCGCTGCTCGTTTGTCTGTTCGACTTGGTCGCGCTGGCTGGCTGTCCGGACCGCACGATCGATTCAGTCACACCCGAACAAGGCAAGGTCGAAACCAAAGACATCCCGACCCAGCGCCGCGGCGCGGACATCTTGTTCGTGATCGACAACTCCGGCTCGATGAAAGAAGAGCAGGACTCGCTGCGCGCGAACTTCGGAAAGATGATGCAGGTGCTCGAGACGCTCGACGGCGGCATGCCCGACGTCCACATCGGGGTCACGACGTCCGACATGGGCACGAGCGCGGAGGACGGCACGACCGATGGCTCGAAGTTCGGCTGCAACGGCACCGGCGACGATGGCCAGCTCCGCACCGCGCCGGTCGTCACGGGCCGTTACATCGCCGACGACGGCCACGGTGCCAAGAACTACAGCGGCACGCTCGACGACGCATTCTCCGCGCTCGCCGATGTCGGTACGATGGGCTGCGGCATCGAGCAGCACCTCCGCGGCATGGAGCGCGCGCTGCAGAATCCGCTCAACACCGGATTCGTGCGCGACGACGCGTATCTCGCGGTGGTCGTGATCGGCGACGAGGACGACTGCTCGCTCGCGCACCAGGGCCTGTTCGATAGCTCGACGGTCGCCGACACGGTCAACTTCGCGTGCACGAGCGATGGCGTCGACTGCGACCAGCCCGACATGACGACGCCCGGCAAGCGCACGAGCTGCCGCGCGAACGATCACGCCCGATGGACGCAAACGGCCGATCACTTCGCGCAGTTCTTGAAGACCCAGAAGAGCGATCCGCGCGATGTCGTGGCCGCCGGCATCGTCGGGGAGACGACGCCGTTCGCCGTGACGACGAAGAACAACGTCTCGGTGCTCGCGCCGTCCTGCACGTACGCCGGGCCAACCGGCGACCAGACCGCGTTCCCGGCGGTGCGCACGACCGAGTTCCTCGCGCAGTTCGAGTCGCGCTCCAATTCGACGATCTGCGGCGCGGATCTGCAGCAGGGGATGGTCCAGATCGGCGCGCTGCTCAAGGGCAAGTTCGGCGATCCGTGCTTCGAGGGCCAGGTCGCCGACGCCGATCCGTCGACGCCGGAGCTCGATCCCGACTGCAGCGTCAGCGAGGTCAAGCGCGTACCCGGCGGCGGCGACGTCGAGCTCGACTTGATCTCCGCGTGCAGCCAGACGTCGAATGCGCCGCCGTGCTGGCGCGTCGTCGAGGACGCGGTCAACTGCAGCTACACGCACACCGACCCGCACCTCGAGCTCGTGATCGACCGTGGCAGCGCTGTCGTCGACCCGGCGATCCACATCCGGGCGAGCTGCGTGACCGTCGACCCAACCGGTTCCCAGTTTTGAAGTGATGAGTTAGGGTCTGCCCGTGCCTGCGCCGGGCAAACCCTGGATCACCGCGAACCAAGTCACGGTTCTGCGCCTGATCCCCATGCCCCTGCTGAGCTGGATGATCTACGAGGGTCATCGCACGCACGACGACTCGTACCTGTGGGGCGCGCTGATCGCGGGCATCGTCGTCGGCAGCACCGACTGGATCGATGGCATGCTCGCCCGCAAGTACGGGCCGACGGTGTTCGGCGCGCTGCTCGATCCGATCGCGGACAAGATCTTCATCGCGTTCGCGTACATGCCGTTCGCCGATAGCGGCCTCGTACCGTGGTGGGCGTGCGCGCTGATGTTCGCGCGCGAGTTCTTCATCACGGCGCTGCGCTCGGCCTACGAGCAGCGCGACCTCGCGATGAAGACGAGCTACATCGCAAAGGCGAAGACCTGGGCCCAGATGCAGGGCATCGGCGTGATGCTGCTGTTCCCGCTCGTCGACAATCGGCCGTTCCTGATCGGCCTGATCAGCTTCGGCATCGTCGCGCCGCTGCTCGCGATGGCGGGGCTGTACATCGTCAAGAAGAAGAAGTGGTTCGCCGCGCTGTGGATGAGCCTGTCGTTCTGCGCGCTGATGGCGGTCTATCTGGTCGACCCGGCCTTCGCGCCATCGGCCGTGATGGTCGGCATCGTCGGCCTGACCTGGTTGAGCGGGCTCGACTACGTCCTCGTCGGCTGGAAGCAGCTCCGCGGCCGCGGTGACTTCAGCCGCGCCGACGGCGTGCGCTTGATCGGCGGGCTCACGGTGCCGATCCTGTGCTTCTCGGTGCTGCACTACACGACCGTTCCGCGCTGGACGATCTTCGCGATCATGGCGTTCGAGCTCGCGGTCGGCGGGCTCGACAATCTGCTCTCGCACGAGAAGGTCGCGACCAAGTCGCTCGCGTGGGGCGGCCGCGTGCTCGGCGTCAGCGTGATGCTGGGGCTCGCGCTGCTCCTGCCCGACTTCGCGACCCCGTTCTCGCTCGTCGCGGCCGCCGGCAGCGTCGGTGGCGTGATCGCGGAGTTCATCCGCGGCAAGCCGTACTACATCAACGCGCTGGATTAGCTTCGTATCGTCGGATGCGCTCGAACGCACGATCGCCGTGGATGATCGGTCGATCGCCGTATGCGAGAGGGGATTCGGACGCGCGAGACGGCAACGTCGCAATCATGTCGAGCCGAAGCTCGAGCCCCTCGAACGGCTGAGCGCGGATGACGTCATGATCGCGGAACATCTGGACGAGCTCGTACTTGCCGTTGGCGAGGCCGTACACCTCGAGCGTCCACTCGGTCGCTGAGACCAACCATACGAATTCGACGCCGGCTTTCGCGTAGAGCGGCAACTTTCGAGCTCGGTCATGCTTGGAGGTGGACTGCGATAGCCCCTCGCAGATCCACGTGGGCGGCAACGTTGCGAACTTCGCCGTCACGTCCGGCATGCGGTCGCGCCGCCATGCGGCGATATCTGGGACGATGACGTCTCTTCCGAGATGAAGCTCCGGCTCGAACAAGAAAAACCAACCGCCGGGACCGCCAACACCGCGATCGAAAGGAGCTCCGAGCAGCGTGAGGAGCGAGGTCATGCCGCGCGCGTGCGGAAACGCGGGCCGCGGCGAGAGGTATAGCTCGCCCGCGATGATCTCCGCGACCATCCACTCGGGCGCAGCGAGCACGTCGCGGTACCGCGCCCGCCGCCTCTTCGAGCCGACCATGCACGAAGTGTAGCCGATCGTTCCGACGACGAATCACGCTTTCGCGACGGCGGCGTCCCAGCGCGCGAGGTGATCCTTCACCCACGCGCGATCGACGGTCGGCGTGAACCGCTTCTGCTCGCGCCACGTCTTCGCGAGCTGCGCTTGATCCTTCCACACGCCGGTACCGAGGCCCGCGAGGAACGCGGCGCCGAGCGCGGTCGACTCGACGAGCTCGGGCCGCGCGATCTCGACGCCGAGGACGTCGGCCTGGAATTGCATCAATAGATCATTCGCCGCCGCGCCGCCGTCGACCTTCAACGTGCCGAGCGAGCGGCCCGAGTCGCGCTCCATCGCGCGCAGGATGTCGACGTTCTGCAGCGCGATCCCCTCGAGCGTCGCGCGGGCGATGTGGGCGCGCGTGCTGCCGCGCGTGAGGCCCGTGATCGACGCGCGCGCGTCGGGCCGCCAGTGCGGCGCGCCGAGGCCGGCGAACGCGGGGACGACGATCACGCCGCCGGAGTCCGGAACCTGGCGGGCGAGCGCCTCGACCTCGGACGCTTTCTCGAACAGGCCGAGGCCATCGCGCAGCCATTGCACCGCCGCGCCGGCGATGAACGCCGAGCCTTCGAGCGCGTAGCGCAATTCTCCGCTGCCGAGCTGCCAGGCGACGGTCGTCAACAGGCCGGCCTTCGACGCGACCGGCTTGTCGCCGGTGTTCATCAGGATGAACGCGCCGGTCCCGTACGTGCACTTCGCGTCGCCGGGCGTGAAGCACGCCTGGCCGAACAGCGCGGACTGTTGATCGCCGGCGATGCCCGCGATCTGGATCCCGTCGGGGAGTCCGGCGACGCCCCTCGTCGTGCCGATCGGGCCCGATGACGGGACGACCTTCGGCAACACCTGCTTCGGGACGCCGATCAGCTCGCACAGCTCGTCGCTCCACGCGAGCTTCGCGAGATCGAACACGAGCGTGCGCGATGCGTTCGTGACGTCGGTCGCGTGGACCGCGCCGCCGGTCAGCCGCCACAGCAAGAACGAATCGACCGTGCCGAACGCGATGTGGCCGGCGCGCGCCTTCGCGGCGAGCCCGCCTGCTGAGCCTGTGGTGACGGCGTGCAGCATCCACTGGACCTTCGTTCCCGAGAAGTACGGATCCAGCGTGAGCCCGGTGAGCTCCTTGACCCGCGCTTCGTTGCCCTGCGCCTTCAGCTCTGCACAGCGCTCGGCGGTGCGGCGGTCCTGCCACACGATCGCGTTGTGCACGGCCTTGCCGGTCTTGCGGTCCCACAGGATCGCGGTCTCGCGCTGGTTCGTGATGCCGATCGCGGCGATCGATCCGGCATCGATGCCCTTCAGCGCCTGGCCGAGCGCATCGAGCACCGAGCTCCAGATGTCTTCCGGATCGTGCTCGACCCAGCCCGGCTTGGGGTAGATCTGGCGAAACTCCTTGTAGCCGCGGCCGCGCACGGCGAGCTGCTCGTCGAGGACGAGCACGGTGGAACCGGTGGTGCCTTGATCGATCGCGATGACGTGGCGCATGGCTTCTCTCTATCGCTCCGGAGTTTCGGTCTGGCGCAAGAACGAACGGACTTCCTCGGCGACGATGTCGCGTTCGACATCGCTCGCGACCAGGTGATAGCTGCGCTCGAGCAGCTTGGTACGGCGCGCGTGCGTGCGCCTCGCGATCTCGGTCGCACACGCGACGGGCGCGGTGTGATCGTGCTTGCCGTGGATGACGAGCACCGGCTGCGTGATCCGATCGAGCGCGGCCTCGGCGACCTTCATGAACGCCGCGAGCTGCGCGAGCGCCTTCAACGGGATCGAGCGATAGCCGGGGTTCGTGCGGCGGACCTCCGGGTCACGGCAGTCGCTGCCCAAGAGCTTCGGGATCGCCTTCAGCCAGGTGAGCCCTCCGGATGCGGCCCACTGGGCGACCTTGCCCGAAAGGCCATCCAGCCAGAGCGGGGCCGCGAGCGAGGCGACGGCAGCGACCTCCGGGCGACGGCTCGCGAGCTCGAGGGAGAGCAGCCCGCCGAGCGACTGGCCGACGACCGCGACCCGCGCGAAGTCGCCTCGCAGCTCGTCGAACGCGGCCTCGACGGCGCCGGCCCAATCGCGCCAGGTCGTGTGGTCGAGGTCGTCGGGCGTCGTGCCGTGGCCCGGCAACAGCACGCCGCGAACGTGGAACCCGCTATCAGCGAGGCGCTCGCCGAGAAAGCGCATCTCGTGAGGTGTGCCCGTGAAGCCGTGAACGCACACCACCGCGGTCGTCGCGTCGTCCGGCCCGACGAGATCGAACGGCTCGGCCCGACCTGCTAGCACTCGCCGTCGTTATCACACCGGTGCGCACATTGACAGGTCACCCCGACTGCGCTGTGATCGAAAGGATTCGCGCGGTTGCTGCTGCAATTCGATGAGTGAGTGGAAGACACGCATCACGAAGGTCCAGGTCGTCAAGCCGGCCAAGGAAAGCGGCGAAGCGTGCCTCGTGCTCATCTATCCGCCGGGCCCAGACATGGGCAAGCGATTCCCACTCGCGCGCAGTGAAGTCGTGCTCGGGCGCGGCGCAGATTGTGACATTCAGGTCGATCGCGATTCCGTGTCGCGTCGCCACGCACGCGTGTTTCGCAACGGCGAATCGTGGTCGGTCGAAGACCTCCAGTCGACGAACGGCTCGTACGTCAACGACGTCCAGGTCTCGAAGTCGGTGCTTCGCGACGCCGACTTCCTGAAGATCGGCGCGGCCATCTTCAAGTTCCTCTCCGGCGCCGGCGTCGAGGCGAGCTACCACGAAGAGATCTACCGGATGACGATCGTGGACGCCCTGACCGGCGCCCACAAC
The DNA here is from genome assembly GCA_040004535.1 of Deltaproteobacteria bacterium. Taxonomy (GTDB): domain Bacteria; phylum Myxococcota_A; class Polyangia; order Haliangiales; family Haliangiaceae; genus JABFXX01. Next base: position 15,365 of record JBDUAS010000153.1, read on the forward strand.
AAGCGCTACTTCCTCGAGTTCCTCGAGCGCGAGATCGCTCGCTGCGCGCGCTACCGCCGGCCGCTGTCGTTGTTGATGTTCGACATCGACCATTTCAAGGCGATCAACGACAAGCACGGTCACCTCACCGGGGACTACGTGTTGCGCGAGATGTCGCGCCGCCTGCTCGGTCGCGTCCGCCGCGAAGAGCTCCTCGCCCGCTACGGTGGCGAGGAATTCGCGGCAGTGCTGCCGGAGACCGACATCACCGGCGCACGCACGTTCGGCGAGCAGGTTCGCCGCCTCGTCGCGGACCAGCCGTTCGAATACGAAGGCGACACGTTCCCGGTGACCGTGTCGGTCGGCGTCGCGTGCGTCGAGGGCGAGGACATCGACGTGTCGTCGTTCATCAAGGTCGCCGACGACCTCCTGTATCGAGCGAAGCGCGAAGGCCGCAACCGCGTCATCGGCTGACCTGAACCTCACGTTGGACAAGGTAGCGTTCAGGTTCACGTTCAAGTCGATGTCTACGTCGACTCGACGTTCAGCTCCCGTTCCGTGGAGAGCCGGGGCCTGCGGCGGGAGTTAATTGATACGCACCGGCCTCGAACGTTCTTCCCTGATCGTCCCTGGCCGTCCGGTGGTTTCGACCAACTATTGGTGCGCGCCACCGCCACGCCAGTGTGCGAGGTTAATGATTCCAAGCACATGAGTCTCGGCATCGAGGTTGCTGTATGGGCCGAGACCATGGCACTCCTCGCCCGCCTTGCTTCCAAGAACCCCACCGAGTGGTCCGATCGCGAGCTGCTCAAGTGCGTTCTCCGCAGTGATGCTCGCGGCTGGAGCGAGCTGGTGCGCAGGTTCCGCCCGCTGATCTATCGCTGCATCACGAAGGTCACGTTGAAGTACGCGCCGACGCTCTCGAACGCGGACCTGGACGAGATCTATGCCGACGTCATGATGCAGCTCGTCCGCGACGAGATGCACAAGCTCCGGATTTACAACCCGGCGCGCGGTACCAAGCTCGGCTCGTGGATCGGCATGATCTCGGTCAACGCGGCGTACGATTTCCTGCGCAGCGCAGGTCGCCGTCCGCTGCTCGACAAGGTCGATGGCTCGATCGATCCGCACGAGGAAGTCGATCGCACCCCGCTCGATCAGCTGATCGAGAAGGAGCGCTGGGAGCACCTCAACACGCTGCTCTCCGACTTCACGGACAAGGACCGCACGTTCGTCGAGCTCTACTATCAGAAGGGCATGGAAGCGGACGAGATCGCCGCGGAGATGCAGATCAGCTTGAAGACCGTGTACTCGAAGAAGCACAAGATCCGCGCACACCTCGTGCGTTGCCTCGAGCAGCTCG
>JBDUAS010000028.1:0-47415 GCA_040004535.1 Deltaproteobacteria bacterium
CTCGAGCTGGAACTGCATCATCATCTTGAACGAGCCGAACATCATCCGCGCGTACTCCTCGGACTTGTCGCCGTACACCGGGCGCATGATGCCGGTGAGGCTGCTGAGAAACGTTTCGAGCACGACCGACTTGCCGCCCTGATGGCGGCCCTTGATCTGCGTCGCGCTTTGATCGGCCGACATCGCGACGCGGCAGAACCGGCGACACGAATCGAACGCGCGCGCGACCTGCAACAAGTAGTTGCGCAGGCGGGTCTCGAACGGACCTTCTTCACTCGCGGTCGCCGCCGCGGCCAACAGACGCGGCACCATCTCGTCGCGCCGCCACTTGAACAGCGCGGCGAATAGCGCCTCGCGATCCGGAAAGTAGTTGTAGAGCGTGCCGACCGCGACCTGCGCGCGTTCGGCGATCGCGGCGATCGACGTCTGATCGATCCCGCGCTCGGCGGCGACGTGCTCGGTAGCCTCGAGCAACGCTTCCGATGCTGCCTCGCGCGCGCGCTGCTTCATCGTCGGGTTGCTGCCGGTGCCGCCTGAACGCGCGCTCACGACAATGAACCTACGCTCAGTTTTTTGGTTTTTCAACTCACTCGCGGCAGCGCGACGAGTAGGAGCGGGTCATCCAACGAGCGCGATATACCCACCTGAAAGGATGGGACTCCGCGCTGGCTCCGGCATCGGCGCTCCGACCATGGATGACCAGGTTTGCCAGAGGTCGCGGGCACGTGGCGAGATTTCGCGGGTCGCGAAGGGTCGGCGTTCGATCGCCGCCGAGGCGTACTCCCAGCCAGTCGAGATCTCGATCGCGAGGCGATCGTCGAACACAGAATCTCTGTTCAGCTCGCTGAACATCGCTCCAGCCATCCGCTGTTGTTCGGCGGGCAACGTCGAGCCGAGACCTAGCACGAGGTCGGCCACATCGCGCGCCGTGACCCCGAGCCGGGTCTGCAGCGCGACCTTGAATTCGTGGCCGAGGTCGAGCGGAGCGTGCGCGAGCGCCCGGGCGATACGCACGTCGTGGTTCTCGTTCCGCACCCTGCGCCGCTTCGGCACCGGCGCCGAGCGAACGTACAACGAGTACTCGGCGCCGAACCACGTCGACACCGAGCGCGACAACTGGCCGACGACGCTGCCGTACGCGTAGCCGGCCAGCGTCTCGACGAGCAGCTCGAGCACGCGACGCGCCCGCGCCGGGGCAATCGTCTTGGGCTCGGGGAGCGTCCCGACGACGGCCTCGACGTTGCGTTCGAACATGCGGGCGATCGCGGCCGGATAGTCGAGGTGCTCGGTCATGGCGCGCGTATCGGGCGGGCCGCGCCGGAGTTGCGTGTGATCGGCTAAGTGGGCGTCGTGATAGGGTCCGCGCCATGACACTGCGACGCACCGCGATCCTTCTCTTCGCCGGGCTCGGTACCGCCTGCTCGGGGAAAGCGCAGCACACCGAAACGACGACGCCACCCCCGCCGGGACCGGGCTCGGCCGTCGCGACCGCACCCGACGCCGCGCCGACGCCGCCCGCGCCTCCTCCCGGTCCGCCGGTTCAGAAGATGTCGCTCGCCGAGGTCGGTCTCGAGCCGGCGTCGCTCGATCGTTCGGTCGACCCGTGCGTCGACTTCTTCCAGTACGCGTGTGGCGGCTGGTTGAAGGCGACCGAGATTCCCGCCGACAAGGCGCGGTGGGGTCGGTTCTCCGAGATCGACGAGCACAACAAGGTCGTGATCAAGCAACTGCTCGAGGACGACGTGAAGAGCCCGGGCAACGACACGAACGCGAAGAAGCTCGGCGACTACTACACATCGTGCATGGACGAAGTCGCGATCGAGAAAGCCGGGACCAAAGGGATCCAGGCGCTGCTCGCCAAGGCGATGAAGGTCAAGGACAACGCGTCGTGGTTCACGGCGCTGACCGAGCTCCACAAGGCCAACATCGACGCGGTGTTCGGCCAAGGCGCGACGCCGGATCTCAAGGACTCCGCGAACGGCGTCACGTTCCTCGATAGCGGTGGGCTCGGTCTTCCAGACCGCGACTATTACGTCGAGGACAAGTTCAAGGCGAAGCTCGACGCGTACACCGCGCACGTCGGTCGCATGCTCGCGCTCGTCAAGCAGCCCGCCGATGCGGCAGCCGACGTCGTCGCGATCGAGACCGACCTCGCGAAGGTGACGAAGACCCGCGTCGAGAAGCGCGACGTGCCCGCGAGCTACAACCCGACCGACCTGAAGGGCCTCGCGAAGCAGACCAAGTCCTTCGACTGGGTCGCCTACTTCAAGAAGATCGACGTCAAGCCGAGCGCGAAGATCGTCGTCGGTACGCCGAAGTACTTCGACGCGCTCGACGGTCTGCGCGCGAAGTACAAGCCCGCGCAGTGGGCCCACTACTTCACGTATCACGTGCTCGAGCAGTCGGCGCCGACGCTGCCGAAGGCGTTCGACGACGAAGCGTTCGAGCTCGAGAAGGCGCTGACCGGCGTCGAGAAGCAAGAAGATCGGTTCAAGCGCTGCATCAACGCCACGACCGGCGCACTCGGCGAGCTCCTCGGCAAGCAGTACGCCGACAAGTACTTCCCGCCCGCGGCGAAGCAGACCGCGATCAAGAACTTCGAGGCGATCCTCGGCTCGCTTCACGACGACCTCGGCCAGCTCGACTGGATGTCGGATGCGACTCGCCAGCTCGCGCTCGGTAAGCTCGGCAAGATCGTCAAGATGATCGGCTATCCCGACAAGTGGCGCGCCTACGAGTTCTCGATCAAGCGCGACGACTTCGCCGGCAACGCGCTGCGAGCGAACACGTACGAGGCGCACCGTCAGGCGAACAAGGCCGGCAAGCCGTGGGATCGCGGCGAGTGGCAGATGAACTCGTTCACGGTCAACGCGTATTACGAGCCGAGCGCGAACAACACCGCACTCCCCGCCGGCATCCTCCAGCCGCCGTTCTTCGGCGCGGACCGCAGCATCGCAGCGAACATGGGCGGCATCGGCATGGTGATCGGTCACGAGCTGACGCACGGCTTCGACGATCAGGGCGCGCAGTTCGATGCCGATGGAAATTTGAAGAACTGGTGGGGCGACGCCGACAAGAAGCAGTTCGACGCGAAGGGCACGTGCGTCGCCGATCAGTACTCGTCGTTCGAGGCGATGCCGAAGGGCTTCGTCAACGGCCGGCTCACGCTCGGCGAGAACATCGCCGACCTCGGCGGCGTGAAGATGGCGTTCCACGCGTATCGCGCGCTACGCAAGGGCGCGGACAAGCAGATCGTCGCCGACGGCTTCACCGAGGATCAGCAGTTCTTCCTCGCGGTCGGCCAGGCGTGGTGCTCGAAGGATCGGCCCGCGGAGATCCAGCGCCGGCTCACGATCGACCCGCACTCGCCGCCGAAGTTCCGGGTCTACGGCGCGCTTCGCAACCTGCCCGAGTTCGCGACTGCGTTCTCGTGTCCGGCCGGAACGCCGATGCACCCCGCGAAGGCGTGCAGCGTCTGGTGAGCTAGCGCGTGAGGTGCTCGAGCCGGATCAGCTCGGCCACCGACCACGCTTGCATCGGCGCGCCGGCAGCGTGGTGCGGGATGTCGCCCTCGTAGATCTCGGCGAGGTGGCCGCCGACCGCCCGCGCGCGCAACGGCGCCACGAACCGGTCGTGGGCCTCGCGCTTCACGGCGTCGCCCGAGCCGCGGACGCGCAGCCATGCCTCGACGAACGCGCCGGCGAGCCACGGCCACACGGGACCGTTGTGATAGGTGTGGTCGCGTTGCGAAGCGTCGCCGACGTAGCGGCCGCGATAGCGCGGATCGGTCGATGCGAGCGAGCGCGGACCCACCGGCGTCCACAGGCAGCGTTCGCAGGTGTCGACGACGGCGCGCGCACGATCGCCGTCGAGCAGCTGGAGCGGAAGGCCGCCGATCGCGAACAGCTGGTTCGGGCGGCAACTCGGATCGAGCTTGCCGGCGACGTGATCGCAATCGATCACGTCGTAGAGCTGGTGACGCTCGTCATCCCAGAACCGCTCGGCGAAGCTGGCGCGGCCGCGCGCGAGGAGTGCTTCGCGGCCGCCGGCGATCGCGAGCGCGTTGAGCCACAGTGCCTGGATCTCGACCGGCTTGCCGATCCGCGGCGTCACCACGTCGTCACCGATCTTCGCGTCCATCCAGGTCAGCTGGAGGCCGGGCACGCCGCACGCGAGCAGACCATCCGTGTCCGCGGCGATCCGATGGCGCGTGCCCTTCGCGTAGTCGGTGACGATCTGATCGACCGCGGCGGCGAGCACGCGGTCATCGGCGGCGCTGACGTCACCGTGCGCGCGATACGCGCCGATCGCGATCACGTACCAGAGCGCCGCGTCGACGGAGTTGTATTCGGGCGCCGACGACTGTTCGTGGAACCGGTTCGGCAGCATGCCGCCGGAGACCAGCGGTGCCCATGCGAGCAGGATCTCGCGCGCGATCTCGCGGCGGTCGCGGACGAGACAGAGACCGCGTAGCGAGATGAACGTGTCGCGGCCCCAATCGGAGAACCAGGGATAGCCGGCGATGATCGTGCGGCCGTCGCCGCGCGCGACGAGATACGCGTCGGCGGCGCGCTCGTGCAGCGCGATCGGCTTGCGACGCTTCGCTTCGCGCTCGAACAGCTCGGCCGGCGGCTCGGGCCACGGCGAGGTCGAGAACCCGAGCCACGCCGGCGCCGACGTCGCCGCGAGATCGAACGTGAACACGCCGGGCATGGCGAGGTCTTCCTCGTGATCGAGGCCGCGCGCGCGCTCGGCAGAGTAGTCGAAGCGGCGGTACCACGTGGGTGCATGCGCGTACGTCGCGTTCGCGTGCGCGTGGATCGCGAGGCCGTCGGGATGCCACGTGACGTGGTTGCCGGCGAGCTCGGGCGTGAGGTCGATCGCGCCTTCGCGGCGCAGAGAGTGATAGTCGCGGACCGCGAGCAGCGGACGGACCTCGAGCGCGAGAGGTCCGCTGCCAGCGCCTGCGGCCTGGGAATTGCCCCGGATCCACCGCAACGCGACGCGCGGCGCGCCGGGCTCGACGACGAGCTCGCATGTGATCTGCGTGTGATCGGGCAGCACGTACGTCCAGCGTGGCCACGGCGCACCGGCGAAGGCGCGCAGGTGATGCACGCCGTCGGGATGGATGACATTGCCGCGATAGCGATGCGACGACAGCGCGAATCGGCCGGCCTCCGTGATCGCGTAGACCTCGACATCCGCGACGAGCACCATCCGGCGATCCGGCGGCTGCAGCGCGGCGAGCAGTAACGCGTGGTACCGGCGCGTGCGGATGCCGTCGGCGCCGCCCATCGCGAAGCCACCGAGCGCATCGGGCTCGAGCCACTCGATCGGATCGCTCATGACGAGTACGGCACGGCTATTTGTCGGCGCGCGTCGTCGCGGCGCGCTCGATCAAGTTCGCCGCGAGCGCGGTCCACCCGGTTTGATGAGTGGCGCCGAGGCCGCGGCCATCGTCGCCGTGGAAGAACTCGTGGAACAGCACGAGGTCCTTGAAGTACGGATCGTCGGCGTAACGCTTGCTGCGGCCGTGACAGGGGCGCGCGCCAGCGCTGTCACGCAAGAACAGCGCTGCGAGCCGGCGCTCGAGCTCGTCCGCGACCGCGCCGAGGTGCATGCGCTTGCCCGATCCGGTCGGGCACTCGATCGTGAACGCGTCGCCGTAGAAGTGGTGGTAACGCTTCAACGCTTCGATCAACAGGTAGTTCGCCGGCATCCAGATCGGACCGCGCCAGTTCGAGTTGCCGCCGAACATCCCGCTGTCACTCTCGCCCGGCGCGTAGTGAACCTCGTAGGTCCCGCCATCGATCTGCAGCATGTACGGATGATCGCGGTGGTATCGCGACAGCGAGCGAATCCCGTACGGCGCGAGGAACTCGTTCTCGTCGAGCACGTAGTGGAGCACGCGCTGCAGGCGCTCCTTCGTCGGGATCGCGAGCAACCGGTTCTGATGGTCGACGTCGAGCTGGACCGAGATCGTCCGCGCGAGCTCGGGCCGGTTGTCGAAGAACCACCACAACCGTTCCGCGAACGACGGCAGGCTATGCAGCACTTCGTCGTCGAGCGCCTCCGCCGCGAACAGCGGCACGATGCCGACCAGCGAGCGGATCTTCAGCTGCTTCGAACCGCCATCGGGCGTGCGGATCTGGTCGTAATAAAAGCCATCTTCCTCGCACCACAACCCGTCTTCGCCGATCGTATTCGTCGCGCGTGCGATCGCGACGAAGTGCTCGAAGAACTTGAGCGCGAGATCCGAATACGCGCTCTCGGCCTTCGCGAGCTCGAGCCCCATCGCGAGCATCGTCGTGCAGTAGAACGCCATCCACGCGGTCGCATCCGCCTGGATCAGCTCGCCGCCACCGGGCAGCGGCTGGCTGCGATCGAAGATGCCGATGTTGTCGAGGCCGAGGAAGCCGCCGGTGAACAAGTTGTCGCCGCCGGCATCCTCGCGATTGACCCACCACGTGAAGTTGATCAGGCACTTGTCGAACGCGCGCTCGAGGAACTCGCGGTCGTAGCCGTGGCCCGCCTCGCCGGCGAGCTGGTAGATCCGCCACACCGCCCACGCATGGACCGGTGGGTTGACGTCGCCGAACGCGAACTCGTACGCGGGCAGTTGCCCGTTCGGGTGCATGTACCACTCGCGCATGAGCAGCAGCAGCTGGTGCTTCGCGAACTGCGGATCGAACCGCGCCTGGGCGACGCAGTGAAACGCGAGGTCCCACGCCGCGAACCACGGATACTCCCAGCCGTCGGGCATCGAGATGATGTCGCGCGCCCACAGCTGCTCCCAGCCGCGGTTGCGGCCGCGCTTGCGCGCCTTCGGCGGCGGCGGTTGGTTCGGATCGCCCTCCTGCCAGTGCTCGACGATGTAGTGATAGAACTTGCGCGACCACACGAGGCCCGCGTCCGCCTGGCGCACGACGTTGCGCTCCTCGTCGGACATCGGCGCCGAGCGCACGGTGCGGTGGTAGTTGTCCGCTTCAGCGCGGCGCGCGTCGACGATCTGCGCGAAGTCGGCGAACGGTTTGTTGACGGCCGTGTTATCGGCGGCGAGCCGCAGCCGGACCTTGCGCTCTGCACCCGGCGCGATGTCGAGCGCGTACCACGCGGCGCACTTCGTACCCGTGTGCGCGGGGTTGACCGCGGCGCCTTCGCCGCCGACGACGCGGCGATGAAACGCATCCTTCGAGTAGCGCGGGCTCGCCGAGCCGAACAGGCGCTCGAAGTTGGTCTCGTTGTCGGTGAACAACAGCTCCGCGGGCCCTTCGAGATCGAGGCGGAAGTTGCCGAGCGTCGGTTGCGTCGCACGGACCGCGGTCGGCGAGATCCGATCGATCGAGCCCATCCGATCGTAGCCCTCGCCGTGGCGGCCCCAGCTCCACGTGTTGCGCAGCCACAGCTGGGGCAACAGGTGCAGCGTCTGCGCGCGGTCGCCGCGATTCGCGATCGTGAGCTCGATCAAGATGTCGTCGGGGCCGGCCTTCGCGTACTCGACGAACACGTCCCAGTAGCCCTGATCGAACACGCCGGTATCCTCGATCTCGAACTCGGGATCCTGCTTGCCGCGCCGGCGGTTCTCGTCGACGAGCTGCGTGTACGGATACGCGGCGTGCGGATACTTGTAGAGCGCTTTGAGATACGAGCATGTCGGCGTCGCGTCGAGGAAGTAATACAGCTCCTTGACGTCCTCGCCGTGGTTGCCCTCGGGTCCAGACAGCCCGAACAGCCGCTCCTTCAGGATCGGATCGTGGCCATTCCACAGCCCGATCGAAAAGCACAGCCGGCACTCGCGATCGCAGATGCCGAGCAGACCGTCCTCGCCCCAGCGATAGGCGCGGCTGCGCGCGTGATCGTGTGGCAGGTACGTCCAGCAATCGCCGAACTCGGAGTAGTCCTCGCGCACGGTGCCCCACTGGCGATCCGCCAGATAGGGTCCCCACCTCCGCCAGTTTCGGACGCGCCGGGCATCCTCGGCCATCCGTTCCTGCTCAGACATTCAGCCGAAATGGTCGCACGCCGAAGATCTTCGCCACACCCGAGCGAGCCGATATTTCGGCGAGCCTCTCCGCGGAGCGATCAGCGCCGCGCCAGTGTCGACTGGTGCGAGACCGCGGCCCATTCGATCCGCTGCGGAGTCGCGAGGCCGAGCGTCACGATCGCCGTCGACAGCTGGACCTTCATCGAGCGCTGATACGCCTGCGCGGCGCGCAGCCGTTCGCGCGTCAAAATGCCCGACGTCACGAGGTAGTCGCCGAAGCCCGGCATCTCCGGAATCGGTCCGCGCGTCATCGGCCGTGGCGCCGGTCGCGCGCCCAGCAGCGTCGGTTTCGGCCCGCGGTGCGCGAATGGATTCGCCTGCGGCTCGGTGCCCACGGCGAGTTGCGCCGGCGCCCGCACTGGACGATCGCCACCGTACGGCGCGCTCACGCGTTCGCTCGGGTCGTTCGGGGGGCGCGTGCCGTTCGCGATGCGCGAAGGAAAACGACCAGCCGCAGCAGCGGGTGCCGGGAGTATGTGTGCCGCTGCGGCTGGTCGAGACGTTGCCTCGACGATCGCGAGCCAATCACTCGCTGCTTGATCGTCGGGATCGAGGCGCACGGCCTCGCGAAAGAAGATGCCTGCAGATTCGTATTCGTCGCGGCGCGCGGCGAGCTCGCCGAGCATGCGATAGGCGCTGCCGCATTGCGGATCGAGACGGATGATGTCGCGCAGGTCGGCCTGCGCTTCGAGGTCGCGACGCAGTGCGAAGTGCGCGCGGGCGCGGAGCAACAACAGAGGGACGTGCTCGGGCTCTGCCTCGAGCGCGTCATCGACTAACGCCACGACGCCGGGGTAATGCCGGGCCTCGAACAGCTCGTTAGCGGTGGCCAAAACTCCGCGGTCCACGCTCCCGAGAACAGCAAGGGATGGGCCAGGGTTGGCTCACCACCAAGTACGCGGGACTACGCTTGTTACGAACGAACCGAGGTGGGGGGTCGGCCTCGATCGGGGGCCTCGGCCCCAGCCGGGGACGCCTGGCAGCGATGGCACCGTCGCCGACCGCGCTGCATACTGCGAAGGTGAGGCTCGCTTTGGTCCTGCTGGTGGTCGCCGGCACAGGTTTCGGGGCGCGCGCACAGGCCGAGGTCGCGATGCCGCCGCCCGAGCCGCCCGTCGATCCGAATCGCGGCAACTTCTGGCGCGAGCTCGCAGAGCCGCACGCGGACGAGGTCAACCTCATCCTCTACAAGGCACGCGCGGCGATGAGCCAGGGCGAGCTCACCGGGCTCGCCGAGTACGACCCGACCGGCGAGAACCATCAGAAGCTGTATCGCGACCTCTACGGGATGTTGCACTACGCCCGCAAGCTCGCGCCCGACAACCTCGAGGTGTTGAAGCTCTACGCGGAGACTGCCGATGCGATCGGCAAGACGCGCCAGGCGATGGATGCGTTGCATGCTGTAATCGATCTCGTCGGTGCCGAGAAGGCGGGCAACGAGGTCACCGGAAGGCTCGGCGAGATCTATCTGCGCCTCGGTCAGCTCGACGAAGCGACCCGCTATCTCCGGCTCGCACAGGGTCCGATCGTGCCGGGTGCGCCGGTCACCGCACACGTGCTGATCCATCTGTCGACCGCGCTCGCGATGAGCGGACAGTCGACCGAGGCGATCGACGTGCTCGCCGATGCACTGCCGGCGAGCCCGCCGTACTACTCGAACGAGATGCAGATGGTCGCGTTCGCGCTCGCCGTCGCGTACGACCGCGACGATCAGCGCAGCGCCGCGCTCGAGACCCTCGATCACCTGCACGCGGCGCTGCAGGAGTCGTGGGGGACGATGATCCACCAGGCGTTGGCGTCATTGCGGTTCGCTCCCGCCGAGGACCAGCAGTACTATCGGGCCCTGTTGCTCGAGGCCACCGACAACTACTCCGATGCGCGAGCCGAGTGGGCGCTGTACGCGGCCGCGAATGGCGCGTACGCGCAGCGCGCGCTCGATCACATCGCCGCGATCGACAAGCGGCCGAAATCGGCGATCTCGGTGCTGCCTCCGCCGAACGCGTTCCCGCCGGGTTTGCTCCGCCGGCCGCGGAGGCATCCGTGAAGCGCGCCGCGCTCACCCTGATCGGGCTCGGGCTCGGGTTCGGGCTCGGGCTCGGAGCGGCACACGCCGATGTCTGGCGTCACGCGATCGATCAAGGCTCGCCCGACACGATGCAGGACATCTACGACAGCGAGATGAAGAGCGGCGACGAGCTGACGCTGCAGGCGACGTCCGCCGGCGTGTCGCCGGCGAACGTGCGCCAGCTCGTCCAGCACGCGGTGACGTCGTATCGCAACGCGGCGGCCGCGAAGCCGGATCGCGCCGAGCCGTACTACAAGCTCGGCCGCGTCCTCTACTCGTTCTACTTCGAGCCCTGCAACGAGCGTCAGGTCTACATGCAGCACCCGTCGCCGCTGTGCCCGCGCGATCCGAAGAGCTTCGACGCGATCCATGGCAAGGAGATCGTCGAGGCTTGGGATGTGTTCGAGTCCCTGGCGCCACTCGATCCGCGGGTGTCCGTCGATCGCGAGACCGGCTCGGCAGTCGCGTTCAACTTGCTGTTCCACCGCGCGGTGCTCGAGACCCAGCTCGCCGGCCCCGACAACCTCACGGCCGCGGTCAAGGACTACGAGAAGATCCTCGCGCGCTCCGACGTCCCCGACGAGACCGTGGAGTCGAACCTCGCCGAGGCGTACATGATGCTCGGCCGGCTCGACGACGCGATCGATACGTATCGCCAGGCGCTACGCACGAATCGCAACACCGAGACGATGTACGGCCTCGCGGTCGCGCTCGACCGCGACGAGCGCACCGATCAAGCACACGACGTGATCAGTGCTCAAGGCGAGCAAGCGATGGCCGAGTTCCATCGCCGCGTCGCGGAGCACATCACGTTCTTCGTCCCCGAAGGCGAGGAGGCGTACTACTTCGCGCTCGCGTACGAAGCGTTCGGCATGACCGACAGTGCGATCGAGCACTGGAAGAAGTTCCTCGTCTCGAAGGCCGCTGCGGTGCACCCGCAGTTCAAGCAACGCGCGCGCGAGCACCTCGATCCATTGCTCCACGACCGCACCCGCAAGACGCTCCATCTCGAGACGCCGTGGCGCGACTTCATTCGTTAGTCCTCGTCGCGATCGTCGCGATCACGACGAGTGCGTACGCCCAGAGCAAGCGCTATCCCGCGCCGCCGAAGGATGTCGACCAGGAGGCCGAGAACCACTCGCACCTGTGGGAGTCCGCGCTCGATCCGGAGCGCAAGCCGTACGAGGAGCTCGTGCGCGATGCACGCCGTCTGCTCGACGATGGTTCGCACCCGCAGAAGGATCAAGCTACCGCGGCGCTGCCGAAACTCGACGAGGCGGTGACCCGGCTGCCGAAGGACTATCGTGCGCACGCGCTGCGCGGCCGCGCCTACCTGATCCTCGGCCAGTGGGCGAAGTGCGCCGAAGATCTCGAGCTCGCCGATACCGTGGAGCTGGCAGACTCGGCGGATCGCGATACTGCCGAGCTCCAGCTCGGCATCTGCCAAGGTCGCGCCGGCAAGCTCGCCGACGCCGAGCGGACGTTGCTCCATGCGGTCGCGGTCGCCCCCCACGGCGAACAGTGGATGCGGCTCGGCGAGGTCCGGATCGCGCTCGGCAAGCTCGACGAAGCGGTCGACTCGCTGACCGCGGCGCTCGAGGCGCGCGACGGCGTCGAGGCGACGATCCACTGGCTGCTCGCGCTCGCGTACGATCGCGCGCGCAAGTCGAGCTCGGCCGATGACGAAGCGCGGATCGCGCTCAACCGCGATCCGACGTTCTCGCTGATCCAGAACCCCGCGTACCCGTGGCTGCGCCCCGGCGAGCTCGAGTACATGATGGGCATCGCGCGGCGGACGTCGGCGAATCAGGATCGCGATGCGACGCCGGAGATCGCGCTGCTCTATTTCCGCCGGTTCTTGCGGATCGCGGGCGACAGCCCGTGGAAGCGTCGCGCCGAGGAGCACGTCAAGGAGCTGGGAGCGCTGCCCTATCCACTGGCGTTGCCGCGCACGCCGCAGTCGACGGCGCTCGTCGATACCAACGGATTCATCTCGATCGTTCAGAAGGCGATGCCGGCGTTGCGCGCGTGCGTCGCGAAGCTGCCGGGCGAAGCGTTCAACATCACGATCGTCAGGTCGGGCCCGCACGAGACCGGCGCCGCGAAGCCGCACTACGCGGTACCGGCTTCGAGCGTGAGGATCACGCCCAGCGTCGAGCTCGAACCGATCACGCAGGACGCCGAGGACGCGGCCGCGCGCTGCCTCACACCGCTAGCCGAGCGCATCGCGCTGCCGCAGCCGAAGGAACGCGACACCTACTACCAGGTGTACTTCAGCGTCGTCGCGCCTTAGCCCTTCAGGAACGCGACGGTCACGCCGTCGCCACCGACGATCACATCGCGGCGCGCAGAGGCTCGCCGAAATATCGACTCGCTTTCCTTCGGGCGCTGCAGCGCCCGGGACCTCTAGCCCTTGAGGAACGCGACCGTCACGCCATCTCCGCCTTCATTGGGCTCTCCGGCGCGGAACTTCTCGATGCCCTGGTGGCCGCCGAGGTGCGTGCGGATCGCCGAGCGCAACGCGCCGGTGCCGTGGCCGTGGACGACGAACGCGGTGTCGCGACTCGCCATCAGGCTCTCGTCGAGGAAGCGATCGACCGCGGCGACGGCCTCGTCGACGCGCTGGCCGCGGACGTCGATCGTCGAATCGATCGTGCGCGCGGTCGCCTTGCCGCCCGCGGGGACGCCATCGATCAACACGACGCCGTTGCCATCCGGCTTCTCGGATTCGACGACGCGTTCGCGTTCGCGTTCGGCCGCGCGCGCCGCGCGATGTGAATCCATCAAGACGTCCGCGATCGGCACGAGCGCCTTCATCTGGCCGAGCCGGATCTCGACCTTGCCGTCGTGCGGAGGTGCGACGACCTCGGCTCGGCCGAGCTTCGGCACGATCACCGGCGCGCCGGCGACGAGCGACTCGACGGTCGCGGGCGTGCCCGGCGGCAGCTTGCGGCGCGGCTCCTGGCGCGCGATCTCGGCACCGGGCTCGACGAGCCGGCGGGTCGCGGCGCGCGCATCGTCGGCGGTGAGCTGCTGGGCTTCCTGTTTCGCGCGCAGCTCTTTGCGGATGTCGTCGATCTCGCGGCGCGCGGCCCGCAACGCGGTGAACGCCTCGCCGTGCGCGGTCTTGATCTGCTTCTCGTAGCGCGCGTTCAGGCGCTCGCGGTGCATGCGCATGCCGGCGCGCTCGGACTCGGCATCCTCGAGTGCGGCGAGCAGTGCGGCGCGCTCTTGCTCCAATCGCCGTTGCTGATCGGCGACGTTCGCGAGCAAGTCCTCGACCTTCGCGCCCTGGACGCCGAGGAGCTCGCGCGCGCGCTCGACGACGGGCCTGCCGAGGCCCATCCGCGTCGCGACGGCGAGCGCACCCGAGCTCCCGGGCATGCCGAGGTGGAGCTTGAACGTCGGCTCGAGTCGCTCGAGATCGAAGCCGACCGACGCGTTCGCGAATCCGGCCGTGTTGCCGAGCGTCTTCAACCGATCGTAATGGGTCGTGACGAGGCCGGTCACACCCTTGCCGGCGAGCGCCTCGAGCACGGACTGGGCGAGCGCGGCGCCTTGATCTGGATCGGTACCGACCGCGATCTCGTCGATCAAGATCAGCATGCCCGGCGCGGCGCGCGCGAGGAGGTCACGCAGATTGACGACGTGGCCGGAGAACGTCGACAGATCCTTGTCGAGGTTCTGCGCGTCGCCGATGTCGGTGACGATGTCGTGAAACCAGCCGATCGCGCTGCCGCTCTCCGCCGTGAGGTGAAGGCCCGCACGCGCCATCACCGAGGCGAGTCCGACGGTCTTGAGCGCGACCGTCTTGCCACCGGCGTTCGGGCCGGAGATCAACAGGGTCTGGCCGGCCGCCACGGTGACGTCGTTCGCGACGCAGCGCCGCTCGGCCAGCAACATCAACGGATGGCGCGCATGGAGCAGCGCGATCCGCGGCGCCTCGTCGAGGATCGGCTCTGCCGCGACCGTGTCGTCCGCCATGATCGCAGCCGCGGCGATCAAGTCGAGCGTCTCCGCCGCTGCGAGGGACGCGAGGAAGCCGTCGGCCTCCTCCGCGATCCAGCCCGAGAACTTGATGAAGATCCGGTGCTCTTCGGCACCGACCTCGCTCTCCGCGAGCTTCAGCCGGTTGTTGAGATCGACGATCTCCTCGGGCTCGATGAACAGCGTTTGGCCACTCTGCGACGTGCCGTGGACGATGCCGCGCACGAAGCCTTTGCCGTCGGTGCGGATCGGCAGCACGTAGCGATCCTCGCGCTGCGTGTAGTAGGCGTCCTGGAGGTACGTGCTGAACCGCTCGTCGGCGAGCAGCGAATCCATCCGCTTCTCGAGCGTGGACTTCAAGACGGCCGCGGCGCGACGCAAGCCGCCGAGTGCGTCGCTCGCATGATCGACGAGCTTGCCGTCGGCATCGAACGCGTCGAGGATCGGGTGAAACACGTGGCCGAGGTCGGCGAGCCGCTCGGCGTACGCCACGAGCCGCCCGGCCGCATGCTCGCGCAGGTGCGTGCGTAGCTTCGCGAGCGCACGGCCGGTCGAGGCCACTGCGACGAGCTCTGCCGCCTCGAGCGCCGCGGACTTCTTGACGCGATCGATCGCGCCAGCGATCTCGACGATGCCGCCGAGCGGCAGCGCCAGGTCGCGCGACGCGAGCGCGCGAGCTTCACTGATCTCGGTGGCGCGTGCACGCGCGTCCTCGAGCGCCACGAGCAACACCTCACCGCGCACGGCCGCCTCACCGCGGCGCGTCGCGCAGCGCTTCGCCCAGTGGTCGACCAACGTCGGCCAGCCCAGGTCTTCGAGCGTCCTGGAGGTGATGCCGTGCCCTGACACGGGCGAGTGTGTATCACCCGGGAATCAGATCGGCCAGCGTGGGCACGACGCGGTTCCGGCCGCCGCGCTTGGCGGCGTACAGGTTGTCGTCGGCGCGCTTGATCAGTGCGGGCACGTCGACGCCGGTCTCGCGGTGCAGGGTCGTGATGCCGACACTGATCGTGAACGAGATCGACTTGTCCTCGAACACGCACGGCCGCTCTTCGATCAGCTGGCGGAGGTGATCCGCGAACACGATGCCACCGGGCAGCGCCGTCGACGGCAGCACGCACGTGAACTCCTCGCCGCCGTAGCGCGCGAACAGATCCTCGCGCCGGATCCGCGGCCGGATCCGCGCCGCGAGATCCTTGAGCACCGCGTCGCCCGCGAGGTGGCCGTGGCTGTCGTTGACCTTCTTGAAGTGATCGACGTCGAACATCACGAGCGTCAGCGGGTGGCCGTGGCGCGAGCACACCGCGATCTCGCGGTCGAGGAACTCGGTGAAGTAGCGCTTGTTGTGGATCCCCGTCATGCCATCCTGGATGGCCATGTTGTGGATCGCCTCGTGGTACGCGCTCTCGATGTTCGAGCCCGACAGGAACTTGTAGATCGCGTCGCCGAACCGAACTTGATCGCTGTCGGCGAGCAGCTGGGCGCGAACTCGCGCCTCGTTCACGAAGGTTCCGTTCGTCGAGTTGAGATCTTCGACCCACCAGTTGCCGTCGTCATCGGCGTAGAGCCGCGCGTGCTGGCGCGACACCGAGCTACGGCTGACGACGAAGGCTGCTTCGCTATCGCGGCCGACGATGTACTGCGCGTTGATCAGCGGGATCCGGCGGCCGATATCAGGCCCCGGCGGATGGAGGTTGACGAGACACGCGTCGCCGGCCGGCGGCTTTTTCTCCGGCGTCAACGGACGACTCAAGATGAGCGTCCCACCATCTCGGTAGTCGTCGGTCACCGGCTAAAGCCTTCAAACCTTTATATCGCGCCTACGCAGCCCGCTCAATCGGGCCGGGCCACGACCTCGAAGCGGCGATTCGCACCCTGCACCACACCTGCGACGGCACCGAGGAAGTCCCGCGCAATCACCGCCTTCCCGAGGTCTCGGCGGTCGAGGGGGAGCAGGTCGACGAGGTGGTCGGCCGCCTGTGACGCGGTGGTCGCGAGCGTCGCGAGCACGAGCGCCCCCGCCGCGACCGCATCGATGACTGCCGCGGCATGCTCCGCTGTGGTAATCGCGCCGACCGCGATGGCATCGGCACCTTCGCGCAACGCTGCCGCCACGCCGGCCGCGACCGTGTCGACATGCTCGCCGACCGCGCGCTGACTGATCCACGGGCTCGCGTGGACGAGCTCGATCGGATCTTCGATCGCGATCACGCGACGTCCGCGTTCGCCGAGCGCCTTGACGAGCGCGGCGAGCGTCGTTGTCTTGCCGGAGCCGGCGGCGCCCGCGACGAGTACGAGCCCGCGCTGATCGAGCCAGGCGCCAACCTCGCGCGGTACGCCGAGCCTGTCGTATGCCGGTGGCTCGCCGACAAGCAGGCGCAGCGTCGCACCCGGGCCGCGGTGATCGCGCGATAGCGTGACGCGGACGCGGCCCATACCGTCGCCGTACGTGAACGTCGCGCTGCCGCGATCGGTCCACGCGCCGCGTGCTTCGGCGGGCGCGACGATGCCGAGCTCGCGCGACACCGTTTCCGCGTCGAGCACACCGCGATCGGCGAGCGCTTCGAGCTTGCCGTTCGCACGCGCGAGCGGTGCCGCCCCGGTCGCGATCACGACGTCGCTCGCGCGCGCAGCGCGTGCGGCTTGGGTGATCGCGTCGAGGACCGCGCTGCCGCTCCCCGCGGGGGTCGCCGTCGCGCCGGCGTCGTCGGCATACTGGCCGCGCTCGATCGCGAGATCGCCGGTATCTGCGGCGGCGGTCGGTGCGCTCTGCGCACGCGGTGATCGTGCAGCCGCCGGCGGCGGAGCCGGTGCCGCAGCGGCGGCGCCGTCGATCACGACCTGCCAGATGCCGGGCTTCGGCACGACCGCCACCAGGTAGCGCGCGCCGTTCGATTCGTACTCGAAGCGCGCCGGCCGGCTGGCGTCGATCTGATCGAGCGCTTGCGGTGACGCGATCTCGCGCACCATCTGGACCAGCTGATCGTGACCGACGACCTGCGTCGCGTTGCGATCGCCGGCCGGGAACTTCAACGTGATCGGTTGCCCCGAGGTCAGCACCGCCCCTGCGGCCCCGAACTTCTCGATGGACCGCAGATACGGGTCGATCTTCGCCATGCGCGTTCGCAATGCTAGCCTCTTCCGCATGGCGCGCGCCACCCAGGTGCTGGCGGTGACGACGACGGTAGCGGTCGTCGCAGCGATCTGGCTCTTCGTCGACAACCGTTCACTGCGCGCGCAGCTGTCCGATCGTGCGACCGGCTCGGCGGCGGCAGCAGCCGCGAGCGAGAAGGTGGCCGACCCAGAGGGCCTCGATCCGTGGGCCCGCGCGAGCCGGGGCGGCACGGGCGCGAAGATGCACGGCACCCCACCTGCGCTCCCCGAGGCCAAAGAAGAGAGCCGGCTCGAGAAGCGCCAGCGCCGCCAGGCCGAATTCGCCGCGATGTTCGGCCGCGGCTCCGGCGAGACCCCCGACGAGTATCGCGCGCGCATGGTGCCGCTGATCAAGACCGGTCTCGCGATCCCGCGCGCGCACGTCGAGGAGCTGCGCAAGCAAGCGGAAGCGGCAGCGCACATCACCGCCGAGCAGTCGAAGAAGCTCGACGCCGCGTTCGACAAGGCCTACTCGAACGTCCTCGATTACGCGAACAAGGAGATCGCCGATGGCACGCTGTCGCCGTACGAGCGCAACGTCTCCGGCATGCTCGAGTTCGCCGGTGGTCTCGGCACGATGCTCGGCGAGGTCAACGGTCAGGTCGGCCAGGTGCTGTCGCCGGATCAGGTGAAGGCACTCGGCGACTCCGGGTTCGAATGGGGCGAGTACCTCGCGGTCGAAGCGCCGTGGGAGAAGCTCGATCCGCCCCCGCCGAAGCACTAACCACCTACGGGCACGGCAGCTCGACCGCGCGCGGCGCCAACCAGTCGACGACGCCGTCGCCGAGCTCGCCGAAGATGTCGCCGCCCCAGCAAACCAGGCCGCCGCCGGTGATCGCGCACGCCTGCGCATTGCCGGCCGCGATCGCGGTCGCGCCCGTGACGCCGGCGACCGCCATCGGCATGTGGACGTCGGCATAGCTGCCGGTGCCGAGCTGGCCTTCGTCGCCGTGGCCCCAGCACGCGACGCTGCCGTCATCCTTGATCGCGCACACGTTCGACGAGCCGAGGCTGATCTTCGCGACGCCCGTCGTCACCATCTGCGGCGATGGGTGGTTCTGCGTCGTGCCGAGCCCGAGCTCTCCGTTGTCGTTGACACCCCAGCACCACAACGAGTGATCGCTCTTGATCGCGCACGCGAAGTAGCCCTGCGCTGCGATCGCGGTGACGCCACTCGAGAGGCTCGCGATCACAGCGGGCGTCGGGGTCTGAGCACCGGTGCCGTTACCGACGGCGCTGCCGCTTCCCCAGCACGACACCGCACCGGCGCTCGATAACGAGCACGTCCCCCACGCTCCCGACGCGACCTGCACCGAGCTCGCCAGCATCGCGACCGTAGCCGGGCTGTGCCTCTCGCCGCCAACGCTGCCGATCCCGAGCTCCGCGGAGTAGTTCGCGCCCCAGCACACCGCACCGCCGCTGCCGAGCGACGCGCACGCGTGGTTGCTCCCGACCGAGACATCGACCGCGCCTGCGAGCGGGACCTTGACCGGAACCGCCGACGAGGACGCGAGGTTGCCGCCGAGCTTGCCGTACGTGTTGTCGCCCCAGCACCACACGCCGCCGAACGTATCCAGCGCACAGGCCTCACTCGGGCCGATCGAGATCTTCGCGATGTTCGTGAGCAACAGCGCTGCGGGCGTGCCGCGGTTATGGAACGTGCCGTCGCCGAGCTCGCCGTCGTCGCCGTGACCGAAGCAGCTCGCGGTGTGATCGGAGTGCAGCGCGCACGTCGTGGTGCCGCCGGCCGCGATGTCGACGACATCGGTCAACGCGACCGGTTGGGGCACCGGTCGCGACGTCCGCAGCCCGTCGCCGAGCTGGCCCATGCCGTTCCAGCCGGCGCACTCGATCGCTTTGGCGACGGTGAGCACGCACGCATGGTCGTGGCCCATCGCGATCTTCGCGACGTTCTCGAGCGGCGTCTGGAATGGCGCGAACCGCTGGCCGCTCGAGCCGTCGAACAGCTCGCCATCGTAATCCAGCCCCCAGCACCACACGTGATGATCGCCATCGACGCCGCACGCGTGCTGGTTCTCCGCGGCGACCGAGACCAGCGCATTCACGATCGGCGTCTGCACCGGCGTCGAGGTGTCGGTCTCCGTCCCATCGCCGACGCCGCCGTTGCTGTTCGTGCCCCAGCCAAACACCGCGCCGTTGGCGACCGACGTGGTGTCGCCTGTACCGACCGCGACCGCGGTGACGCCCGACAGCCCGGCAACCGCCATCGGTGCGCCGCGATTCGTCGTCGTCGCGTCGCCGAGCTGGCCGTCGCCGTTGTAGCCCCAGCAATACAGCTGGCCATCACCGCCGATCGCGCACGTCGTCGAACCGCCGGCCGACACGGCGGTCGCGCCAGCCACGCCGGAGACTGCGGCCGGCATCGGCCGATTCGACGTGCCCGCGTCACCGAGCTGATGCGCCTCGTCGCCGCCCCAGCAGTACAACGTGCCGGCCCCGACCGCACACGTATGATGATCGCCGAGCGCGAGCTGGGTGACCGGCGCCGGCAACTTGGTCTGGACCGGCAGGCGACTGTCCGCGAGCGTGCCGTCGCCGAGCTGCCCGCTCGAGTTTTCGCCCCAGCACCACACGCCGCCGGCGGTATCGAGCGCGCACGTATGCGAGCCACCTGCGACGACCGCGGTCGCTTTCGTGGTCAGGCCCGCGACCATCACCGGACTCACCGCGTCCTCTGTCGTGCCGGCACCGAGCTGGCCGCGATCGTTGCGGCCCCAGCAGAACACCGCGCCGTCATCGCGCACCGCGCACGAGTGATCGTGACCGGTGGTGATGTCCGCGCCGCACGTCGTGCCTCGTGCCGTGTCGGGCACGCAGTAGCCGGCGACGCACGAGTACTGATCGGGACACTCGCCGTGGGGACCGCACTGATAGACCGTGCCCGTGTAGTCCGCGTGCAGCGAGCACGCCGCCATCATCACGATCAGCGCGCCGAGCTTCACGGACACGGCAACCCCACACCGCGAATCTGGGTGTAGTCGATGATGCCGTCGCCGAGCTGGCCCCAGACGTCGTTGCCCCAGCAGCTCACCGCGTCGCCAACTTGCGCGCACGTGTGATCGCCGCCTGCCGCGAGTGCGGTCGCGCCCGCCACCGTCACCGCGACCGGTGAGGTCCGCTGCGCGTACGTGTTGTCGCCGAGCTGCGCGACGTAGTTCGCCCCCCAGCACGCGATCGAGCCATCGTCCTTCTGCGCGCACGCGTGATTGGCACCGGGCGCGACGTGCGCGACGCCGGCGAGCGTCATCACCGGCACCTTCGACGTGGCCGTCGTGTTGTTGCCCATCTCGCCGTCGCCGCCGTAGCCCCAGCACCAGAGTTGATGCGAGCCATCCCGTGCGCACGTGAACGACCCCTGCGAGGCGAGCTCGTCGATATTCGACAGCGCGGCGAGCGCCACGGGGACATGCGAATTCGCAGTCGCATTCGTTCCGAGCTTCGACAGCTCGCCCCAGCACGTCACCGTCTTGTCGGACAACAGCGCGCACGAATAATCATCGCCGGCGACGACGAACGTCGCCGTGGTCACGCCCATGGCCTGGACCGGCGTGGCCTCGTCGGCGTTGTCGTTGTCGCCGAGCTCGCCTTCGTAGTCGTAACCGCTGCACCACACCGTGTGATCGGTCAGCACGGCGCACGTATGGTTGTCGCCAGCGGAGACTTCGGTCGCGGGACCCGGCAGCAGCATGCGCACCGGTAACGGTTCGTGGTGCGTGCTCGCATTCCCGATCTGGCCGTGATCGTTATTGCCCCAGCACCAGACCGCGCCGGCGGTGTCGACGGCGCACGTGTGAAGGTTTCCGCCGTCGACCTGGACCACGTTCGCGAGCCCGGCGACCGGGTGCGGCGTGCCCTTGTCGTCGTAGGTACCGTCCCCGAGCTGCGCGTCGCCATTGTCGCCCCAACATTGGAGCGTGTGATCGATCATCAGCGCGCAACTGTGAGCGCCGCCGAGCGCGAGCGACGCGACGCCTTGCAGCGCCGGCACGGCTTGCGCGCGCGGTTGGGTGACCCGCTTGCCATCGCCGAGCTGGCCGCGCGGATTGAATCCCGCGCACTCGATCGCGTGCGTCGCGAGCAATGCGCACGTGTACTCGAGCCCGCCCGAGAGCGCGCTGACCGCACCGAGCTCGGTCCGCTGCGGCAACGGTGCTAGCTGATCGCGCTCGTCGAACAACCGGCCGTTGTAGCCGTTGCCCCAGCACCACGTGTCGCCCTCGCTCGTCGCGCCGCACATGTGCTCGTTGCCCGAGGCGAGGCTCGCGAGCGCGACCGGAACGTCCGCGGGCACCGGCACGAGCGAATCGGTCCGCGTGCCGTTGCCGAGCTCGGCTTCGTTGTTGCGACCCCAGCACAGCACGCCGCCGACGGTGACCGCGCAGCCGCCCGCGCCCATCATCGCGACGTGCATGCCGCCGCCGACACCTGGAATCGCCATCGCAGTGCCGCGCTGAGTCGTCGTGCCATCGGCGAGCTCGCCGTTGAGGTTCTCGCCCCAGCACCAGATGCTGCCGTCGGTCCGGACCGCGCACGTCGATTGATCGCGCGTCGCGAATTCCGTGACGCCCGAGAGGCCCGTCACCGCAGCCGCGTTCGAGCGTCCGGTCTTCGTACCATCGCCGAGCTCGCCGGCGGTGTTGCCGCCCCAGCATTGCACGGCATCGCCGACGAGCGCGCACGTGTGCTCGTAACCGGCGCCGAGCGCGGTCACGCCCGTCAGGTTCTTCACCGCGACCGGTGCCTTCGCATCGGTCGTCGTACCATCGCCGAGCTGGCCGCCGGAGTTATGGCCCCAGCAGTCGACCGTGCTGTCCTCGAGCAGGGCACAGCTATGGAGATAGCCGGCAACGACCGCCTTCGCGTGCGCGAGTCCCGCGACCTCAACGGGTTGCAGCGCGTCGATCGTGCTGTTGTTGCCGAGCTGGCCATAGTCGTTGCGGCCCCAGCACCACACCGTGCCGTCGGTGCGGACCGCGCACGCGTGCTCGTCACCGGCCGCGATCGCCTGCGCGCACGTCGTGCCGGTCGGCTGCTGCGGCACGCAGACGTCATCGAGGCACGTGTATCCGTCGGCGCACGACCCATTCGTGCAAGCCGTCAGACCGGGCGGCCGCTCGACCTCCAGCGTGCAGCCCCCTCCGAGCCCGAGCCCGAGCCCGAGCCCGATCAGGGTCAGGGTCCGTATCAAAACGTCCCCCCGTACACGACGCTCGCGCCACCGCGCGTGGGAACCGCGCTGATCCGCGTCTCCATTCTCGGCTCGGTCAGATACAAGATCGTGGCGCCGATCGCGAACGCACCCGCCGTGCCCAGGCCGATGTTGCAAAACAGCGCCTCGCGCCGCGCGCGCGACTCGAGATCCTGCGCCTCGGTGAACATGTGCTGCTGGCTCGCCGCGTTCAACGCGGTCAGCGCGTTCGCATCGCTGCGCGCTTCGATCCCGAAGTACGTGCCCGCGCCTGCGAACGCGACGCCGACCGCGCCCCACAACCACCACCGCAAGTACAGTGGGCGCGCCGCGTGCGACTCCTCGCGATGGATCGCGCTTGGCTGCTTTGCTGCGATCATGACCGGCGCACCGCCCGTGATCACGATCGGCACCTCGGCCGAACCGAGCTCGACGACGCGGTTGCCATGCTCGTCGAGTGCCTGGACGCGCAGGTCGAGTCGCTTACCCGCCGGCAGCACGAGCTTGATCCGTTCGCCACCGCTGCCTTCGACCTCGGTCTCGGCGGCGCCATCGGCGCGCACGAACACGCGGGCGCGGGTCACGAGATGGAGCGGATCGCTCTGGATCACCAGCGTGGCCGACGGCGGCGCCGCTTCGGTCTCGACCTTCACCTTCAGCGCGTCGGTCTTGTTCGCCGCCGCGTCGAACGGCCGGGTGATCTTCGGCGACGTGCCCGGCGGCAGCGTGCCCTTCGGATCGATCGCCAGCCACCTCGCGAAGCTCGCTGTGGCCTCCTCGTCCTTGCCAAGCGCGCCCTCGACGATGCCCGACAGCTTGAAGATTTCAGCGAGCTCCTCGGGGCTCGCGGTGCCAGCATCGAGCGCAGACACGAGCGCACCGCGCGCGGCCAGATAGTCCGAGCTCTCGACGTCGTGGCGCGCCAGCTCGAGTGCAGACTCTGCAAAGCTGACGCGGCACAACGCGACGACGAGGGTCAGGACGACCCCGATGGCGCGCATGCGTGAATTCTATCAGGGACAGGACATCATCATCGACTCACGCCACCATGAGACGGTGCCGTCCGACATGAGCGCACACGCGTGACAACGCTTACCACTCGATGCGGCGCACCGGTGCGGTCTTCCCGGACTCGATCGTGATCGACAACGTGCGCGTCGTTCCCGACGACGACACGGCCTTCACCGCGTGGCGTCCGGGCGGCACCGAGATGTTCACGAGCGGCGTATCGCCATACTTCTTACCGTCGATGTAGATCACGGCGTAGACCGGCGCCGAATCGATCGTGATGAAGCCCGGCGGACCTGCGGGCACGGGGGGCTGTTTCGGCGTGACCTTCGTCGGCTCGTGCTCGTGTTTCTTCTGAGCGGGCGGCAAGGGCGGTGGTGCGGTCGCGACGCGCGCAGCGTCTGCAGTGACGACCGCGGCGTCGACCGGCGGTGCGGCGACTCGCGATGGTGGCGGTGTGGTGTTCATCACGACCGCGGGCTCGGCCGTCCTCGCGGCCGCGGCGGATGCTGGCGCCGGCGCTGCTTTGTTCATGAAGAACATCACCGCGACACCGCCGGCAACGAGCACTGCAACGAGCGCGACGATCCACGGCAGCCGCGATGCGTGGACGCTCACCGGCGCGGTCACCGACGCCATCGGTGCCGACTGTCGTCGGACGATGCCGGAGGGCACCGCTTCGATGATCGTCTCCGGCGGCGCCGCGGCCATCGGCGCCGAGCGTCGCAAGCGCTCCGATGGGGCGCGCATGTACAAGCCTTGTCCACCGGGTGGAGGCGTGAACCCGGTCGCCGACGGCTCGTCATCCTCGAGCGAGCGGATCGCTTTCTGCGCGCGCACGTAATGCGCGACCTCGGCCTGCGCCGCCTCGAGCTTCCCCTTGATGTTCGAGACCGGCGTCGTCGACAGCTTCGTCGCCGCACCGCCGAGCGGGTTCGAGCGCTCGAGATCGAACGTATCGCCCGCGCGCGCCATCTCGAGCATCTTGCGCTGCTCGTCCATCAGGCCGGCGAACGCGCGCTCCACCTCGTCGGCGATGGCACCGGCGCCGAGGATGCCGCCGAGCGGGCCCACGGCCTGCGCGAGTGCTTCGCCGAACGCACGAGCGGTCGCGAACCGATGATCGCGGTCGCGCGAGATCGCGCGTGCGATCGTGTCGCCGAGCAGAGGCGGAACATCGGGCCGGAGCTCGCAGATATCCGGAATCGGATCGTTCGTGATCGCCTGGAAAGTCAGGAACTCGGTCTCGCGCTTGAACAGGTGGCGTTGCGCGAGCGTCTCCCACAGCACGGCGCCGAGCGCCCACACGTCGGCGCGGCGATCGACCGTCTCGCCCCGCAGCTGCTCCGGTGCCATGTACGCGTACGTGCCTTTGACGGCACCCGTCGACGTACGCACGGACTGGTCCTGGACCTTCGCGATCCCGAAGTCCAACACCTTCACGATGCCGTCGATCGTGACGAACAGGTTCTGCGCCGAGATATCGCGGTGGACGACGCCGAGCTCCTGCCCGTTCGCGCCTTTCAGCTGATGCGCGTGGTGAAGGCCATCGCACGCCTGGACCCCGAACGCCGCGACGAGCCGCGGATCCGCGGCCATCGGGTAGTAATCCGCGCGCCGGAACACCGACAGCGGCACGCCGGCCAGGTACTCCATCGCGATGTAGTACTGGCCCTCGATCTCGCCGAGCTCGAACACCTGACATACGTTCGGGTGCGAGATCCGGGCGACGACGCGTGCCTCGTCCAGGAACATCGCGACGAACTGCGGGTCCTTCGCGAGGTGCGAAAGGATGCGCTTGATGCAGACCAGCTTCTCGAACCCACCGTCACTGAGCAGGCGCGCGAGAAAGATCTCCGCCATGCCACCGGTCGCGAGCTTGGCGACGAGCGTGTATTTCCCGAAGCTGCTCGCTTCGGAGGCCCGCGCTGCCTCCATCCCTTCGAGTATACGCCTAAAGGCCGATCCAGTAATTCGCCTTGACCATCACGACGTTCTCACTGGCCGTCCGCAACAGATCGGACAGATTCGACCCCAAGTCATAGTTGCCGGTGGTCAGCTGATTTGTCTGACCATGGCTCCAGATCGCATACACGTTCGAGCCCGGGCGGTACTCCCAGCGCAGCACCAGCGTCGAGCGCAACTGCTGGAAGTTGAAGTCCGGCTTCGCGAAGTTATAGGCACCATTGTAGGTCACGAACACGGTGTCGTCGGTCTCGTTGATCTCGCGGCCCGACAACATGTGGAAGCGCTGCGCGTAGTGCGCGGCGTGCGTGTTGTTCATGTCCTTGAAGTCGAAGTACGAGCCCGACGCGATGTATGGCTGCGCGTACGCCTGGAACGAGAGGTGTGGCGAGAACGTCCAGTTCACCCGCATCGTCAGCGACGTCGCCGTGAACTTGATGCTGCTCATGATGTAGTGGAGCTGGTTCGTCTCGTCGGGCGCTTGATCGACGTACTGGAGGTTGTTGTCCTGGCGATTCCAGCTCGGTCCGATCGAGAGATCGACGTTCGACGCCGCCTGGATCATCGCGACGAGATCCATGCCGCCGCCCATGAAGTCGGCATGCCAGTCGCGACTGCCATAGCCGGTCAGGCTGACCTGAAACCGTTTGCGGCTATCCGTCGAGATCGCCATGAACGGATTGACCGCGTTGTCGAACCGCATCAGCGGGCCACCGCGCAGCGCCTGCGGATCGCGCCCGCCGCCGCTGTAGTTCATGCCCGCGCTCCAGCTCCAGTAGTTCGTGAACTGGAGGTTGAGGTTGCTCTCGTAGCCGTAGTTCTCGACGACCGGGTCGAAGTTGTTCATGACGAACACGTCCTCGTTGAACGACCAGTTGAGGAGCGTGTCGCCGGGCGCGTCGTGGTGATAGTTCCAGAACAAGAACGGAACGAAGATGTCGGACGTCCGCTGGAACCCGACGTCGTTGAGCTCGAGGCCCGGCGAGCGCAGGTCGCCGCCGACGCCGATCCGCCAGTGCTTGGTATCGCCGATCTGGCCGGCTTTGAACGTCACGCCGTAACCGGCCATGCTCGTCAGCGTCGGATCGAAGTGGACGTCCTTTGCATCGGGGCGTTGCCAGAGGTGGCGGTTGAGCTGCTGCGTGTTCGCGATCGCATCGGCCGTGCCGTGGACCCACGATCCGAGCGCGTTGATGTTGATCCCCCACGCGTTGTCGGCCCAGCGATGATCGAGCTGCGCGCCGCCGCTGTAGGCCTGATCGTGCTGGAGAGCGGCGAGCGGCGAACCGGCGAGCGCGCGATCGACCGCGGTCGCCGACAGCCCGACCGTCGTCTTGCCATCCCGGAAGTCGCGCTTGACCCGGCCGACGGCGTAGTTCGTGAGCGCCGCGATCTGCGGATTCTGGCGGCTGCCATCCCCGTCGATCAGCGCGGCGTCTTCACCACCGGTGACCGCGTCGAACAGGCCGAGCGACCAACCCTCCCGGGTCTTGCCGGTCAGCTTCATCGCGCCGAAGATCGTCGTCGACGACGGCGTGCGCAGGTACTGGTAATCGAGGTTGCCGGTGTCGGGCGTCGCGCCGATCCGGCGGCTGTAGAACTGGCCTTCGATCTGCTGGTCACCGTTGCCGATGCCTAGCTTGAACAGATCGACACCCTCGAGGAAGAACGGCCGCTTCTCGGCGAAGAACAGCTCGTTCGGGCCGAGGTTGACCTGCGATGGATCGGCTTCGACCTGACCGAAGTCCGGGTTGATCGTCGCCGACAGCGTGAATGCCGGGCCAAGGCCGTACTTGAGATCGAGGCCGAGTCCACGACGCGCGGTCAGCCGATGATTGACAGGATCCGCCGGCGCTGCGTCGAAGCCACCGGTCACGTACGGCAGAAATTCGACGCGGCGCGCCTGCGGGATCTTGTCGAGCCCTTCGAGCACACCGAACTTCGAGACCACTTGCGGTGACGAGCGCGGCCACGGCGACCACGTGCTCTGCTCGGTCGTGCGACCGACGACCCGCTCGAGCTGGAGGCCCCACTCCTTGTTGTCGTCGGCGTAGCGAAGCTGATTGAGCGGGATCCGGAACTCCGCGGTCCAGCCTTGCGGTGTGATCGCGGAGTTGCCGGTCCACACCGCGTCCCACGTGTCGTCCTGGTTCGCGTCGTCGAACAGCAGCAGATCGCGCTGCACGCCTGCCGCATTGAGCTGGAACACGTAGCCCGTCCGGCGATCGTGATACGAGTCGAAGCCGACGAGGACCGCGTCGGCGAGCGCGTCGACATCGCGGCGCGTGAGCTGAGCGCGGATCAGATCTGGCCGCGGATCGTCGGCCCACACGCCGACGTAGATCGCTTCGTCGTCGTAGAGCACCGCGAACTCGGTGTTGAAGTCGGGCTTGCCTCCGTCGCCGGGAAAGCGCTCGACGAAGCCGCTCTGGTGCGGTGCGGTCTTCCACGCATCCTCGTCGAGGTGGCCATCGATCGTGATCGTACCCACTCGCTTCGTCGCGTGCGCTCGCACTTCGGCCGGCACGACAGGCACGGTCTCCCCGTACGCGACGGCGGTCGCGCAGACGAGCAGGAGCGAACAAACACGAAACATGCGCCGGAGATCCACGACCATTCGACCCGGTGGACGCAGCCGGAAACCCGATGTTGCTATGCGATCATGCCCGCGAATAGTGCGACACGTGCGACGGCGCCCGTATCAATCACCCGCGCGGCACCTTCGAGGTCGAACCTGCATCGAGCTCGTCGCTCACCCGCGCGTGCTCGAGCAAGAGTTGGGTGACCGAGGACTGGAGCTCGTCGCGGCCGCCGATCGCGCACGGCGAGAACTCGAACGAGCCCGCCTGCCAGTCGAGGAGTTGCATCATCCGCTGGCGAGGTGCGCCGTTGCCGCTGCTCGCTTCGACCTTGAGGATCTTGCCCTCCGAGACGAACAACCGCGCGATGTCGCCGTCGCGCAGCAACAGCAGGATGCCCGACTTGCGCTCGAACTCGAACAGCGAGAGCAGCGTGCCCAGCCCGATGTCGACGAGGTTGCCGCGCAACCCCGGGTTCGCGACCGGTGCGAGCGGCGCGACCACGCGATGGATGCGAATCACCAGTTCCTCGTCGAGAAACGGCTTCGGGATGTAGTCGCGCACGCCGGCGCGAAACGCTTCGAGCCGGCTGAGGTCACCCTCGTCGCCGGTCAGCACGAGCGGCACGACCGACAGCGTCTCGTGATCCGCCATCGCGTACGCGAGATCGATCCCCGACATGCCGTCCATCATCGCGGCGGAGACCATCACGTCGGGCCGCCACACCCCGCACGTCTCGAGCGCCTCGGTCGCGGACCCGCAGGGCGTGACCTTGAAGCCCGCGCCTTCGAGGCAGCGCGCCATTCGTGCGCGCAGCGGGGGGCTCGGCTCGACGACGATCACCTGCGTCGTCGTCGACAAGCCGGGGCTCGTGATCTCGGTGCGCAGGCTGTCGATGTGAGCGCGCAGCTTCAGCTTCGACGTCGTGTCGCCGTCGACGAGCTCGAAGCCCATCCCGGGATGCCGGCCGAGCGCACGCGCCGCCGACGGCGTGAGCATGTGCGCGACCCGGCCGCGCAGCCCGAGCAAGGTGCCGTCCGGAAGGATCAGCCGGATCTCGGTCTCTTCACCGACGGGGAGCAGCGCCTCGGTGCGGATGAACAAGCCGCGCACCGACAGGTCCTCGGTCTCGGCCTCGACGATGCCCGACGGCCGGTCGAACTCGACTCGACAGCGACTGACGAGTCGTTGATCCCGACCGCGGCGAGCATTGGCCACCACCGAAAGTCTAGCGAGTAGGCATTTCGATGTCTTGTTTGGCGTGGACCGGGTTCTCGATTTGGTGCGGTTTCAGTTAGTTGCGCATTCGCCTTGCTTTGCTTCGTTGTTTTCAAGAATCTTTGAACCAACCTTGTTCATCGGAGAAAGCGAATGACCGTCGCCGTTGAAAGTTCAGTGGTGCTCGACCGGTTGGCCCACGTCAGCATGGCGAGGGGTGCGCTCGATCTCGGTCAGCGCTTGATCGCGCTCGACCGGTTCGTGCGCTCCGATCTCGTAGACTTCGAGACCGAGCTCGCGGTGCTGCCGAAAGGCGCCCGTGTCGTCCAGCAAGCGGCGCATCACTTGCTCGATCTGCGCGGCAAGCATCTGCGGCCGACGTGCGTTGCGCTCGCCAGCCGGTTCGGCGAGGGCTTCTCGCCGCGCGCGCGCTCGCTCGCCGTCGCGGTCGAGCTCGTTCACACCGCGACGCTCCTCCACGACGACGTCGTCGATCTCGCCGAGCATCGCCGCGGCCAGCCCGCCGCGTGCACGGTGTACGGCAATGCCGCTTCGATCTTCGCGGGAGACTGGTTGCTCGTCGCGGCGCTGCGCAAGATCGCAGGCGCCCGGGTCGACGGCCTGCTCGACAAGATGCTCGCGGTGATCGACGAGATGATCCTCGCCGAGTCGCTCCAGCTCGAGCGCCGCGGCCGCGTCGTCGCGGACCGCGAGGAGTACTTCAAGATCGTCGAAGGCAAGACCGCGTCGCTGTTCCGCTGGGCGATGCTCGCCGGCGCACGCTCGGCCGGGCTCGGCGAACGCGCGGAGGGTGCGCTCGACCGCTACGGCCTCCACCTCGGCGTCGCGTTCCAGGCGATCGACGACGAGCTCGACTTCCGCACCGGCACCGGCAAGGACCCGCTCGTCGATCTGCGCGAAGGCAAGATGACGTTCCCCCTGGTCGTCGCGCTCGAGCGCTTGCCGGCGTTGAAGGCGCAGATCGAGGACGCGCTCGCGACCGACGGAGGCTTCGAGGCGATCGCGACGGCGATCCGCGAGACCGGCGCGTTGACTGCGACCCGCAAGCTCGCCGAGGACCACGCGAACCGCGCGCTCGAGGCGCTGACCACGTTCCCAGAAGGCCCCGCACGCGACGCGCTCGAGACCGTCGTGCTCGCATCTCTCGAGAGGAAGTCATGACCGAGATGATCAAGGCCGAGCCTGCCCAGTCACCCGCGCTGGGCTCCGGCCAGATGTTCGACCGGATCGCGCCGCGCTACGACTTCGTGAACCGCGTGCTGTCGCTCGGGCTCGACAAGCGGTGGCGCCGCCGCGTGATCAAAGAGCTCGCGCTCGCCCCGAATGCGCGCGTGCTCGATGTCGCGACCGGGACCGGCGACCTCGCGATCGAGCTCGCGAAGGCCGTGCCCTCCGGCAAGGTGATCGGGCTCGATCCCTCGGCGAACATGCTCGCCGTCGCGACGCTGAAGCTCGCGAAGCTCGGGCTCGACGCGCGCGTCGCGTTGATCGAAGGCGACGCGCAAGCGCTGCCCCAGGCGAACTGCGAGATCGATGCGGCAACGATCGCGTTCGGCATTCGCAACGTGCCTGATCGGCCACGCGCGTTGCGCGAGCTCGCACGCGTGGTCCGCCCCGGCGGAACGATCGCGGTGCTCGAGCTCGGCGAGCCGAAGCGCAGCCTGCTCGGCCGCGCGGCGCGGTTTCACACCCGCCACGTCGTACCGCGGATCGGCGCTCTGCTCAGCGGCAAACGCGAGTATCGCTACCTCCAGACCTCGGTCGCCGCGTTCCCGCCGAACGACGAGTTCGCGCAGATCATGCGCGACAGCGGGCTCGACGTCCGCAAGGTCATCCCGCTGACGTTCGGCGTGTGCACGCTGTTCATCGCGACTCCGAGGGAGGACGCGTGATGCGGCTCGAGAGCGCGGTCGCGCACGACCGGCCGCTCGACGATCATCTGCTCGATGCGGGGCTAGCGATCGCACGCGCGAGTACCGGCCTGACATGCATCGCGCTGCCAGTCCCTGTGGTCGCCTCCGCAGCGATCATCGCGGCGTGGCGCGCGGCGCCGGTCGTCGCGTGGAGCCAGGGCGACACCGCGCTCGTCGGCGTCGGCATCGCTCGCGAGCTCCGCGGGACCGGGCAAGACCGGTTCGCCCAGCTCGTCGAGCAAGCGAAACAACTCGAGGTCTCGTCGACGATCGGCCATCGCGCGTGGACACCGCGGCTGTTCGGCGGCGCTGCGTTCGCACCGGGCGGTGCCGACATGGCGCCGTGGACCGGCTTCGGAGACGCGTGGTTCGCGCTGCCGCGGTGGACGATCGGCGGCGGCTGGTTGGTGCTCGCGGTCGACGCCCGCGAGGCGAAGCAAGATGCGCGCTGGCGCGAGGAGCTCGCCGCGTTCCGGGTCGCGATCGCGAATGGCTTTGCGGCGCGGCCGCAGCCGGCGATGTTGAAGCTCGATCCGGGCGACACCGCGAAGTGGCGTGCGTACGTGAAGGCGATCACCGATGCGATCGCGCGCGGCGAATGCGAGAAGGTCGTCGCTGCTCGCCACGTGCTCGTCGAGCTCGCGGGCGAAGCGCGGCCGGCGGATCTGTTCGCCGAGCTCGACGCGCGCCATCCCGAGCTCGCGCGCGTGCTGGTGCGCCCGCCGAACGCGGGGACGCTCGTCGCCGCGACGCCGGAGCGGCTGGTCGCGCTCGACGGCTTGAACGTGAGCTGCGATGCACTCGCGGGTTCGGTCGCGCGCGGCGCCGGAGACGAAGCAGCGTTGCTCGCGAGCGGCAAGGATCGCAACGAGCACACGCTCGTGGTCTCGGCGATCACCGAGACGCTGC
The DNA here is from genome assembly GCA_040004535.1 of Deltaproteobacteria bacterium. Classification (GTDB taxonomy): domain Bacteria; phylum Myxococcota_A; class Polyangia; order Haliangiales; family Haliangiaceae; genus JABFXX01. The sequence goes on from JBDUAS010000028.1 coordinate 32,072, forward strand.
GCGGGTTGGGCGCCGATGTCGAAGCGCCGGCGCAGCCCGGAATTCGCACGCTGCGCCACGTGCTCCACCTCCACACGCCGATCCGCGCGCACCTGCACGAGCGCAAGCACGTGCTCGAGCTCGCGGCGGCGCTGCATCCGACGCCGGCGATGGGCGGTACGCCGACCCGCGTCGCGCAGCGCTGGATCGCCGAGCGCGAAGCGGCGCGCGGTTGGTATGCGTCGCCGGTGGGTTGGTTCGATCTCGAAGGCAACGGCGAGCTCGCGGTCGCGATCCGCAGCGGAGTCGTCGAGGGCGAGCGCGCGCATCTGTACGCGGGCGGGGGCATCGTCGCCGGCTCCGATCCGGATCGCGAGCTCGCGGAGACCGACGTCAAGCTGCGCGCGATGCTCGGCGCGCTCGGAGTCCGTGGATGACGACGCCGGCGGCCTCGGCGATCCAGACCCGCTGGGTCGACATGCTCGTCGCGACGCTGGCCGATGCCGGCGTCACGACCTGCGTGATCAGCCCGGGGTCGCGGTCGACGCCGCTGGTCGCCGCGCTCGCGAAGTCGGGCCGGCTCGAATTGCCGACGATCATCGACGAGCGCGCCGCCGCGTTCTACGCGCTCGGCATCGCGCGCGCGAGTCATCGCCCGGTCGCGCTCGTGTGCACGAGTGGCAGCGCGGCCGCGCATTACTTGCCGGCGATCGTCGAAGCGAGCGAGGCCGGCGTGCCACTGATCGCGTTCACCGCGGACCGGCCGCCCGAGCTCCAGCACTGTGGCGCGGCGCAAACGATCGATCAGATCGATCTCTATGGCCGGTTCGTGCGCGCTGCATTCGATCTCGGCCGTCCGAGTGATGCGGTCGCAGCGGTGCGCCGTACGATCGCGCAGGCCGTGACGACGAGCCTCGGGCCGCTGCCCGGCCCGGTCCATATCAACGTCCCCCTCGTGAAACCGCTCGAGCCGGTCGCGGCCGAGGTTCCGGCCCCCGCGCCGATCGTGATCGCACCGCCGCGGTTGACCGCTGATCGCGCCGCGGTCGCGCGCCTGGAGGCCGCGATCAGCGAAGAGCCGCACGGCATCGTGATCGCGGGCGCAGGCGCGTGCGATCCGAGGCTCCTCGCGCTGTGTGCGCGCGCGGGCTATCCCCTGCTCGCCGAAGCGGGCAGCGGTTTGCGGTTCGCAGCGCGCCCGGGCGTCACCGCGATAGATCACTTCGACTTCGTGCTCGCGAAAGGCCTCGCGCCGGCGCCGAAGCTCGTCCTCCAGCTCGGCGCCGCGCCGGTCGCCGCGAGCTGGCCGAAGTTCGCCGATGCCGAGCGCTGGGTGCTCGCCGAGCGCTACCGAGATCCTGAAGGCGGTGCGCACGTGATCGTCGGCGAGCTCGAGAGTCTCGACGTCCCGGCGCGTGGCGATTCGGACTTCACGCGCGCGTGGCGCGCTGCCGAGTCCGGCGCCGCAGCGGCCGTCGAGCAAGCGCTCGCCGGGCATTCGACAAGCGAGGCCGCCGCGATCAAGGCCGCGCTCGCCGCGTGGCCCGGTGCGGTGCAGCTCGGCAATAGCTTGCCGATCCGCGTGATCGATCAAGTCGTCACGGGCGGCCAGCGCACCGTGATCACCCAGCGCGGAGCCGCAGGTATCGACGGCTCGATCGCATCGGCGACCGGTGCCGCATCACTCGCTCCGACGCTGCTCGTGCTCGGTGACGTCAGCTTCGCGCACGACCTCGGCAGCTTGCTGGTCGCGCGCGGTGCTCGTCACGCGCTCGCGATCCTCGTGATCGACAACGGCGGCGGCCGGATCTTCGGTAGCCTACCGATCGCGGGCACGGCCGAGCCCGCCGTGTTCGCACGTCACTTCATCACCCGCCCCGACGTCGATGTGGTCGCCGTCGCGACCGCGCTCGGCGTACGTGCAAGTGAAGCCGAGGGGCCACAGGCCGTCGCGCGTGCGGTCGCGACCGCGTTCGCGGATGTCGGCCCCACGGTGATTCACGCGCCGGTCGCGTCCACCGGCGCCCGCGACTTCCGCAACGCGGTCCTGGACCACATGTCATGAACGTCTGGATCTCCGCGGCCCGGCTGCGAACGTTGCCTGCGGCGGTCGTGCCCGTCATCGTCGGCACGGCGGTCGCGCGCGCGACAGGCCACGTCGCCTGGGGTCCTGCGCTCGCCGCGCTCGCGGGCTCGATCGCGATCCAGATCGGGACGAACTTCGCGAACGACGTGTTCGACGCCGAGAAAGGGGCCGACGGTCCAGATCGGATCGGCCCCGTGCGCGCGGTCGCCGCGGGCTTGATCTCGGCTGCGGCGATGAAGCGCGCGATGATCCTCGCATTCGCGATCGCGACGGCGTTCGGCATCTACCTCGCCAGCGTCGGCGGTTGGCCGATCGTCGCGATCGGACTCGCATCGATCGCGTCGGGCATCGCGTACACCGGCGGGCCGTGGCCACTCGGCTACCACGGGCTCGGGGATCTGTTCGTGTTCGTGTTCTTCGGGCTGGTCGCGGTGTGTGGAACTGCATACGTGCAGCTCGCCGTGGTCCCCTGCCTCGCCGTGTGGGCCGCCGTGCCGGTTGGCGCACTCGCAACCGCGATCATCGTCGTCAACAACCTGCGCGACCGTGCGACCGATGTCCGGGTCGGGAAGCGAACGCTCGCGGTGCGGCTGGGGCGAACCGGCGCGCTCGGCGAGTACGCGGCCTTGCTCGTGGCCAGCTACGCCGTGTCGGGTGGACTCGCAGTCGCAGAGCAGAAGCCGTTCTTGTTGCTCCCACTACTGTCATTACCGCTCGCTGTTTCTCGCATGCGATCGCTGGTGAGAGCCGTGAACGGTCCGGAGTTCAACGCGTGTCTCGCCGCGACGGGACAGTTACTGCTAGCGTACGGTGTGTTGTTTGCTGTCGGACTGAGCTTGTAATGCGCATCGTCGCCGTCACCGCTCGCAGCGTGCGTTGGCCGCTCGAGCCGAGCGGTGCTGCGCGCGGACGCTGGCGTGAACGCGAGAGCGTGATCGTCGCGGTGCGCAGCGACGATGGCTCGACCGGGCTCGGCGAGGCGTCGCCGCTGCCGGGGATGTCGATCGACACGCTCGACGACGCGATGCGGGCGGTGACCGACCTTGCCAGCTGCGCACCGATCGCGATCGATTCGCCCAAGCACGCGACCGGCGTCGCCGATCGGATCACGGCCGCACCTGCCGCGCGGTTCGCGCTCGAGACCGCGCTGCTCTCGGCGCTGGCGCAACACTCGCGGACGAGTATCGCGGCGCTGTGGTCGCCGATCCCGCACGGCGAGCTGCGCTGCGCGGTCGTGTGCGACGACCCCGAGAGCGCCCGTGCTGCGGTCGCGGCCGGCGCGCGATGCGTGAAGATCAAGGCGAACGACCCCGAGCTCGTCCTCCGCGTCGCGGCGGCGGTGCCGAACGTGCGACTGCGCGTCGATGCCAACCGCTCCTGGCCGCGCGCCGACGTGATGAAGTCGCTCGAGCGGCTCGCGCTGCTGCCGATCGATTTCGTCGAAGAGCCGTGCGTGGATGCACACGAGTTGCTCGCGCAACGCCTGCCGTGCCGGATCGCACTCGACGAGAGCCTCGTCGAGCTCGACCCCGCTGCGCTGAGGCGCGCACTGGCGTCACCGGAGCTCGCGGCGCTGGTCTGCAAGCCCACGCTGCTCGGCGGGTTCGCGCGCTGCATCGAGCTGGCAGGTCTCGCCCATCGCCATGGCGTTGCGCCGATCGTCAGTCATAGTCTCGAAGGTCCGATCGGATTCGCCGCGTGCATCGAGCTCGCGCGCACGATCGGAGCTGATGTTCCGGTAGGGCTCGCGCCCCACCCCGCCCTCGAGCAGTTTTGGGAGTACGCGTGAACGAATTATCGATCAAAGCCGCAGCCGCCGAAGCGGGAGACCGTCCAGCCATCATCACGCACGAACGCGTGTGGACATTTGGCGAGTGTGCGCGCCTGTCGAAGACGCCCAGCTTGACGCTCGAAGCGACGACCGAGATCGCGACGATCCTCCGGATCTACGGCGCGCTCGAGACCGAGCGTCCGGTCGGGCTGCTCCACTCGAAGCTGCCGTATGCCGAGCAAGCGCGCCAGCGCACCGCGGTCGAGGCTTCGACGCTGCCCGCTGGTAGCGCGTTCGTGCTGTTCACGTCGGGGTCGACAGGCCCCGCGCGCGGCGTCGTGCTGTCGCGCAACGCGATCATCGCGGCAGCGCTCGCGAGTGAAGCTCGGCTCGGCTGGCAACCCGACGATGCATGGCTCCTCGCACTACCGCTCGCGCACGCGGGCGGCTTGTCGATCGTCGTTCGCGGCCTGATCGCGCGCAAGCCGATCGTGCTCGTCCAGCGCGACTCGGATCTGGCGCTGATGCTGAAGCGCGCGACGCTCGCGTCGTTCGTGCCGGCGCAGCTCGCGACGCTCGTGGACGCGGCGGTCGCGCCACCGCCGAAGCTGCGCGCCGTGCTCCTGGGCGGTGCGGCGGCCTCGCCGGCGCTGCTCGAGAAGGCACGGGCATGGCCGGTGTTGCGCACGTACGGCCTCACCGAGACGTTCGGTCAGATCGCGACCGCGCGCGAACCGGGCGGGCCGCTCGCGCTGTTACCCGGGGTCGAGGTCATCTGCGCCGAGACGATCGAGATCCGCGCGCCACAGCTCGCGACCCAGTATCTCGATGGCGCGCCGATCGCGCCGCGGCTCGTGACCGCCGATGTCGGCGAGCTCGAGAAGTCGTCCGACGGTGACGTCTTGACGGTGCTCGGCCGCCGAGACGACGTGATCGTCACCGGCGGCGAGAAGGTCCAGCCCAGCGACGTCGAGGCGCTGTTGACCGCGACGCCCGGGATCGCGGCCGCGTACGTGTTCGGCGTATCGCACGAGAAGTGGGGCAACATCGTCGCCGCAGCGATCGTGACCGGCCCCGGATTCGTCCGCGCCGATGCACTGAAGCACTGGCACGCGAAGCTCGCCCCGCACGCTCGGCCGCGCGCGCTCGTCGAGCTCGCGAAGTTGCCGCTGTTGCCGACCGGTAAGGTCGACCGTCGCGCGATCGCGGCGCTGGCGACCACGGCTGTCGACTACAAGTAGCGTGCTAAGTTCGTCGCAGTGGCGACCCAGTTTCTCGACGCCGAAGCACGCGCGGCGTTCGCACGGGCAGTCGAGACCATCGAGAACAGCTCCGCGGTCGAGGTCGTCATCGCGATCCGCCAGCGCTCGGCCACGTATCGCCACGCGAACGTGATCGTCGCGGCGGTCGTCGCGTTCGCGGGCCTCGCGGCGATGCTGTTCAGCGACCACACGTTCGGGCTCGCCTCGATCCTCGTTGATCCGTTCATCGTCGGTGGCCTCGCGGGTTGGCTCGTCGAGCTGCTGCCGCAGGTCAAACGCGGTTTGACGTCGCGCGCGCGGAGGCAGCGAGAAGTCTTGCGGGCGGCGCGCGCCACGTTCGTCGAGCGCGGCGTCCACGCGACGACCGGACGAAGCGGCGTGCTCGTCTACATCTCGTGGCTCGAGCAGGAGCTCGCCCTCGTCCCCGATCTCGGCCTCGCCGCGCAGCTTCCGGAAGGAGCGCTCGCGGATGCGGAGGCCAAGCTGCGCGCGACGCTCCGCGCCGGTGGTGCGGCCGTCGCGGCGGAGCTCGAACGACTTGCCGCGATGATGGGCACCGCGATGCCGCATCGCGACGACGACGTCAACGAGCTGCCCGACGCGATCGATAGCGACCTGAAGGAACGCCGGCGATGACCGCGCGGCGCCGGATCGCGATCGGAACGCTCGCGGTGTTCGTGGTGTGCGCACTCTGTGCGATCGCGGCCGCGCGCCCGGGAGGTGGCGATAGCTTCTCCGGCGGTGGCGGTCATAGCAGTGGGGGTGGCGGTGGCGGCGGCGCGTTCGTCATCCTCGAGCTCGTCTGGTACCTGTTCCAGCTCGTCCTCTATTATCCGTTCATCGGCGTGCCGCTGATCCTCGGGATCATCGGCTGGGTCGCGTGGTCGAGCTACAAGCAGAACAAGAACAAGGACTGGGACAGCGGACCGGCCGCGACCCTGAGCCCAGCTGCACCGACGACCGCGCTGCGCCAGATCGATCCCGAGTTCTCGCCCGTCGTGTTCGAGGACTTCGCGTTCCGTTTGTTCTCGACCGCGCATCGTGCACGCGCGAGCGCAGATCAGTTGGCGACGGTCGCGCCGTACGTTTCGGAGGGCGCGCGGACGAGCCTCGCGCAGCGCGAGCCGACCGCGACGCCGGTCAAACAGGTCATCGTCGGCGCGCTGCGCACGATCGATACCGATATCGACGACACCGACGTCACGCTCGCAGTCGAGCTCGAGGCGAACGTGATGACGGCGGCCCACACGTATTACTCGGTCGAGAGGTGGTGGTTCAAGCGTGCGAAGGCCGTGCACAGCAAGCCTCCCGGCGTGTCGCGCACGTTTCGCTGCCCGAACTGCGGCGCGCCTTGGCAAGCGTCGGCGAGTGGCACCCAGGTGTGCGCGAGCTGCAACCAGGTCGTCGACAACGGCCGGTTCGACTGGGTCGTCGACTCGATCGAGCTCGCATCGCAGGACGAACGCCCGCCGTCGCTGACGAAGGAGGTCGAGGAGCGCGGAACCGATCTGGCGACGTACAAGTCCGCCGACCGCGACGCGAAGTGGGATGCGTTGATCGCCGCCGATCCGACCCTCACCGAGGCCACGTTCGAGCGCCGGGTCCAGATGATCTACGACATGCTCAACAAGGGCTGGGCGAGCAACGACCTCGAGGTGATCCGCGGCTTTGTCACCGACGGCCTGTTCGATTACCTCCAGTACTGGATCGAGGCGTACAAGCGCGAGGGCCTGCGCAACCAGCTGACCGACATGCGGATCACGAAGGTCGACTACGCGAAGGTCTCGCGCGACAAGTACTACGACGCCGTCACGATCCGGATCTGGGGCACGGGCAAGGACTTCGTCGTCCGCGGCGAGACCGGGCAAGTCGTGCGTGGATCCAAGCGGGTCGACCGCGCATACAGCGAGTACTGGACGCTGATCCGCAGCGCCGGCAAGCGGGGCGCGCCGAAGGCCGAGCCGACGTGCGGCAACTGTGGCGCGCCTCTACACGTCACGCAGTCCGGAGAGTGCGAGCACTGCGGCGCGCACGTCACCGGCGGCGAGTTCGACTGGGTGCTCTCGAAGATCGAGCAAGACGATACGTATCGCGGTTAGCTACAGCTTCGAGCGCAGCCAGTCTTGCGCGCGCTTCGCGACGAGCTGTTCCGCGAGCTCGGTACCGAGCCTCACGAGCGCCTGGATCTCGTCGTGGGCATCGGTGTAGAGCGTGGCGACCGGCAGTTGCAGCGGTAGCTCGACCGGCGTCGACCCGAAGAGCGAGCCGGCGGCGCCGAAGACGCCGTGGTCGTACGCGAGCTGAACGGTCAGACCCGCGGGTAGCTCGACGTGTGCGTGCAGCGTCTCGAGCGCGAAGATCCACGACAGCGGCGTGAGGAACGTCGTCGGGCCCGACTCCGCATGGTCGATCGAGATCTGGATCCGGCCGAGGCTCGGCAGGAACGCGCTCGGCGAGAACGTCAACTGAGCGTCGTCGATCACCACGTGATCGGCGTGGATCGGCGCGCGTTTCGGATGATGGAGCTTGAACAGCGCGGCGGTGGAGACCTCCAGCCGAACGCCGCGCACCGCGAGCTCGCGACAGCCGCGATCGACGAGCGCCCAGCCGAGTGGCCCGAGCTCGCACTCGACCTCGCGGACGTCGAGCGAGAGGTGGCCGATGACGTCGTCGCGGTGAACGGCGAGCCGCTCGAGCTCGAGGCGACCGCGGATCAGCGCGAGGTCGAGGTCACCGAGCGTCGCGGTGCCCTGCAACGACTCGCCGACGCGGGCCGTGGTCGTCGCAGCCTGGCGAGATGCGACGACGGCGTCGAGGATCAGCAACGTCGCGAGCCACGCGACGATCGCGATCACGCCGCCGAGCGCGAGCCGTCTTGCCATCCGGGTGATCTTACCTCGCGGGCGCCCACCGCAATCATTGCTGGTACCAACGCGAGCGCGGTCACGACGCACGTGATCTCGCCGATCAGCGAGGCGAGGCCAAACCCGCGAATCGCGAGGTTGTTGCTGACCAGCAGCGACGCGTAGCCGATCATCGTCGTCAGCGAGCACACCAGGACGGTGCCGCCCGTCGACCGCAGCGCGATGCCCGGATCGGCCCGTTCCGCCCGATGCGCGACATTGATCGCGTAGTCGATGCCGAGACCGAGCGCGATCGGCAGCGCGACGAAGTCGAGGAAGTTGATCTTGAGACCGACCAGTGCGCACACCGCGATCATTGCGAGGCTGCCGACGGCGGTACCGGCGAGCACGGCCGCGGCGCGCCGGGTGCGGCCGACGAGCAACAGCACCATCATCACGAGGCCGACCGCCGCGACGACCGTGACGACCACGCCATCCTTGCGGATCGCGGTGATGATGTCGGCGAAGATCACGCTCGGACCTGACGTCGTGACGGTCTTGCCGCCGGGCAGGGGAAGCTGGCGGATCGCCGCGGAGAACCGCACGAGATCGCGGCCATTCCACTCGTCGAACGCCGGTCCAGGAGTCACCGAGACCAGGTAGCCGATCCGGCCGTCGCGTTCCTCGAGCTTGACGCGCAGCTCGCTCGGCAGGTCGGCGGCGGTGAACGCGTGGAGGTCATCGGCCGGGCGGAGCTTCGCGAGCTCGGCCCGATCCTGATCGGACAGATCGTCGAGCGCGTCGTCGAGCTCGCTGCGGATCTTCGCGAGCACGGCGAGCTTCGCCGCCTGGTTTGGAGGTACGGCGTCGTCGATCGACTGGACCGTACCGACCATCGGGTCGCGCGCGTGCGCGGCCTCGAGCGCGGCGACCACCGCGGGGACCTGCTCGCGATCGTCGACGGCGATGAACGTGCTGCGCGCCATGCCGGCGAGGCCGCGGCCGAACGTGTCGTTGACGTACTGCATCCAGTGCCGCGTCGCGAGCGCGTCGGGCGCGTCCGAGCGGAGCTTCGTCATGTCGTACTCGAACGGATCGTGCGCGACGTAGCGCACCGTGATCGCGATCGACGCGACCGCGAGGACGACGCCGAACGCGCACGCGACCGCCGGCCGGCGCACGCCGAACAGGCCGACCGCGATGCGGCCGAACACCGGTGACTCGGTCGCGCGCGCGCCAGCGGCGAACCGGAGCACGAGCACCGGCAACACCACGAACGACGCGATCCAGCACACCAGCATGCCAAGGCCGCCGATCAACGCGAAGTCGCCGAAGCCCTTGAAGTGGGTCACCGCGAGCGCGCCGTACGCGATCGCCGCGCCGAGCGAAGCGATCAGCGTCGGCCGGATCGTGCCCGCGATCGCGTCCGCCATCGCTGCTTCGGGGTCGAGGTCGCGGCGCTCTTCGAGGTAGCGCGCGACCAGCAAGATGCCGTAGTTGACGCCGTTGCCTGCGATGATCGCGCCGAGAAATGCGGTCGCGGCGTTCAAGTGCCCGACGGTGAGGCTCGCGAGCCCGAACGACACGATCGCCGCGGCGACGATGTTCGTGGTCAGCAGCGCGAGCACGCGCAGCGAGCGGAGGTGCAGGAACAACACGAGCGCGACGAGCGCCGCGGTCGCGAGGCTCGACACGAGCATGCCCTGGACCAGCGAGTCGTGCTCTGCGAGGGTCTGGGTGACGCCGCCGGCGAACGCGATCACGACCATCGGGTGGGCCGTGCGGAGCTCGCGCGAGAAGCGATCGAGCTCGTCCTGGAGGGCGCGGTCGGCCGCGGTGTCGGTCGCGCGAAACCCGGTCTCGATCACGAGGACCTGGGATCGGCCGTCGTCGCTGATGTAACGCGAGTGCGCGAGCTTCGCGTCGGCGTCCGCGCGCTTCTTCTTCAGATCGTCGAGCTCGTGCGTATCGGCCGGCTTGTCATCGAGCTCGATGTATAGCGGATTCGCGTGAAGCTTCGCAGCAGCGATCTTCTGCGCGAGCGCGTGCTCGGTGTGCTGGAGATCCGCGAGCGGCACGTACAGGCCCGCGTGCGCCTTCACGAACGCGCGCGTCACGGCATCGTCGTCCTCGACGCGCGCGACCAAGCGCGGCTCGATCTCGCGGACGCGCTTGGCGAGCGAGCCGGCGACCGCCGCACGTTCACCCGTGGTCGGGGCGACGACGACGGCGACCATCGTGTCCTTCGCCGCGAGCCGGGCTTCGAGCCGGCGGAGATCGCGGATCGCCGGCACGTCGGACGGCAGCAAGTCCGAGAGGTCCGCATACACGGGCAGGTGGAACGCGACGAGATAGATCGACACGCCGACAAGCGAGACGCTCGAAATCATGATCTTGCGCGCGTGCTTGGTCAGCCACGCGACGTAGCCACGCGCGGTCATGCTGCCGCCTTGCGCGGCCATGACGTCACGAGTGCCGGTGCACCGACGAGCGCGAGCGGGACGAGGTGCGCGCAGCGATATGCGAGCGCACACGCGAGCGCCTGCGGGACCGGGATCCCCGCGGTCGCGAACGCGAGCGTGATCGCCGCTTCCTGCACGCCGAGCCCACCGGGCGTGATCGGCACGCAGGTCGCGGCGGGCAGCGTCGCGAACGCCTCGCGGATCTGCGCGATCACGCTGCCCTCTTCTGGCGCGCGACCTCGTAAGAGAACAACGGTGCGAATCCGGCCAGCCGCCGGCTCGCACGCGCGACGCGCAGATCGGGTCGACCGAGGAAGAGCTCGCGCTCCGCGCCGCTCAGGAATGCCGCGGCGTATGCGAGGTCGAACGCGTGGCGATCCAGATCGGTCGATCGCTCCGCGAACTCGAGGTCGATCAACGTCACGCGATCACCGTCGACGAGCGCGTTGCCGGGATGCGCATCGTTCAGCACCCAACCTGCGGCATGAACCGCATCGAGCACTCGGCGATACGCACGTACAGGCTCGGCACCGCCGCATTGCGAGAGCGGAGTCCCCCGCACCTTCTCTAAGAGCAGCACCGCCGCCGCGGGGTTCGCCGCGATCACGCGTGGCGCAGGAATGCCGGCTCGTGCCAGGGCCTCGAGCGCCGCCGCCTCGCGCCGCACGCGCGCCACCGGCGACAGCTCGCCAGGATACGGCTGCGGGCCGCACAGCCGCGCGCCGAAGGCGAGCACCGAACCGCCGGTCATCGCGTGCTTCAGCACCACGGTCGCGCGCGCGAACCGCAGCTCGTAGACCGTGCTCGAGCGTCCGCCCGCGAGCGCGACGATCGACCGCGGTTGCTCCACGATGCCGAGCGCCGCGAGCGCGCCGGGAACGCCGAGTGCGAACGCGTCGACGACTTGCGCCGCGAGCAGCGCGGGAGCCAGCGCCAAGCTCGTCGCGACCACACCGAGTGCCTCACGCAACACGCTGCACCTCCCGCGCGCCGAGCAGGCAAGCCGCGACGTCGGCCGCGGCATCGGGCCGTGCCGCGAACCGCGCACGCGTCGACATCTTCCGCAGTGCGCCGGGCTCGCCGATCAGCGGCTCGACGGTGTCTGCAAGGTCCGCAAGCTCTCCGGGCCGCACCGCCGCGCCGGCCGCGAGCGCGTAGAGCAAGTTACCGCGCTCCTGGCCGGGCGCCGCGAACGGCAACACCATCGCGCGGCCGCGCGCGAGACATTCGCTGACCGTGAGCCCGCCGGCCTTCGTGATCACGAGATCCGCGCGATCGATCGCGGCGTACATACTGTCGGTACGCGCGGCGATCTCGGCACGCGGCAACACGTGGCGAGCGTGCTCGAGCACGGCGTCGTCGTTGCCGCACAGCACGTGGAGATCGTGGCGAGCGAGGGGTGCGATCGCTTCGATCGCCGCGTGCGCGTCGCGTGCCGGCAACCCGCCGAGCGATGCGAGGATGCGCGCCGTCGCGAGCTCGGCCTTGACCGCGCGCACCGGCGCCGCGCACGCCGCGATCGGGATCCCGGTGACGACGACTTGGGCGCGCGTCCGCCGCTGCACCGAGCGCGCCACCGCCGCATCGGCGACGCAATACGCATCGACGCCCGGCACGAGCCAGGCGCGATGCGCCTGGTGATCGGTGATCGTGATGATCACGCGCGCCGCGAGTCGCTCGCGCACGCGGCTGACCGCGAGTGCCGGCAAGTAGTGCGTGCACACGACGTGGGTCGGCGCGAAGTCGACGAGGTACGCGTCGAGCCTCGCGAACAGCGCGCGGTGCAGCGGCAACCGGAGTGCATCCAGATCGACACCGCGTTCGCTCGCGTCGAACACCCAATCCCACGCGTGCCCGCCGTGGCGTTGCACCATCCGCCACGCGCGGTCGTACGCGAACCAGCTCGGAGCGAAGTCGAGCACGTTCTTGACCTCGACGTACGTGGCCGGCAGACCAGCGAGCTCGGCGGCGATGGCGTGAGCCGCGGCACGATGACCACCACCGGCTGGCGTGTAGAGGATCGCGATGCGCTGCATGCGGACCCATTTCGCAAGCGACGTACCGCGTCATGCGGCTAGAGCCTTCCACTACTTACCCAGGCAATGGTCGGACCTCTAACGCAACACGGTGGTAGCTATTCGACGTCGTCGCGCGTGCCCGGCAGGATGCCAGGATCTGCCTCGGTATCCGCACGCAGCGACGTCTCGAGCCTCGGCCCGCGGTCGACCTGCGGGGTCCACCGCGGCTTGCGGATCCGCACCGGTTCGGGAGGACGCAGCGTCGAGAGCGTACCGGCGATAAAGCCGAGCTCCGCACGAACCTCCGCCGCACTCGGCCGATCCCAGCGATCCTTCGCGAGCATCGAATCGACGAGGCTCGTCAGCTCGCGCGGCAGCTCCGGACACACCAGCGCGAGCGACACGCCTGCCGCCGCGACTCCTGCGATCGCGCGGTACGCGATCAGACCGAGCGAATAGACATCCGCGCGATCGTCGATCACGTCGCCGGCCGCGAGCTCGGGCGCGACCCACGCACCAGGCGCGGCGGGCGCAGGTGCCGCGTCGTGTGGGCGCGCGGCGCTCCAGTCGGTGATGCACATCGGAAAGCCTCGGTTGCGCCCGGCGACGACCAGGCAATCGGCGGTGATGCCGCAATGGATCACGCCGCGCTGGTGCGCGAACGCCAGGATCTCGGCGACATCGCGGATCATTCCGATCGCGACCGCAGGCTCGAGGGCGACCGGGCCTAGGTCGAACGTTCCAGACAGCGTCAGGCCCTCGACGATCTCCTGCGCGAACCACGTGCGGTGATCGGGCAACCGACCGGTCTCGTAGACGCGGACGATGCCGGGATGCGGGAGCGCAGCCAGGATGCACGCTTCGCGCAACACCGCGACGCTCTCGCTCGTATCGCGTGAGATCTTGACGAGCGCGTGGCGCGGCAGCACCGTGTGGACCGCGCGATAGACCGAACCATCGAGCTCTTGCTCGATCCGGTAGTCACCAATCCGTACACCACGCGCCATCCGCCGCGGTTCTTAGCCCGCAGCCCCCCGCTTCACAAGGAGGATCTAACGAAGTTCGCCAATCAGCGGCTACAGGTCGAGCTCGCCGATTTCCGCGGCGTTATCCGTGATCATCTTCGCCCGCGCAGCGACGTCTTTCCCCATCAGCTCGCTGATTGTTCGGTCCGTCTGTAACTGTTCGCTCGCCTTGACCGTCACGCGCAGCGCCTGACGCGTCTTCGGGTCGAGCGTCGTTTGCTTGAGCGTGTCGGGGTTCATCTCGCCGAGACCCTTGAACCGCGTGATGCTCGGCTTGGAATTCGCCTTCGCCTGCTCGCTCAAGATCCGATCGCGGTGCCCGTCGTCGAGTGCCCAGAACGTCTGCTTTCCGATGTCGATGCGATAGAGCGGCGGCTGGCCGAGGTAGACGTGGCCGTGATCGATCAAGCCGCGCATGTGACGGTAGAAGAACGTCAGCAACAGCGTCGCGATGTGGTGACCGTCAGCATCGGCGTCCATCAAGAGGAAGATCTTGCCGTAGCGCAGCTTCGCGATATCGAACGTGTCGCCGATGCCACAGCCAAGTGCTGAAACCAGATCTTGGAGCTCCTTGTTCGCGAGGAGCTTCTGGCTGTTCGCTTGTTCCGTGTTGAGGACCTTGCCCCGCAAGGGCAGGATCGCCTGCGTGCGGCGGTCGCGGCCCTGCTTCGCCGACCCACCTGCGGACTCACCTTCGACGATGAACAGCTCGCTCTCCGTGGGATCGGTCGACGCGCAATCGGCCAGCTTACCCGGGAGATTGAGCCGATGGCTGATCGCGGTCTTGCGGGTCACCGCGTTGTGCGCGGCACGCGAGGCCTCGCGCGCACGCGCCGCGATGATCACGCGCGAGATCACGGCCTGGCCCCAGTTCGGATTCTCGTTGAGATAGTTCTCGAGCGCGGGACGCACGAGCTGCTCTACCTGCGCCGCGACCTCGGGGTTGTTCAAGCGGTTCTTGGTCTGGCTCTGGAACTGAGGGTCGTGGACGTAGGTGGACAGCACCGCGACCAGGCCCTCGCGGATGTCCTCGGACGTGAGCGTCACGCCTTTGGGCTCGAGGTTATGGGTCGAGATGTAGTTGCGGATCGCCTTGACGACTGCGGCGCGCAGGCCGGTATCGTGCGTGCCGCCGTCGGGCGTGGGAACCGAGTTGACGTAGGTCTTGATCAGATCGTCGGTCGACTCGGTCCACTGGAGTGCGAGCTCGAGCCCGAGCTTCATCTCCTTGTCCTGCTTGTCCATGTAGAACACAGCGCCGCCCGGCGGCACCGGTAGCTTGTTGCGGCCACCGACGAGCGTCGGCAGGTACTCCGCGATGCCCTGAGGGTGGAGATACGTGTGTTTCGCCGGTGGAGACGCGGTCTCGTCGGTGAACACGATCTCTAGCCCACCATGGAGATAGCTCTTCGCTTCGAGCCGCTCCCCGATCAGATCCGGATCGAAGTGCAGCTTGCCGCCGAACACCTCGTCATCGGGATGGAACGTGACGAGCGTGCCGGTCCCACGCGCCGGGCCGACCTTCTTGAGCTTCGATTTGGTCTCGCCGCGCTCGAACTTGATCTCGAAGCGCTCGCCATCGCGTTTGACCTGCGCGATGAGCGAGCTGGACAGCGCGTTGACGACCGCGGCGCCGACGCCGTGCAGACCACCGGAGACCGCGTAGCTCTTGCCGCGCTCGAACTTTCCACCCGAGTGCAGCGTCGAGTAGATCACCTCGATCGCCGGCTTCTTCTGCTTCGACATCACGTCCACCGGGATGCCGCGCCCGTTGTCCTCGACGGTGCAGGTCTTGCCGTCCTTGTGGAGCGTGACCTCGACCTTCGTCGCGTGCTTGTTGATGACCTCGTCGATCGAGTTGTCGACGACCTCCCACAGCAGGTGGTGATAGCCATCCT
>JBDUAS010000420.1:0-4924 GCA_040004535.1 Deltaproteobacteria bacterium
AAGGACGGCGCCGACGGCATCCTGGCGATGAACCAGGACGCGATGATCCAGAAGAGCGATCGCGCCCAGCTCCTCGCGCAGCACTCGAACTCGCTCTTGCTCGCGGTCTCGGTCCTCGGCCTCGTGCTCGCCTTGATCGCGTCGTCGATCATGACCTCGCGCGTGCTGCGCCCGCTCAACGTGCTCGGCCAGACCGCGCGGCGGCTCGGCGAAGGCGACCTCGAGGTGCGGGCCCAGGTCCCGAGCAAGGACGAGATCGGGCAGCTCGCGGCCGAGCTCAACACGATGGCCGAGCGGATCCACAAGTACCGCCAGAGCTCGCTCGGCGACCTGCTCGAGGCCCAGATTGCGGCGCAGGCGACGATCGATAGCCTCCCCGATCCGGTGCTCGTCGTGTCGCTCGCCGGCGAGCTTCGCCACGCGAACCAGGCGGCGGAGACCGTCTTGAAGGTGAAACCCGATGCGGGACCAGGCGCGCTCGCGGCGCTCGATCCGGTGGTCCGCAAGGTCGTCGAGCGGCTGATCCAGCACGTCGCCTCGGGCCACGGTGCGTACGTGCCGCAGAAGCTCGACGAGGCGATCGAGGTCGCGGGCGCGAACCCGAAGCCGCTGCTGTTGCCACGAGCCGCGCCGCTCTACGCGGCGGAGGGCGATGTCGTGGGGGCTACGCTGGTGTTCCAGGATGTCACGCGCCTGCACCGCTTCGAGGAGCTTCGCGACGATCTGGTCGCGACGGTCGCGCACGAGCTGCGTACGCCGCTGACGTCACTGCGGATGGCGGTTCACTTGCTCGCCGAGAACACCGTCGGCCCGTTGACCGCGAAGCAGAGCGACCTCGTGTTCGCGGCGCGCGAGGAGTGCGATCGGCTGCAGGCGATCGTCGACGAGCTCCTCGATCTGTCGCGGATCCACGCCGACAAGATCGAGCTCCGTATCGCGCCGCAAGATCCGGAGCAGCTCGCGCGCGAAGCGATCGACGCGCAGCACGGCTTTGCGGAAGAACACCGCGTTACGCTGCGCTCGGAGATCCTGCCGGGCACGCCGGCGGTCGCGGTCGATCACGACCGCCTGCAGCTCGTGTTCGCGAACTTGATCTCGAACGCGATCCGCTACGGCCGGCGCGATAGCACGGTCACCATTCGCGCGCGGACGCGCGACGGCGTCGTGCGGTTCGAGGTCGCGGATCAGGGCCCCGGGGTGCCAGCCGAGTACCGCGACACGATCTTCGACAAGTACGTGCGGGTGCCGGGTGCGCCGGCGGGTGGGGCGGGGCTCGGGCTGTTCATCTCGCGCGAGATCGTGCACGCGCACGGCGGTCGGATCGGAGTCACCGGTGTGACGGGCGAGCCCGGGACCGGCGCAGTGTTTTGGTTCACCGTGCCGCTCGCGCCTGCGGAGAGGCGGGTGTCTCAGGTGTCGTAGCGCTTGCGCTTGCGGTACAGCGTCGACGCATCGATGCCGAGCGTCCTGGCGGCGTCGTCGAGCGTGGCGGCGTGCCCGATCACGCGCTCGATGTGCTCGCGCTCGATCTGGTCGAGCGTGAACTCGCCGCCGAGCCTCGGTACCGCGCTCGCATGCGCGGAGATTCGATCGGGGAGCGCGTCGGCGCCAAACGTGCGCGCAGGCACGAGGATCATCGCGCGCTCGATCGCGTTGCGCAGCTCGCGGACATTGCCCGGCCACGCGTAGGCCATCAGCGCTGCCTCGGCGTCGCTGCTCAGCTCCGGCACCGCACGGCCGGCGACCTTCGCGAAGAACGCGAGGAAGTGGCGCGCCATCGGAAGGATGTCTTCCGGGCGCTCGCGTAGCGCCGGCAGGACGATCTCGATGACGTTGAGCCGGAACAGGAGATCTTCGCGGAACCGGCCGGCCGCGACATCCGCGTCGAGATCGCGGTTCGTAGCCGCGATCACGCGGACGTCGGCGTGGCGCGTGCGGGTCTCGCCGACGCGCTCGAATTGCTTGTCCTGCACGAACCGCAACAGCTTCGCCTGCAGCGCCGGCGTGATCTCGCCGATCTCGTCGAGGAACAACGTGCCGCCCTCGGCGGCTTCGACGCGGCCCGGTTGATCGCGTACGGCGCCGGTGAACGCGCCGGTGGTGTGACCGAACAACTCGCTCGCGAGCAGCTCGCCGGTCAGCGTCGGGCAGTTGACCGTGACGAACGGCTTCGCCGCGCGTGGTGACCTCGCGTGGACGAGTCGTGCGAGGGCGCTCTTGCCGGTGCCGTTCTCGCCGCGCACCAGGATCGGCGCGTCGGAAGCCGCGGCGCGGGTCGCGACCTCGACGATCGCGCGCATCCGCGGCGATGCGGTCGCCATGTCGACGCCGGGCAGCTCGTCGGCGAGCCGTGCTTCGAGATCGGCCACCCGGGTCGCGGTGGTGAGCCGTGCCAGCGTCTGCTCGACGACGAGCCGGATCTGCGCCGGCGTGAACGGCTTCGGGATGTAGTCGACCGCGCCGAGCTTGATCGCCTGGACCGCGGTGTCGATCGTTGCGTACGCCGTGATCACGATGACCGCGAGGCCCGGCCGCACGGAGAGCAAGCGCGGCAACAGCGCCAGACCGTCGTCGTCGCCGAGCCGTAGATCGAGGAACGCGAGATCGAACGCCTCGCGGTCGAGACAAGCGAGCGCCTGGTCGGCGCTGCTCGCCGCTGTGACCGCGCAATCGATCGCCTCCAGGCACATCGTCAGCGTGACGCGAATGTTCTTCTCGTCGTCGATGACGAGCACGCGGTGCCCCGGCTTCACCGCCCCACGATAGCGCAGCTCTCAGGCACTGCCGAGCTGGGCGAACAACGAGTCGAGCGCTTCGACCAGCGAGCCCTCGCTGTCGAGGCACTGGACGTGGTCGTAGGTCGTCGATCCGGTCGGCGTCACCACGGTGATCGAGTCGTTCAGATCGCCGCTGCACGCCGGGATCACGGTCGGCAGCGCGGCGATCGAGTCGCGAATGATCGCGAGCTGGTCGGCGCTCGGCGCGAGCTGACCATCTGCGAATGCGTACGGCGAGTTGCCCGCCGCCGTCGAGCACACGTGGTAGGTGACCGCGCCGCTCGCGAGGTCGACCGTGAACGTCTCGTCGATCGCGGTGCAGGTCGAGCCCTCGGGGTGGGGCGCGAAGCCGCCCTCGCGGTGGACGATCACGCGGGTCGCGTCGTCGGGAACGAGTGTCGGGGTCGAATGGTTCGTCGCGCACGCGACGAGGAAGCACAGGATCGAGAGCCGCATCGTGCGCAGATAGAGCAACATCACGGCCAGCGTAAGCTCGCGATCGCAGGTGCCCGGTCCTCGGAAAACTGAGACCGGCGGTGGGGATTGGCTACCATCGCGCCCATGAAGACCATTTGCCTAGCTGTACTCCTGGCCGCCTGCGGCAGCGACTCCACCAACATGGGCATCGACGCGACCGGCAGCGGATCGGGATCCGGATCCGGATCCGGATCGCTCGATTGCGCTTCGTACTGCACGAAGATCACCGCGAACTGCACCGGCGCCAACAACCAGTACGGATCGATGGCGACGTGCATGGCGTCGTGCACGCACTTCCCGACCGGCGCGCTCGCCGATCTCTCGGGCAACACGCTCGGCTGCCGGCTCTATCATGCAGGTGCTGCATCGGCGGATCCGGCGACCCACTGCGTGCACGCGGGCCCGAGCGGCGGCACCGTGTGCGGTCAGCCGTGCGACGGGTTCTGCTCGCTCGTGACCGCGGAGTGCGCGACCCAGTATCCGTCCGCAGGGACCTGCGCGACCATGTGCGCCGGCTACGCGGCGACGCCCGCGTACACCGCGGCGGTGACGTCCGGAAACTCGCTGTCGTGCCGGATCTATCACGCGACCGCCGCGTCGACGGATCCGACGACGCATTGCGTGCACACGGGGTCGAACGGCGGCGGCGTCTGCCAGTAGCTACTTCGCGAGCAGCGGAATGCCCGTGAGCACCGCGTAGCGGCCGGCGCGGCACAGAAAGCACGCGAGTGTGAACGGCATGAACCGGATGTGCATGATCGGCTTCGCGATGAACCCGATCAGCCACATCGGTGGAATGCCGACCGCAGCGGCGAGGAAGAACACGGTCTTCGGATAGCGATTCCAGCGCTCGATCCGTGGCCGCCACTTGTCGAGCATCGGTTTCACGCGGCGATGCTCGAGCCCAGTAACGCCGGCGAAGTAACACACGGTCTTCGCGATCTGATGGCCGAGCGCGGAGAACAGGACCATCGCGACGAGCTCGGTGACGCTGACGGGCCGGAGCAGCGTGTAGCCTACGAGGAACGCCTCGATGCTGATGAGCGGGAACATGCCCGCGATGAACGAGATCACGAGGCACGCGCCGTAGAGGCCGAACAGCTCGAGGAAGTGGTTGCTCACTGCTGCCAGCGCCGGCTCAGCGCGACTTCCGCGCGATACTCCGCGATCTGCCGCGCGATCGCGTCAGCGTCCCAGCCGTGGATCCCCGCGAGCACGCCGGCGACCTTCTCGCACACGCCGAGTCCTTGATCGCGCGACACCAGCAACAGCGGCACGCGGCGGGCGAGGACGTCATCGACGGTGCGCGCGAGATCGTGGCGCGCAGCGAATGAAATCTCGGCCCACACGTACGGAAGCTCGGGATCGAGCCGCTGGCCGAGCGTTCGGTCGGCCGCGATCGCGGCCGCGAGCTCGGGTGCGCGCGCACCGTAGACGCCGCACAGGTGGGTCGCGGTATCGACATCGAGCTTGTAGTCGGCCATCAAGCGCCGGCCGATCGCTGCGACGCCTTCGAGGTTCGCACTGTCGAGCCCGACCGCGCCGGGCAGGGGACGATGCTTCGTCGTCTCCTTGTGGTTGACCGGCTCGTCGCCCAGGTCGCGGAGCAGATCGAGCGTCTTGCCGACGGCCTCGCGCGCCATCCGGCGATACGTCGTCAGCTTGCCGCC
>JBDUAS010000421.1:0-4924 GCA_040004535.1 Deltaproteobacteria bacterium
GATCGCGCACTTCGATGACCCCGCGCTCTACAAGCAGCTCGGCTGCGTCTACGACTTCGAGCGCTCGAAGGCCGAACAGAAGCCGGCGTACATGCGCGACCGCGTCCATGCCGGCGAGAAGCTCGGCGGCGACCTCGCGGTCGAGTGCGACGTCGTGGTCGTCGGCACGGGTGCGGGCGGAGCGGTCGTCGGGCGCGAGCTCGCCGAGGCCGGGCTCGCCGTCGTGTTCGTCGAAGAAGGCCGTTACTTCGATCGCACGCAGTTCACGGGGCGCGGCTTCGAGATGCAACAGAAGCTGTATCGCCGCGGCGGCTCGACGTTCTCGATCGGTAACGTCGGCATCCCGATCCCGCTCGGTCAGACGGTCGGCGGCACCACCACGGTCAACTCCGGCACGTGCTACCGCACGCCCGAGCGCGTGTTACACGGCTGGCAACACGAGCTCGGCCTCCACGAGCTCGGGCCCGATCAGCTCGGGCCGTATTTCGATCGCGTCGAGGCCGTGCTCCAGGTCGCGCCGGCAAAGCCCGAGCTGCTCGGCGGCAATGGCCGGGTGATCGCGCGCGGCTGCGATGCGCTCGGCTTCACCCGCCACGGCCCGCTCAAGCGCAACGCGCCCGAGTGTGATGGCCAGGGCGTGTGCTGCTTCGGCTGCCCGACGGATGCGAAGCGCTCGACGAACGTGTCGTACGTGCCGCTCGCGCTCAAGGCCGGCGCCGAGCTGTTCTCCAACGCGAAGATGACGCGGGTCCTCGTCGAGGGCGGCAAGGCCGTCGGCGTCGTCGCAAGGACGCCGGATGGCAACACGCTGACGGTCCGCGCGCGCTCGGTGGTGATCGCGTGCGGCTCGATCATGACGCCGCTCGTGCTCGGCCAGCAGGGCCTCGCGAATCGCAGCGGCGAGCTCGGCAAGAACCTCTCGATCCACCCGGCGACCGGCGCGCTCGCCGAGTTCGACGAGCCGATCGAGCCGTGGAAGGGCATCCCCCAGGGCTACGCGATCGAAGAGCTCCACGAGGAAGGCATCCTCTACGAAGGCGCGATGGTGCCGCTCGAGATGACGATGACGATGACCCAGCTCGTGGGGCCCGAGCTCGTGCGGCTCGCCGAGTCGTTCGACCGCGTCGCCAGCTTCGGCTTCCTCGTCGAGGACACCTCGCGCGGCTCGGTCAGCTCCGTGATGGGCCAGCCCGTGATCCGCTACTGGCTCGACGACAAGGACGTCTCGCATATCAAGCGCGGGCTCGACGTGCTCGCGCAGATCTACTTCGCGGCCGGCGCCAAACGGATCCACTGCCCGATCAGCGGCTTCGACGTGCTCGAGTCGCCAGACGACCTCGCGAAGCTGCGCCGCGCGAAGATCCACGCGCGCGATCTGGATCTATCGGCGTATCACCCGCTCGGCACCGCGCGCATGGGCATCGACCCCGCGAAGAGCGTCGTCGATCAAGATCACCAGACGCACGACACGCGAGGCCTCTACATCGTCGACGGTGCCTCGGTGCCGACGTCGCTGGGGGTCAACCCGCAGGTCACGATCATGGCGATGGCGACGCGCGCCGCCGAAAAGATCGCCGGCGCGCTCTCGTAGCGTCGAAGCCTAGGCGCCCTTGAAGTTCGGCAGCAGGTGACCGAGCCGCTTGCCCATCTCGGCGCCGAGCGCCTGGAGGCCGCTCATCGGCCGGACCATGACCTCGAACTCGACGATCTTGCCATCGCCGTCGAAGCGGATCAGATCGATTCCCTTCAGCTCGCGGTCACCAACCCGCGCCGAGAACTCGAGCACGACGCTGTGGCCGTCGTCGCTGAACAGCTCGCGGTGGTACGTGAAGTCCTCGAACACCTGGATCACGGTGCCGAGGACGAGCGTCAGCGCCGGCGCCGACTTGTACGGTGCGTGCGCCATCGGCGAGCGGAACATCGCATCGGGATGGATGATCGCGGCGAGCTTCGACATGTCGCGCCGCGCGACGATGTCGTGCCACGTGGCGAGGGCGGCCGCGACCTTCGGTGAGAGCATGCCGCAAGCTTAGTTGACGATCGCGCGAACGCTCAGCACGGAGATCACACGAAGGACCATTCCAGAACACGAGATCGCGAAGGACGGTTGGGCGGCTACGCCGCCCTCACTCGCGGGGGCCAGCGAGAACGCGCACGGGAAATAGAGTTCCATTTCGATGCGCACTGGCGCGACCATCCGATCGAGCCGACACAAGCGGAGGATGTTTATGGCCCTGCAACTGCGTCCGAACTGTGAATCGTGCGACCGCGATCTTCCCCCGGAGTCCACGTCGGCGTGGATCTGTAGCTACGAGTGCACGTTCTGCTCGGAATGCGTCGACTCGAAGCTGTCCAACGTCTGCCCAAATTGTGGAGGAGGGTTCTCACCGCGCCCGATCCGCCCCGCAACCGAGTGGCGCCCCGGCCTCTCCGTAGCGAAGCGTCCGGCTTCTACGACGCGCGTGCACCTCCACTACAGCCTCGACGACATCACGGCGCTTGCGCAGCGACTGCGCGACATCCCGCCAGAGCGGCGTTAGCGAACCGCGCTGGCGTAGCGCCGACGAGAACGCGGACAAAGCTCGAGCGAGCGCTCAGCACCGAGATCACACGAAGGACCATTCTAGGACGGGAGATCGCGAAGCGTTTTGGGCGGCTGCGCCGCCTCGCTCGCGGGGTGTGGAATGGTTGAAGGGTTGGCGTCTGTCCCGGGGAGAACCACTTCGAACACCTGTGCCCGGCGCGTGGCCTTGCGCCGAACACGAACGCGTCAAGCCGAGTCCGGAAAGGGAACATCATGAACACTGCATCGATCCACAACGCAAACCTCAGCCATCAGATCGCTCGCGCCGCGGGCGTCGCGAACGCAGGGCCCGAGCTGATCCATCGCAACCTGTCGTACGCGATCAACGGAGCGGCTATCGAGGTGCACAAGCACATCGGCCCCGGACAGCTCGAGTCCGTGTACGAGCGGGCACTGTGCGAAGAGCTCGGCATGCGCGGCCTCGAATACGCTCGCCAAGTGGCGGTGCAAGCCACGTACAAGGGCAAGCTCGTCGGCGCGTTCTATGCCGATGTCATCGTCGAGAATCAGGTGGTGATCGAGCTGAAGGTCGTCGCGAAGATCACGCCTTCGCACCGGCAGCAGGTACTCACCTACTTACGCGCGACTGGTCTTCGCCTTGGCTTGATCATGAACTTCAACGCGCCGGTGCTCTGGCGCGAGATCAAGCGCGTCGTGCTCTAACGACACGGGTTCGAATCCCGTCGGGGTCGCCAGGGCTCGCAAACCAGTCTCAGGTTCGCGACCCCTTATCATCTACGCGCGCGCCAATACCCTGGCCTTCGGCTCGTGTGCGCGAGCGCGAGGACGACAATCTCGTCGCCGACGATCTGATAGGGCAACGTGAACGGGAACCGCGCGAGCACAGCGATACGTCGGTCAGTGTGGTGCTTCCATTGCGGCGCAGCGTGCGGCAGTTTTGCAATCACCTCGAGCACAGCGTCGATCTCATCTTCGAGCTCGACACCCAGACCTGACTTGCGCGACTCGTAGTAATCGACCTCGTGGTCGATCTCCTCGACCGCAAGACGATGCAACCGAAGTTTCATCGTGTGATGCGAGCAGCCCGGCGCGCCTGCACGTGTGCTCGATACTCGTCGAGAGTCATCGTCGCTGCCGTACCGGCTTCAACCTCGGAAGCACGACGGTCGATCTCCACGTCCCAAGCGGCGGCCGCGTCTCGATCATGCGTGCCGTCCAAGCTTCGGATCAGCTCCAGGGCAAGCCGGGCCCGCTCCTCCGGGGGCAACCGGAGGATCTCGCTGAGCACGTCAGGCGCCGCCATGAGGTCATCTTAGCAGACGTGCGCCGTCCACCAGGGCGTCGATTTCTATCCTCCCGATCGCGCACTTCCCGTCGGGGTCGCTACACATCACGGCAGCACTCGCTTCACGCCCTGCCACAGCACCGGGACGTGGAAGTTGATCAGGAGCCCGAGCCGATGACCGGTCGTACGCAGGTACGACGTGAGCTGCTGCCTGTGCACGGGTAGCAGTCTCGCGACGACCTTGAGCTCGACGACGACTGCGTCCTCGATGATCAGATCGACGACGAACGTACCGACTTGGGCTCCCTTGTAGAACGACTTGATCGGCACCTGCGCCTGGTGCTCGATCCCGCGGAACGCGAGCTCGCGCTCGAGCGCGTGCTGGTACGTGCACTCGAGCTGCCCCGGACCGAGGTGTTTGTGCACCTCGATCGCGGCGCCGATGATCGCGCGCGACAGATCGCCATGGAGAAGCCCAGCACCACTTACCGGTTCGGACGTGCGCAGGGATTCGGCGATGGCGGCGGTGAGCTGATTCTGATCGTTCATGGTGTTCCCTTTCCGGACTCGACTTGACGCGTTCGTGTTCGGCGCAAGGCCACGCGCCGGGCACTGGTGTTCGAAGTGGTTCTCCCCGGGGGAGCTCCCGGAGCTCCTCGGGGTGGCTGGCCTTCGCCGGAACGCGGGCAAGGCGCGCAGCGGTCGTGACGGGCGCTCTGCACAACGTGCGAGCTCGAGAGAGCGCGCGTGTGCGCGGCGGCGGTGTTCAGGGGTGCGGCGCTCGGCGCCCGGCGCGAGCGATGCGCGCCTGCCGCGTCGGCGAGGCCAGCCACCCCGAGGAGCGGAGGGACAGACGCCAACCTTTCAACCATTCCACACCCCCGCGAGCGAGGGCGGCGCAGCCGCCCAAAAACGTCTGCTCGTTCTTCCTCGGCGGCTCCTCCGGCCTCCGCGCTGGTTCGGTAACGGCGCGGCGTTCGCGGTCGCCCGGACGCATCGCGAGATCAAGCGCCGGCGAGCGCTCTCCCGCTACGCTCAGTACATGAAGAACACGGGGCGATGCGCGAAGCTGGTCGAGAAGTTCGGCTAGCTAG
>JBDUAS010000422.1:0-4924 GCA_040004535.1 Deltaproteobacteria bacterium
TCTGTGCGGGGGGCGACCCGAACCTAACGGTGAAGGGTCGTCCCTACCGCGATCGCAGGTCTTGCTCGATCGGCAAGTCTTGCCGGCCGCTGGAACTAGCGAGGAGGCGCCGGCGCCCAGATTCGCTCGCCGAGCTGCGCCGAGTCTCCTGTCGCTCCACGACGTGCCCGCGCTGCCGTTGCTCGCATCGCCGGGGACGCCGGTGAATGCGAGCGTGCCCGCGCTGCCGAAGCCACTACGGTGATCGTGACGGAGGTGCCGTAGTCACCGCTCGCCGGTGAAAGGACCGCCGCTCACCTCGTCCTCGCGATCGTAGCAGAATCCTGCCAACACATACCAGCTTGCCAGCGCGTGCCGGGTGCGCGATACGAACGCGATGCAGCGGTTCGCCGAGATCGAGCGCGTGCTCGCCGACGTTCCGGCCGCGCGCGGCTATCTCGTCGTCGAGACCGCGCGCGGCGAGAGGTCGTATCTGCTCGGTCCGCGCACGCAGACCGACACGTCGCCCACGATGCTCGACTGGCGCAATTCCCCGCTCGCCGAGGCGTTCTTTCGCGCCGCGCCCGGTGAGCCCTACGAATTCGAGACCGGCGACCGCGTCACCGAGGGCCGGGTCCGCGAGCGCTGGTTGCTGCAGGGCAGGGGGACGCTCGAAGCGCTGATCGGCGACGCCACGACCGTGTATCGCGATCGGGAAGAGCCACGCATGAGGCCTGCGCCACGCTCCGGGCCGATACCGGATCGCAGCGAGCTCGTCGTGCTCGATCGCGAGCAACAGCGCGCGGTCGACCTCACCGCGGATACATCGCTCGTCGTCGATGGCGAGGCGGGCGTCGGCAAGACGCTCGTCGCGCTGTATCGCGTGGCATCGCTCGCGGCGCGCGCGACGGAGAGGTCGCGGCGTTTTCGCGCGCTCGTGCTCGTACCGACGGAGGGTCTGCGGCGGCTCGTCCGCTTGCTCGCGGATCGCCTGCAGATTCCCAGGCTCGAGATCGCCGTGCTCGACGAGTGGTTGGTCGAGCGCGCGCGGCTCGCGTTCCCGAAGTTGCCGCCGCGCTTGGCGGAGGGTGCGAGCGCGCAGGTCATCGCGCTCAAGCGTCATCCGGCGGTTCGTGCAGTCCTCGCCGATTTCATCGGCTGGAAGGCGCCGCACAACGACGAGCTCGATCAGAAGCTACCGAAAGTGCGCCAGCGCCTGTTCCACTTGTGGGGTGATCGCGATCGGCTTCAACGCGTGCTCGACGCGGCAGGCGGCGTGCTGCCACCTCGCGCGATCGCAGCGGTGCAGGCGCACACCCGGATCCAGTTCCAGACCACGACCGAGAAGGCGAACCGCCACGTCGATGCGGATCGCCTGGTCGCGCTCGACGGCAAGCGGCTCGATGCCGGCGGGCCGATGGAGGACGCGCACACGTTCGACGCCGAGGACGTACCTGTCCTGTTCGAGCTGCTGCGTCGTGGCGCGCTGACCGCGGCGGAGAACCTGCCGCTCTACGATCACATCGTCGTCGACGAGGCCCAGCTGCGCGCGCCGATGGAGCTCGCGGCGATCGGCGATGCGCTCGCGCCCACCGGCACGATCACGCTCGCCGGCGACCATCGCCAGGCAACCGACGAGACCGCGTACTTCGCGGGGTGGGCGGCGGCGCGTGCCGAGGTTCGCGCGCCGCGCTGGCACGAGATCACGCTCGCGATCACGTATCGCTCGGTCCCGGCGATCGCGGACTTCGCGAAGGACTGGATCGTGCCCATGGAGCCGCCCCCCGATCCGGCGGTGTGGGCATCGCGCTGCGAAGATGGCCTCGTGCAGGCGGCCCAGATCTGCTGGCACCTCGATGGGCTGCAGAATCGTGATCCGTGGCGCCAGATCGCGGTGATCGCGCGGACGCCGGAGCACGCCCGCCGGCTGCACGCGGAGCTCTCGCGCGGGCTCGATCCGGTGCTCGTGCTCGACGGTGATTTTCGATTCGAGCCGGGCGTGATCGTGACCACCGCGGCTGCGGTGTCGGGCCTCGAGTTCGACGCGGTCGTGATCCCGGATCTGTCGCCCGCGTTTTATCCGAGCGGGTCGCCGGAGCTCGCGCGCGCGTTGTACGTCGCCGCGACCCGCGCGCGCGATTGGTTGTGGTTGCTGACGCCGGAGCAGTGGTCGCCGCTCGTCAGGCCTTGATGCCCTCGGCGAACATGTTGATCCGCAGCGGCTCGTAGCTGATTCGCGTGCACCGGGCGAATGCCGACGCCTCGAACAGCCGGCGCATGTCGGCCTCGGTGCGATGGACCAACCGCCAGTCGAGGACGTGGTCCAGGAACGCCTTCGTCGCATTGCGGACATGAAAGTTGCCGACGATCGCTCGACCGCCCGGCCGCAGCGCGCTGTGGATCAGGTCGAGCAGCTTCACGACCATCCCATCGCCGAGATAATCGAACAGGCCGATGCTGTAGATCAGATCCTGGTCACGGAGCGCTAGCGGCTGGCGACCGAGCCCGGCGTGGATCAGGTTGGCGCGCACGAGCAGGATCTCGGCCTCGCGCAGCTTCTGCGTCGCGCAATACGCGAGCGCATCGGCGTCGAGATCGACGAGCGTCGCGACGATCGAGTGCGGCAGCGTACCCGCGAGATCGAACAGCTCGCGCGCGGGACCGCATGCAAGGCTCGCGATCCGGGTCGTGCCACCGATTCGCATCACCTCGGCGCGGATCTCGTTCGCGAGCAGGCTGCGCCGATTCTGGACCGCGCGTGCGGCGGGAACATCGAGCATGCAGCGATCGATCAGCTCACCCACGGGTCCTGAGCCCTCGGCGCAGTCGTCGTAGATCCGCGCGATCGTGACGAAGTCGCCGGCATAGCCACGCGGCTTCGAGTACCAGCGGTGCGCGTTCGCACTGCGCGCGAGCAACGGGAGCAAGCGTTGCTGGACGTGTGCGCCGAGCGCCAACGCGTCGTGATGTGGCAGTTGTCGCGCGACTCGATCGAACAGGTGGACGAACGCATCGAAGGCGCGCTGCATCAGCGACGAGTAGCTCTCGGGGACGCCCGACAACGCCGCCTCGACGTCGCACATCTCGACCAGCTGCAGCAGCTTGCCGAGCGACGCGTGGACGTCGGGCAGGGGCTCGTTCCGAGGGACGCTCAAGTTCTCCATGGCGGGCACCGGGAGCAACCGACGTGCCGTTCGGATTCCTTCAGGCTGCGCGATCTCGCGGCGAGCTCCGGGCAAACGATGCCCGCCGCGCAAACCTTGCCTAGGCCGATGTGCGAGGCTCGCGGCATGAAGCTCGCGCTCGCCTGGATCCTGCTCGCCGCCTGTTCGTCGTCGTCTCCGCCGCCGCCTTCGCCGGCACCTCCGGCTCCAGACCCGAGCCCGAGCCCGACTCCGAGCCCGACTCCGACTCCGACTCCGACTCCGACTCCGCCGTCCGCGCCGGATGCCGCCGTCGCCACCGGTGGCGACAAGTGCGGAGACAAGCCGGCGTGCGTCGCGCCCGCGACGTGCGTGAGCTACTTGGGGATCGCGGGTGCGCGCGGCCCCGAGTTTCACTCGTGCGAGATCAAGTGCACGCCGAAGGGCAAGGACTGCCCGACCGGTAAGAAGTGCACGACGATCGCCGACGGGCCCGGCAGCGTCTGTCGCTAGAGCGTTAGCGCGGTGCGGATCGCGAGTGCGAGACCCGCTGCGAGGAGGAGCAGCCAGACGACGCGCTCGAACCGCTGCGCGTCGAGCTTGTGATGGATGAAGTCGCCGAGTACGAGGCCCGGCAAGATCGTCACCGCGAGCACGATCACGACATGGTCGACCGGTGCGACGTACAACCCGGCCGACGCGAAGTTGAGCACGAGCGCGATGTTGAGCACGAGCCAGAGCACGGCGAGCGTCGCGCGGAACGCGCGCTTGTCGGGCAAGCTCCGGCGCACGACGTAGACGATCATCGGCCCACCGGTCCCGAACAGGCCGTGCGCGATGCCGCCGATCACGAGCAGCGCGATCCGCGGCAGCTGCGCGAGCGAGCCGTCGGCGGGCTTCACGAGCTGGAAGATCGCGAGGCCGATGACGAACGCACTGAATGCGAGGATCAACCACGCCTGGCCTGGCAGGTGAAACAGCGCGAGCCCGACCGCGGCGCCGACCGCAACGGGCGGCGCGACCTCGCGGCCCAGCACGCGCCATGCGATCGCATCGCGGCCGCGGCCGAGCAGCCAGCTCGAGAGCACGAGGTTGAGGATCACGAACGCCGGCAGTAGGACGTCGAGCGGGACGAGTTGCGCGCCAAGGCTCGCCGCCAACACGGTGCCGCCGAAGCCGATCGCGCCCTCGGTCGCGAACGAGGCGAGCGCGACGCCGGCGATGCCGAGCCACGTCACCCAGGACATCACGGATTCCTCATGACGGAGCGCGGGTTATCGAGTAGAAGTGCGGTGTCATGATCGAGGTCGCCCGGCTCGAGAAGCAGTTGTATCGCAACGTCCGGGGGACGTGCGAGAGCTACGAGCTGCTACGCCCGGGTGATCGGATCCTCGTCGCGATGTCGGGCGGCAAGGACAGCTACACGATGCTGCACCTGCTGATGAAGCTGGTCCCCCGGCTGCCCTTCCAGGTCGAGCTCGTCGCGGTCCACCTCGATCAGGTCCAACCCGGCTACGACGGCGCCGCGTTGCGCGCGTACCTCGAGAGCACGGGCTGGCCGTTCGAGATCCTGCGCGAGGACACGTACTCGGTCGTCACCGAGCACCTCGACAGCGCATCGACGTATTGCTCGCTATGCTCGCGGTTGCGCCGAGGCATCCTGTACACGGCGGCCGAGCGGCTCGGCTGCAACAAGCTCGCGCTCGGTCATCACCGCGATGACTCGCTCGAGACGTTCCTGTTGAATCTGTTCTACAGCGGCAAGCTCCAGGCGATGCCGGCGAGCTATCGCACCGACGACG
>JBDUAS010000154.1:0-16685 GCA_040004535.1 Deltaproteobacteria bacterium
CGCCTTGCCGGGAAACGCGGTGTCGCGGCGGAACGCGGCGAGCAGCTCGACGAGCCGGCGCGCGGCATCGGCGCCGAGCACGACCGGCGGATCGAGGCGCTGGCCGTACGGCTCGAGCAGCGCGACCACCTGTGCTGGCACCGCCTCGGGCACCCGGATCACCCGGAGCGACTCGACGAACGCGGGGTTGCGCTGGCGCGCCTTCACGAGCTCGCTCTCGTCGCACTCCGCGAACAACGTGAGCTGGTTGCCGATGATCGCGGGCGACAGCAGGTCCGCGATCGAGGCGCCGTCCGACATCGGGGCCATCAGATCCGCGAGCCGATCGACGAAGAGCACGTCGACGCCACCTTCGAGCTCCTTGACCATCTGCAGGCAGCGCTGCTGCCACATGCCGAGATAGACCATGCCGGCGACGATCCGATCGGCGCTCGTCGCCCACAGCCGCCGGCGTACACCGGAGCGGCCGCGCCCGCGCTCGAGCAGGCCGCGCGCGATCCGGCGCACGAGTGCAGTCTTACCGGCGCCACGCGGGCCGACGAACAACAGCGATGGGATCCGCTTGTCGCCGGCTTCCGGATCGAGCAGCGACGCGAGCTGGTCAAACGTCGGATCGCTGCCGACCGTCGGGGGCAAGCGATTCGCGCGCGCGACCGCGACCCAGTCTTCACCGACCGCTTCGAGCGTCGGCGCCGGATCAGGCTCCTCGCCGGACTTCTTCGCCGCGTTGACCGGCGCTTCGATCGGGCTCCACTCGACGATCTTCTCGTCGATCTCGCGGCGCAGATCGTAGAGCGTGGCCGCGGCGTCGCCGATCAGTGCGGTGAACACGAGCGCGCGCACGGTCTCGGGCACCGCGCCGAGATCCTCGGCGACGAACGACCAGTCGAAGCGCGGCACGAGCACGCGATAGAGCGGTGCGCCGTCGAGCTTGGCGGCCGCGTAGCCGAGGCGCAGCGGCACCATCGCCTTCGCGATCACGTAGCCGCGCGGGTCGGGCCGGCCAGGATGGATCTCGACCTCGATCCGGCGGAGCTCGAGCTCCTCGGTCCACAGATAACGCTCGGCCTCGTCTTCCTCGACGAGAAATGCCGCCTGCGGCGCGAGCCGTGCGAGTGCGGTCTCTTCGTCAGCCGCCATCGCCGCGGGAGGCGGGCCGTCGAACAGCGTGCGGAATCGGCGCAACAGCACCGCGGACGTCAGGCCGCCGTGGTGCCTCGTGACGAACACCCGGAACGAGCGCTTCGTCATCGCCGACTCCACGCCATGTGCCACGCGCGGCGGACCGCGTGCGGGATGTCCTTCAGGTTGCCGCGATCGACCCAGCCGGTCGCGAAGTCCTCGAGCTCGATGTGAAACGTGTCCCCGGGGCGCAGCGGCGCGCGATAGTTGATCGTGCGCGTCACCGGCAACAGCACGTCGGGGTTCGGCGGCATCGCGCCGCCGGCTTCGAGCACGCGCTCGAGCTCCTTGCGTCCTGCGAGGTGGGTCTTCAACGTCGCGACCGCGCCGACCGCACCCGAGCGAATCTCGACGCGCACGATGTCGGGCTCGGCGGCCGACGCGCGCAGCATCCAGGTGCCGTGCTCCGACCCGAGCGCCTCGCGGACGAACAAGCCGCGGAGGACGAGCACGACATCGCGCAGCGTGGGCGTCAGCTCGGACAGGCCCTTCGACATCGCCTTGACGGTACCGGTGCGATCGTCGACAAACGCAGCCTCGTCGAGCCACGCCGGCTGCGCGAGCGTGTGGACGACCGCGAAGATGCCACCGGCCTCCATCGAGGTGCCGACGCGCGAGATGATCGCGGTCGCGGTGTGCGCGTCGGGGTCGAGCAGATCGGGCAGCGCACGCTGGATCAGCAGCGCCTCCGCGATGCCGGCGATCAGTGCCTCGCGGCTCGCGGGCGTCCGCGCGAGCTTCTTGTTCTGGCGCTTGAGCGGGCGGCTCCGCAACTTGTCGTCGTCGTCTTCATCACCTGGCTCGGGCTCGCGCTTCGGCACGACGCCGAACAGCTGATCGAGCGCATCGAGCCGCGCGCTCAGCTCGTCGACGTAGTAGCGCAGCTCGCCGGTCGCTTCGCGGCGGGCGCGCGCGAGCTGATCGCTATCGCGCACGTTTGCGACCGCCGCAGCGGCACGGTGGATCGAAGGCTCGAGTGCGGCGGTCGCGAGGTCGAGCGCGCCCTCGAGCGCGTACGGGCCGGGCAGGGGCGTGCGCTCCAGCATCGGCTCGAGCGCGGCTTCGATCGCACCCGCGTTCTCGGCGAGCCGGACGATGCGCAGCCGCGCCGGTGCTGCGGCCGCGAGGAGGTCGGTCAACGCGCCACCGATCTTGTCCTCGAGCCAGCGCTTCACCGTGCGTGCGCCATAGCGCGGGTCGAACGCGTCGCTGACTGCGCGCCGGCGCACCGCGCTGCCCGCGTACACGAACGTGTTGCGCTCGCGCAGGCCGCGGCGCGATAGCAACTTGCCGAGCTCCTTGTCGACGACCTTCGCCGCGACCTCCGGCGTGAGTGGCTCGAACGGCACGACCTGATCGATGCGGTTGAACAGCTCGACGGGGAAGAACTCGCGCACGGCCTTCGCGACGTCGGCGAGGATCCGATCCCGCACATCGCCAAAGCCGATCGGCTGGGCATTCCGCGAGCCGAGGTTCGACGTCATGATCACGACTGCGCTCGCGAAGCTGGCAACCTCGCCGGCGGCATCGGTCAAGCGACCTTCGTCGAACAACTGTAGTAACAGATGGAGCGCACGCGGATGCGCCTTCTCGATCTCGTCGAGCAACACGACGCAGAACGGCTGGCTGCGCACGCGCGACGTCAACATCCCTTCGGGGTTCCACGGATCGCCGATCAGCCGGGCGACCGCATCGGGCCCCGACATCTCGCCCATGTCGACGCGCACGAGCCGGGTCTGATCGCCGTAGAGATACTCCGCGATCGCGGTCGCGAGCTCGGTCTTGCCGGTGCCGGTAGGCCCGGTGAACAGCATCACCGAGACCGGCCGGCCCGGATCGGCGAGGCCGGAGCGGACCTTGAGGATGACATCTGCCGCGGCACGGGTCGCCGTCGGCTGACCGATCACGCGCTCGGCGAACCGAGTCTCGACCTCGGCCGCATCGAGTGGCTGATCGAGCGTGATGAGGTTCGCGGCAAGGCCGGTCGTGCGCGCGAGATAATCGAGCACGTGGTTCGGCGTCACCGTCGCGATCCCTCGCGCCGACGCATCGACGGCGACGCGCCGCACGATCTCGATCGCGACGCCGGGGCGTGCGCGCCACGGGAACAGCGCGGTGCCGAGCTCGAGCGCGGTCCGCGGCACGAACGGGTGCAGCGCGACGCTCTTGTACTCGACCTCGAGCGCGCGGATCTCGTGGAGCATCAGGTGCGCGGTCTCGTTCGGCGAAGCGGCGGGGACCGCGACCAGTGCGAGCGCTTCGGCGAGCCCCGGTGCGTCGCGCTCGAGACGCGCGCGTTGCTCGGAGGTCAACTCGGCGATGATCGCGAGGTCACCGCGGCGCACCGGGCCGCGGAAGAAGTCGGCGAAGCTACGCTCGCTCTGCCGCGACTGGCCGAGCCGGCCGAACAAATGAAGATCCTCGAGCCACAGGATGCCGCGGCGCTTCTTCGCGTCGTCGAGCACGGCGAGGCAGCGCTCTTCCCACTCGCCGAGATGCGACATCCCGGCGATCAGGCGCTTGCCGGAGAGCCGCCAGATATGGAAGCACTTGTCGAGGTTCTTGTGGATCGGATAGCCGTCCTCGACGAGGCGGTCCGCGATCCACTGGTGGATCAACAACGTCTTGCCGCTGCCCGGAGGGCCGACGACCATCGCGGAGCGCGGGCGCTTGCCGCCGAGTAAGTACGCGAGCCGTTCGCGATACGGCGAGCGCGGCACGCCGAGCCGGAGCTGGCCCGAGCTCGCGCGCGTGGTCTCGTCGACGCCGAGCGTCTGGAGGATCCGATCGGCGCGCGGTGTCGAGGCGCCGGCGCGCTGGTCCTTCTTGCGCGACGGCAAGAGGTCGAGCAGCGACAGGGGCTCGGCGGAGAATGCGAGCGTGACGAGCCGCTCCTTGCCGTTCGCGAGCAGCGCTTCGATCGTGTCCTCGTCGTCGATCTCGGCCCAGTGATGGCGGACCAGCGCTTGCGCGAGCTGCGGGATGGCCTCGCGATCGGCGCTGATGAACCAGTGGTCGCGGCGCAGCGGGTGGTAGCAGAAGAAGTGCTGGCCGTGATCGCTGGTCCACCGCGGCTCGATGATCAGCGGGACCTGACCGTGGACCTTGCCGGTCTCGGCGCGGAGCTCGACCTGGATCCGCGCGAGCTCGCTGCCGAGCGGGAACTGGAACAGCTCCTGATCGACGGGACGCGCGCGCTTCACGACATCGCGCACGCGCTCGATCATGCGCTCGCGCATCCGCGACTCGCTGCCGGTGCCCGACACGTACGCGGCGTAGCGCGCGGGGACGAGCGCGGTCCATTCGTCCTCGCCATCCCGCTTGTCGCAGAACACGCCGACCGTGAAGTGGACCCTCATGCCGAAGTCACCTGTTGCGCGATCGCGGAGAGCGGATTCGTGTAGCGCCAGAGCAGCTCGAGGTCATAGGCGCACTTGTGACCGGCGTGCTCGAGCGCGGTGAGCAGCCGCGTGCAGGCCGCTTCGGCGAGGCGCGGTCCGAGCTCGGACCACGGCGGCTCGATCTCGTCGCCGTCGACGGTGACGCGATCCGCGGGCACCGTGACCTCGCGGAACACGTGACCGCGTGCAGCGCGTGGCGTCGGCGGGCCCGGCAACACGGACCATTCGAAGTCGGTGAATTCGGTCTTCGGCTCGAGCAGCTCGACCCACGCATGGCACGGTTCGCCGGCGAGGCCGACGAACTTGTGGAGCCCGGCCTCGAGCCCGAACAGCAGCTCGCTGCCGCTACCGGCGATCCGGACGAGCGCCGCGTTCGGACCGACCGACGCCATCCGCTCGTCGGCCCAGATCCGATCGTGCGGCGGGCCCCAGTGGTGCTTCCAGCCGGGCCCTTCTTCACCATGGATGTGCACGGTCGCGCGGTAACCGAGGTGCGACCCGGCGTGAAGCACGAGTCGCGTCCATGCGGTGACCGCCGCACGTGCGTCGGGGGAG
The DNA here is from genome assembly GCA_040004535.1 of Deltaproteobacteria bacterium. Taxonomy (GTDB): domain Bacteria; phylum Myxococcota_A; class Polyangia; order Haliangiales; family Haliangiaceae; genus JABFXX01. The sequence goes on from JBDUAS010000154.1 coordinate 5,139, forward strand.
TGGACGAGCAGCGTGATGCCAGAGCGCTGCGGACGGAGGCCGACGAGCAACCAGAACAGGTCGCGGCGGAACTTGTGGCGCTGACCGATCGCACCGTCGATCAGATCGACCGCGTCGATGTCCTTCGCGAGCGCCTCGAGACAGAGCTCCTCGGCGGTGCGCAGCTCGCCCTGCGCGGCGGCCGCGGTGACCCACAACCCGGTGAGGCGCGCGTGTTCGGTCGTGAGCCGAGCGATTTCGGCGCCGGGCAGCGCGGTGCGGCCGTTGTCCTGCTTGCGCGCGGCGGTCGCGATCGTACCCTCGAGCTCGCCGATCTTGTCGCGGACCGAGACCGCGGCCGCGAGCGCGAGCTCGCGATCGGTATCGCGGCGGAGCTCGCCGAGCGCGAGCGCGCTCCGCACCATCCGGCGCCCGGTCGCTGCGGCGCGCCGCCAGAGCTCGATGCGCACGGCACCCGTGGAGTCGCCGAGCCGCGAGCCGACGGGCTTGGTCAGCGGAGGTTCGTCCGGCGCGCGGACCGTCAGCGTGCCGCCGTGGCCGTCGGCCGCTGCCTTCGCGAGCAGCCGCGCGGCCGGTGCGAGCACCTGCGCGTCGAGATAACGCCGCAATGCACGCGCACCGAGCTCCGCCGAGAACCCACCTTCGGCGAGCCGCTCGCTCGCGGGTTTCGAGATATCGAGGAGCACGCCACTCTGGGTGAGGCCGCGGCGCTCGGCGAGCCGGCCGATCGCGATCTCCGCGATCTGGGCGATCTCCGCCGGCGCGAGCGGATGGAACACGACGATCTGATCGAGCCGGTTGACGAGCTCGGGTCGGAACGCCGACATCACGGCATCGCGGTAGCGGCGCTCCTCGCGCTCCTCTTCGCTGATCGACGGTGCGATGCCGAGCGTCCCCTTCGCGCTGCGCGTGCCGAGGTTCGAGGTCAGCACGATGATCGCGTTGTGGAAGTAGGTCGTCCGCCCGCGGCCGTCGGTGAGGCGCGCTTCGCCGAGCACTTGCAGCAGAAGGTCGAACACCGAAGGGTGCGCCTTCTCGATCTCGTCGAGCAGCACGACCCCGAACGGCTGGCTACGTACGGCGGATGTCAGCCGACCTTCGTCGCCTTGGCCGCCGAACAGGCGCTCGGCCGCCCAGGGATCGGTGTACTCGCTCATGTCGAGCCGCACCATCTTGTCGGGTGCGCCGAACAGGTACGCGGCGACGGAGCGCGCGAGCTCGGTCTTGCCGGTACCGGTCGGGCCGACGAACAAGAGGCTCGCGAGCGGTTTGTCGGCGGGCTGCAGCCGCGCCTTCGCGACGCAGATCGCCTCGGCAACGCGACGCACGGCCGCGTCCTGGCCGATCATCCGGCGGCGCAGCTGCTCGATCACGTCGTCGCGCGACAGCGCACGGCTATCGTCGACGAGCGCGAGCGGGATTCCGGTCGCCCACGCGAACGAGCTGAACAGCTCGCTATCGCCGAGCAGCTTGCCGCGGCCTTCCGAGTCGCGCTCGGTGTCGTGCGCGACCCGCAGCTCTTCGAGCAAGCGGATTACCTTGCCGGGGAACGCGCGGTAGGGGAGGTAGCGGCGCGCGAGATCGACGGCAGTCGGCACCATGTCGGGCGCGATCTGCGGCCGGCCCTGCTGGTTCGCGGCCCAGTACGCGGCCCACGCGCGGCCCGCGGCGATCGTCGCGTCCGGATCCGTCGGTGGCACGTGGACGCGCAGCATCGCGCCGATCAGCGACGCGTCATGACGCTCGGCGCGATCGAGCGCGACCGCGGTGAGCTCGCCGATCACGCGTACGCGATTGTCGGCGACGTGGCGGCGCAGCGCGGCGCCGAGCTCGATGCCGCCCTCCGCGGGGCGATCGGCGAACAGCGCGCCGAAGTCGTCGAAGTAGAGGATCGCGTCGAGCGTCTCGGCGGCCGCGAGCACCGACGCGACGCGCTCCTGCCACTCGCCGAGCCCGCTCGCGCCGGCGATCAGCTCGCTCGCGGACGTCGCCCACACCTCGCGACCTTCATGGGTCGCGAGCCACGCGTCGACGAGCGCTGACTTGCCGGCAGCCTCGTCGCCGACGAGCAGCACGCTGCGTCGCTTGCGTGCGCCACCGCCGGTGTTGACGAGCGCTCGCGACAGCTCGGCGAGCAGCGCTTCGCGCGCGACGAGGGGATGGGGCGGCGACGCGGCGACCAGCCTGCGTCCGGCGGCATCGAGCGTCGCGTAGGCCTGGCGCTTGCGCTCGGCGTCGGCGAGCGCCTTGCGCCCCTTCGCCTGCGCGAGCGGCGTCGTCGACAGCTCGAGCTCGAGTTGCTCCAGGCTCGGCTCGGCCCAGGTCGCGAGCCGCTTCCAGCCATCGAGATCGAGCGCGAGCGCGGCGGGCAGCACCTTGACCTCTTCGCGCACGCGCTCCGCGAGGTCTTGCTTGCGATCGACGTAGCACGCGTGATCGAGCACCGGGATGAACACCCAGGCGCCGCTCGCCTCGCTGCCGACGACCCCTTGCTCGACGCGCCACTCGGGGACGACGACCACCACGATCGTGATCTCGATCTTCCGTGCGAGCCGGTCGGGCAGGCCCGCACGCTCGAGCTCGACATCGATCCGTTCGAGCCGGACGCCCGCAGGCAGCTGAAGTCGCGCGACCGTCGGTGGCTTGTGCTCGTCGGCGAGCTCCGAGAGCGCGAGCTCGAGCTCTGCACGCGTACGGTCCTCTTCGCCATAGGTCGTGACCTGTGACGCGGCGACCGGAGAGAGCTCGTAGTACTCCGATGCCATTGCACGGCGGAGCGCGAGCGTCGCGAGCCGGAGGCGTTCGTTGCTCAAGCGGCGGCTCCGGTCATCGCGAGCGCGACACCTCCGAGCACGAGCACGCTCGCTCCGGCGAACGCGAGGTTCGGATGGAGATCCAGTGCGGTGATGTTCATGCGCTCGACCACGAGCACGGTCGCGTTGTTCAACAGGTGTGCGATCATCCCCGGCACGATCGAGCCCGAGCGTACCGCGAGCAGACCGAGCGCGAGGCCGAGCGGGAAGGTTCCGAGCATCTGTGCCGGCACCAGGTGGTAGAGCGAGAACAGCGCCGCCGACACGACGACCGCGACGATCGGAAAGCGTGCGAGCGACCGCGCGAGAACGCCCCGGAACACGAGCTCCTCACTGATCGCCGGCAGGAGCGCGAGCACGATCAGCGAGGTGGGCAGTCGGGTGCGTTCGACGACCTGCTCGATTCGCGACGTATCGCCCGGCGGGTGGAGGTGAAGCACCAGCTGGATCTCGAGGTACCAGCACGCGAGGCCGATCAACACGGCGGCGAGCACGAACCGCGGCGCCGCCGGCTGGACGCCGAGCGAGAACCGGCCGACCCGCGCCGCGATGACCATCGCGACCGCGACGACGACGAAGCCGAGGGCGGCAGCGGCAAGCCCGCCGATCACGGCGCCGAGGCCTACCTGGATCGCGTAGATCGTGAGGATCCCCCCGACGGTGATCCAGACCGCGCCGGCGACATGCGGAGGCGCGTGATACAACTGCGGCTGCGTGCGTGGCTCGCTCGGGATCGGGCTCGTCATCGGCCTCGTGGTCGGGTCGGGTGGAATGTATCTCGCGCTCCGTCCACCGTGGGGTCACGGCGGCACAACTCCGCCGTCCGACGGAGGTGTCGTCGCGGTTGCAACACCCGATGCGGGGGTCGGCAAGCCGAAGAAGAAGACGCGCCACCACCGACCCTCGGGACCCTCGGGACCCTCGGGACCCTCGGGGCCCGCGGGCAACGGCGGGACGTCCACGAGCGGCGACGAACAGGGCTGGGGCAGCGGCGACTTTGTCGAGGAGACCGAGCCCCAGCTCGTCCAGCTCACCGCCGCGGATCGCGCGATGGAATGGCGCGGCGACGACACGACGCGGCCGACGCAGAAGATCGACATGGCCAATGGCGTCGAGGCGCGGTCGCTCGACGACGGCGAGATCCGTTCGACGATCGACTCGCAGTCGAGCGCGGCGCAGCAGTGCGTGGTCCAGGCCGCGACGAACACGAACCTGGCCGGCACGATCAACATCAAGCTGGTCGTCGACGGCCACGGTCGCGTCATCAAGTCGAAGGTCCAGGGCTTCCACTACATGTTCGAGCACGGCCTGCTCGCGTGCGTGCACGGCGCCGTCGGCCGGATGAAGTTCCCGTCGACCGGCTCGTCGACGCTCGTGACGATGCCGATCAACTTTAACTGAGCGGGTCTCCTCCAAGCGTTGGCTCAGCGCCGTTCGCGGATCTCCGCAAAGGCACTGGTTGCGCAGAACGTTCGTTCGCGGGCCGCGCGCTGCCGTTCGCGGTCACGTTGTGGATCGCGAGATTTGCGAACCGCCCGTGAGCGTCCGGCCGGGCCCAGGATTCGCGCAGCGACGTCAGTCAGACAGCGCAGCGTTGTAGTAGGCGTCCTCGAGGCTCGAGAGGAAAATCTCGTACGTCGAGAGATCCAGCTGCGGCGGCAACGGCAGGTCGACCTTGAACGTGCCGTCCGCGCCGGTCTTCGGCGAGCCGATCTGGATCGGGTGCGCTCCGTTCGCGCCGGATGGCGACAGGAACACGTAGACGATCCGATCGGCGAGCGGCTTGCCGTCGGAGCGCGCGGTGCCCTCGATGTGGATCAAGTCGCCGCGGTACGCGCTCGTCGATGCGGTCGTGACCATCAGGTGCGGCGTCGGCTTGAGCGGGTCCTGCGTCACCGCGGGTAGCGACGGATCCGGCGTGATCCGATCGGCTGTCAGCGGTGCGCCGGAGCCGTTCGCCTTTGCTTGCGCGGCCGCGGCCGTCGTCGCGCCACCGTTCGCACCGGTCGCTCCGCTGGGCGGTGCTTCGTCGAGCGGCTTTTTCTTCTCGGCGATCTGTTGATCGGAGAGCCCGCGAATATCGCCCTCGAGCTGCGTGTAGTTCTGGCGATACGCCGGCGGTTTCACGAACGGATCCTCGCTGCGCGGCCGGTGCAGCGTCTTGTTGTTCGCACCGGCGACATCCATGTGGAGCGCGGCGCCGCCGAGATCGATGCGCTGCCAGTTGCGCTCGGGGAACCAGACCTCGACGAACGCGTGCGCCTCGTTCGTCACGAGCCTCGTCGGGATCCCGAGCGCGTTCGCCGTGATCATGAACGCGAACGAGCGGTGGCGGCACACGCCGGCCTTCGAGTCGCACAGATCGCGATAGGTATCGCCGGTCGGATGCGGAATATCGCCGGCCTTGAAGTCACGGAAGTACTCGACGAGCGCGTTGAACGCCACGCCGAGCTCCATGTTCGGATCGACGCCGAGCTTCTGCATCGTGATCCGCGCATCGGTCATCACGTTCGCCGGGATCATGGGCTTGAGCTCGGGCGGCGCGCGATTCGCGACGTCGCGGACCTTGTAGCGGCGCGCTGGCAACGACGGCGCGAAGTAGCCGGCATCGCCGTCGGCATAGAACACGACGCGATACGTGCCCGACGCACCAGCCTCGTCGGAGCGGACGTAGAAGTTGTCGGAACCGTCCTTCGAGAACTTGAGCCGGATCGCCGGCTTCGCCTCGTACGACAGGATTCGCATGTCGGGCGACACGGACGGCAGCGGCACGTCCTGGCCGGGCTCGAGCTTGACCAGCACGTCGCCCCAGAAGCGATCGCGCGTCTTCGGATCGGTCGTGCCGCCGACCGGCACCTCGGTGAGCACGGCGCGATTGATGTGGAGCGTGAACGCATCGTCGACCGAATCGAACACGCTCATCCGCTTGAACGGGAGCACGTCGGGATTGAACACGCTGACGTAGTGCAGCGTGCCGTCCGAGCCGGTGTTCTCGTCGGGCTTCATCGTCGTGTCACGGTCCGCGCCAAAATCGCGCGTGCCGAGCACCGGCTCTGCGTTCGTGCCGGAGTGGGGCGGCGGCGCGGCCTTGTCGAGCGACGGCTTCGGCAGCACCTTGTCGCCGGCGGCGAACGCGGTCGGATTGCCGTCTTTCTTGTGCGTGCCGCCGATCGTCGGCGCCGGCCGGTCGGGGTTGAGGTCCGGAATCGGTTCGTGGAGGATCGGCTTCGCCGCGCGAGGCGCCTGCGCGACCACCAACCCGGCGGTGCCGAGCAAGGCGCACAAGCCCAGTGCGATCACGCGCGTTCGCATGCGTCGATGATGACACGGCGGCGACGTCCCGGTAGCGCGCAGTCCCCTAGTCCGGCCGCGGGCCTCTATACTCGCGTCATGGGGCAAGCCGCGGTGCGGCCGCTCGGGGTGTCACGAGCCGGTGCGCTGCTGCGCGCCGACGAGCGTGCGCTCGTGATCACCGCCGGCGGCGTATTCGCGCTCGCGAGCGCCGGTGCCGCGATGGCGCAGGCCGCCGCCGATGGCCTGTTCCTCGCCGAGATCGGGCGGGATTCCCTCGGAATCGCGCTCGCGCTGTCGAGCGCGCTGCTCGCGGTCGTCCTCGCGGTGGCGGGCGGGCTCGCCGACCGGCTCGAGCGCCGCCGCGTGCTCGGCACGCTCGCGATGGTGTCCGCGGTGGTGCTCGCCGGGCTTGCCGCGCTCGTCGCGATCGCGCCGGCCGCGTCCGCATGGCTCACCTACATCGGCGGCAAGCAGCTCGCGGCGGCGACCGACCTGGCGTTCTGGGTCGTGATCGCGGAGCGCGTCGATGCGCGCCGCTCGCAGCGCCTCGTCCCGATCCTCGCCGCGACCGGCGGCGCGGGGGCCGCACTCGGCGCGCTGATCGTGATCCCTCTCGCGTCGCTCGCCGGGCCGCGCGGCGTGTTGCTCGGCGCGACCGTCGCGCTCGTGTTCGCGGGGCTCGGTGCGGCGCGCTTGCCGGCGAGCCGGCGCGTCGCGGCGGCACCGGCGAACCTGCGGGCGCTCGTCGTCCGGTCGTGGACCGACGGTGCGCGGGCGGTCGGCCGTTATCCGCTCGCGCGTCACCTCGGGCTCGTCGTCGCGATCGCAGGCGTGTTTGGCTCGCTCGCGTACACGTCGCTCGGCTTCGCGGTCGCCCAGCGCGGCGGGTCGGCAAGCGAGCTCGCGAGCGTGTTCGCGATCGTGCGCGGGGCAGCGCAGATGGTGACGCTCGTCCTGCAAGTCGGGGTAGCGCCGCGCCTGCTCGCGCGGCTCGGGACCGGGCGCGCGATGTTGCTCGCGCCACTCGTCGCGATCGCGGCGGCGTGCGGGCTCGTGATCGCGCCAATCCTCGCACTCGCGATCGCCACGCAGGTCTCGGCGCGCGTGATGGACGCGTCGATCGAAACGCCGGCGGAGAAGCTCGCTCAGACCCTGCTGCCGACGCTCGTGCGTGGCCGGGTCGCGGGATTCCTCGACGGTACGGCAAAGCGCGCCGGCGCGGTGGTCGGCGGCGTGATCGCCGCGATCCTCGCAAGTGCGCCGCTGGCGTTCTACGCGAGCGTCGCGGTCGTCGCGCTCGCGTGGGGAATCGCGGCGCGCCGGATCGCGCGCGAGTTGCCGGGCCTCGCGATCGAGCACGTCGCGGGCGAGGGCGTCGACGATGACGATCGCGCACTCGATGCAGTAGACGACCGGGCGCTCGCGGCGCTGATCGACGAGCTGGCGAGCGAGCGGCCCGAACGCGCTGCCGATGTCCTCGCGCGGCTCCACGCGCAAGGCCGGGTCGACGCGCGCGGCCCGTTGGTCGCGGTCGCGGCCCGCGGTGCGAGTCCTGCGGTGTGGCGCGCGTTGATCGCCGTGCTCGATCAGCCGGCAGAAGCGTACGGGCCGGCGCTCGTCGAGGCGGCGCAGGCGGCGACGACGCGGGCGCGAGTGCTCGCCGTGCGCGCGATCGGCCTCGCGGGCGGCGTTGCGGCGACGGCGCTAGATCAATGGCGCGACAACGGGGATGTAGGCGTCGCGCTCGCCGCGGAGGTCGCCGCGCTGCGTCTCGCCGGCGAGGATCCCCTACCGGTGCTCGCCGACGCGATCCGGGATGCGCACGCGACGAGCGTCGTCGACGAGCTGATCGCGGAGTGCGCGCGCGTCCGCGACAACGACCGCACGCTCGAAGCAGCCCGCTACCTGGTGCGCGCGATCCGGCGCGAGCGGGGCGACGCTGGCGCCCGCGCCCACGGCCTGACGATGCTCGCCGGCGTCGTCGGGCGCGTCCAGCTGACGAGCGAGGTCGCGCTACTCCGAAGCGATCTGCTGGAGCTCGCGCGCGAACGCATCGATCGCGGCGCGAGCCAACCGGCGCCCGACACGTCGCTGGTCTCGCTGCAGCGGCCGCCGCGCGGCGATGCACCGACGACCGCGAACGACGCGGCCGAGATCGCGGCCGCGCTCCGGCTACTCGGCGCGATCAGCGTCGCCACGGTGCCAGAGGCCGACGATCTGCGCCGGCTCGCCCGCGCGCTCGGCGAGCCCGACGACGACGTCCGGATCGCCGCGGAGGCCACGCTCGCGCGACTCGGTGCGGTCGCGGCCGGCGAGCTGATCGCGACCGCCGCGTGGGGCCGCCGGCGCGCGCGCGATCGCGCAGCTGCGTTGCTCGCCGAGCTGCCGGTGACACCGACGGCGATCGATCGGCTCGTCGACGCCGAGCTCGATGCGCTCGAGCAGACCGCAGCGGCGGTCGCGGTATTGCGCGAGCCGGGCGACGAGCTGATCGCGCGCCGGCTCGACGAGCGCCTCCGCGAGATCGCACACACCGTGCTGCTGCTCGTCGCGGCGCGTCGCCGCTCGCAGGCGATCGCGAAGGCGGCAGTCGCATGGCGTCACGCGCGAGGTGCGCTGGAGCGCGCGCGCACGCTCGCGGTGATCGAGGCTGCATTGCCGCGCGCGCTGGTCGGCCGGCTCGTCGAGGCCGTCGACGAGCTCGCACCCGCGGATCGCGCCGCGACGTTGATCCGCGCAGGTGTCGCGCTGCCCGCACGCGACGTCGTCGTGCGCAGCGAGCTCGCCGGCCGTGATCGGCTATCGCGCGCGCTCGTGTTGCACGCGCTCGACCGCGCCGGTCGCAGCGCGCACCGCGACACGATCGGCGAAGCCGCGCGCGCCGAGGCGCTGGCAGCGGATCCCGCAGAATTGCTACGCAGGTTGGACGAGCCCGACGAGCTCGAAGAAGGAGTCACGGATATGCCCAGTCGCGTCGAAACCCTGATCGCTCTCGGCAAGGTCCCGCTGCTCGCGGCACTGACCACCCGCCAGCTCGCCGATGTCGCCGAACGTGCACGCTGGGTCACCGCAAAGGTCGGCGATGTCGTCGTCGGTGCCGGCGACCCGCTAGACGCCCTGATCGTCGTCGATGACGGCGAGCTCGGCTTCGGCGACCGCGCGGTTCGCAAGGGCGACGTCGTCGACGAGCTCGCGTGCGTCGCGCCGGTATCTGCCACGTATGATCTCGCGGTGAAGCAAGCTGTCCGAATGATCCGACTCGAGCGTGTCGACTTCGAGGAGCTCGTGGACGACGTCCCCGGTCTCGCATCTGCTGTCTGCCGCGCGCTCGGAGAGCGTGCTCGTCGCGCCGAGGACTCTGCGTACACGTCTCCATTGTCGAGCCGCCTGTGAGGGCCGAGGATTGACAGCCGCGCGTAGCTCGGTGCACTCGACCAGGCACTCGCGACGAAAGGCCCGCGAGCGCTTGTTACGGCCCGCTTAGGGCCTCTGTGCCCTTGTGGTAATCCGGGATCTTCGTCGATTGCTGGCGCGTGACACGGCGAGAGAACCCCACGTGTCCGCCGGTCGGATCACGACAAAGGCACTGGTCGAGAGCACAAAGTCTGATCCGGAACGACTAGTGTCTCGGCTGGACAGGCGGCGGCGGAAACTTCTTCTCGCACGCGCGCAGATCCGCTTCGACCTTGGCCTGAGCGAAGCAGCGCTGCTCCGCGTCCGACCACGCCTGGGTCGTACAGGCCTCGGCGGTTGCACGGACGATGCGATCGCGCGCTGCCTCGTAGCTCGATTTCAAAGATGGGTCTGCGGCGCCGGCGATCAGGACGTCGGCGATGTGGGTGCTCGTGCGGAGGCACTCGTCGGTGACCGCGATCGCCGCTGCGTCGGGCTTCGCAGCCTCACCGGCATCCGCGACCGCGACCACCGCGGAATCGGGCGCGCCATCCGCCGGCGCGTGCGCGACTGGAGGAGGGGCGGGCGGCGGTGCGGGCTGGAATTCGCACGCGGCGACCGTCGCGATGAGGAGCAACAACGCCTTCATCACTGCCCCACGTACGGCCGGGCCTGCACGATCCACACGTCTTCTCCCTCGAGCACCCACTCGACGTCGAGCGGATGCCCCTGCGGGAACACCGGCACGAACTTCTGCACCATCATGCAGAGCTTCTTCGCCCGCTCCTCGTTCAGGATCACGCCGGCGCCCGGCGGCACCGGCAGCTCCTTGATCCCGCCGTGCTCGTCGAACCGCAACATCACCGGGTCATCCGTGCGCGAGATGATCTTCGTCCCGTCGTTCGTCGGGTCGAAGATGATCTGCTCGGGCACCTTCTGCCCCTCGACGACGCGCATGCCGAGCCCGTACTTCGCGTTGATCGTGAAGCCGTTCTCGTCGGTCGTGTCCCACAAATTCTTCGTCACCAGCACGCCGGCTGCTGTCGCGTTCACACCGATCTGAATCAGCACGCCGAAGTACACCTGGTGGTGATCGATGCCGAACGCCTCGCGCTCGTCGACCGCGCGCAGGTTCCACAGCGAGGCCCAGTCTTCCTTCAATGCCTCGCCGAGTGCCTTCTTGCCGACGATGTTCGGCTGGGTGTCGTACAACCCGGCGCCATTGAAGCCCGGCAGATCCTCGCTGTTCGTCGAGCTCCGCACGAACACGCCCTTGCCGCCGAGCTTCAGCCGCACGCGCTTGTAGATCATGTCGAGCGTCGCCTGATCGATCGGCGCGTCGATGATCGCCTTGCGCAGTCCCTCGAGCGCGCCCTTGCGCCACGTCGCGTCGGTCTTGAACTTCGGATCCGTCAGCACCGCGTCGAGCCTCGCGTCGAGGTGGTTCTGCTTCATGTGCTGCTGGTAGTAGAAGAACGGCACGCCGAACCCCATCGGCACACGAACGCCGTCGAGGTTCGCGGTCACGATCTCGCCGAGGTTCGCGGCCTTGGTGCCGTAGACGACGACGTCCTTCGCGCGCATCCGGGTCAGCATCGCGAGCTTCTTGTTCGTCAGATCCGCCTGCGGCAGGTCGACGTGCTTCGCGTTCGAGATCCGGGTGTCGAGCTCCTTCACTTCCTCGGGCGACGCCGGCCGCAGCGTCATTCCCGTGTCGGTGACCTCGTAATAGACGATCTTGCCGTCGTACCTGTTGTATTTTACGAACGCCTTCTTGTCGCCCGCGTTTGGAATCCCCCATGCACCGGCGCGCAAGTTCACGTGCGATAGCGGCGTCGAGAACTGCGTGGCCAAGATCCCCGCGACCGGCGTGATGTCCGGATACGATTCTTGAAGCAGCACGATATCGGTGCGCCCGTAGTTCAGTGACTCGTACGGCGTCCCCGGTGGGACGACGTGGAGCTTGCCGACGGTGCGGCCCTTGTTGAACGCCTGGAACTCGGCCGCCTTGTAGACCTCGTCGTTCGTGATGATCTTGAGGCCCTTC
>JBDUAS010000423.1:0-4915 GCA_040004535.1 Deltaproteobacteria bacterium
ACTTGTCGCGGAACTTGCAGTGCGACGCGATCGAATCCTTGCTGACGCCGAGCACGGTGACGCCGAGCTTCTTGAACTGCGGCATCGCGGTGCGGAAGTCCTGCGCCTCGACGGTACAACCCGGCGTGTTGTCGCGCGGGTAGAAGTACACGACGACCGGTTTGCCGGCGAGGTCACCGAGCTTGACCTTGCCGCCGTCGTCGGACTCGAGCGTGAACGCGGGCGCTTTCTTGCCAACTTCGAGCATGGTCGGTGTGATACTCCAAACTCGATGCGGATTGCATATCTGGTGGCCACGGTTGGATTCGTCGTTGGATGTCAGCGTATCGACGCCGCGGAGAGATCCGCCGCGCAGCAACCGACGAAGGTCGTCGCGCAAGCCCCCGCGCCGAAGCCCGCCGCGGTGCCGCGCGTCGACTCGCCCGATCAGCTGACGCAGCCGATCGGCAAAGACATGACGGCGACGAAGAGGTGCGGTTGCGCCGGCGGCGAAGGCAACGAGGCAGGGTGCAGCGGCCAGTGCGGCGAGATGGCCGGCGGCTGCGGCGGCGGCGAAGCCGTCAACTGGGGACCGCTGCCTGAAGGCACGCCGTGGACCGCGCTCCACGTCAGCGGCATGAAGTGCGGTGGCTGCGCGAAGAAGATCGAGACCGCGCTCGCGAAGGTCGACGGCGTCAAGGGCGTCAAGATCGACTGGCAAGCCGGCAAGGTCGAGGTCGCGGTCCAGCAGGGCAAGGATGCCCGCGCGATCACCAAGCCCGTCGTCGACTCGTTGGGCTATCACGTCGACTAACGGCACGGCCCGGTCGGATCCGAACGCTTGCCAGCGTATCCGAGTATAGTCACAATATACTCGTGCCAACCAGCGTCCACATCCCGAAGCCCCTTCTGGCTGCGGTCGATCGCAAGGCGCGTGTTTTGCGGATCAGTCGCAACCGCCTGATCATCCAAGCGCTCGAACACGCGGTCGAACAGCGTGGATGGTCTCCAGGGTTTTTCGATCAGATCCGTGGTGACGAACCCGCAACCAACGACGAGCTCCGCCGAAGCATGGAAGTTGTCGTTGCGAACCGGAAATCCAAACGCACTTCCCCGCTGTGAAATACATTCTCGATACCAGCGCCGTCTCGGCGCTCATGACCGACGACGCATCCGTCATCCGTCGTCTGGAGCAGCACGACCGCCGCGATGTGTCGGTGCCGCAGCCGGTATTTGCCGAGATCGCTTACGGTATCGCGCGGCTTCCCAAGTCGAAGCGCAAGGACAAGTTGCGGCTGCGCTTCGAGCTCATCCGAGAGGAGCTCCCCGTGGCAACTTGGTCGGACGAGGTTAGCGATGCCTTCGGTCAGATCAAAGCAAACCTCGAGAAAGAGGGGCTCCGGATCGAAGACTTCGACGTGGCAATTGCCGCGCACGCTCGCGTCCGGAACGCCGTACTCGTCACCGCAAACGTGAAGCACATGTCCCGAGTTGCGGGTCTCGTGGTCGAAGACTGGTCGGACTAACCGCAGCCGCGGTGGGCTGCTATGCTTGTGGCGATGCACCGCGCTGTCGTCCTGCTGGTGGCCTCCGCTTGCGCCGGCTCGACCGCGCAGGGGCCCGCATGGCCCAAGCAGCACGTCAGCGAGAACGACGGTGGCGAGAGCCTCGCGCCACATCAGTCGAGTCAGGTCGCGGAGATCGGCGTCACCAAGAACGATGACGACGAGGGCAAGCCCGCAGCGAAGACTCCCACCGCAAACCCTGCGACGGTGACGGTCGACGCGATCACGCCGGCCGTGACGCCACCGACTCAGACGCCGAGCGACGACCCGGTCAATACCGAAGAGATCATCATCGAGATCGACGACTGAGCGGCCTGCGCGGGGCAACATGACGAAGGGCCCACCGCCGCGTCTCCACGTCCTGATGCGTGCAGGCTCGCCGAGTGCGCTCGTGATCCGCCAAGGGCCGTCACGCACGTTCTGTACGATCGGCTGGAACCTCACGAAGGATACATTTCAGGTCGGCCAGTGGGTCAAGCACAAGGTCTACCCCGAGCGCGGCGACATCTCGCCCGACGGCAAGTGGCATATCTACTTCGCACTCAACGGCCGCTGGAAGTCGGAGACGAAAGGCTCGTGGACCGGGCTCGCAAAGGTGCCCTATCTCAAATGCATGAAGATGTGGCCGCAGGGCGATACCTGGGGCGGCGGCGGATCGATCGAGCGCGTCGAGGATCTCGAGCCGGTGTTTCGCCACGTGGAGCCGACGCCGCCGCTACCGGAAAAGTACCGCTTCACCCGTGACACGAAACAACGCCGGTTGAGGCGTGACGGCTGGGCGAAGGGGACCGGCGCCTACGAGAAGCAGTTCGGCGGCTGGTCGTTACGCAAGCTCGTCCCGAACATGGGGTTCGTCGAGAAGCACCGGCTGCACGCGCCTGACGGCACGGTCGAGCGGCGCGACACGTGGCAGTGGGCCGACATCGATTCGCCGCGCAAGCGCCTCGTGTTCGCTGAAGCGGGACGGCTCTGTAGCGTTCGACTCGACAAGCCGCTCGGCGAGTCGAAGGTGCTGTTCGATGCAGCCGATATGGCGTTCGAGCGACTGCTCGCGCCGTATTGAGCCGTGATCCTCGTGTTCGCAAATCACCTCGATCATGGCATCGGATCGCGAGCGATCGAACATGCTTTAGATGACGCAGGTACAAGCAGAGCTGCGGTCAAGAGATCCAACCTCGCGGGATATTCACGAGGAATAGTCGTCGCTCACCTTCTTGACGTTGGTCGCACCGAGCGACGGCAAGATCTTCGTCTCCACGATCTCGTCCATCTCCGCGCGGGCCTGGTGGTCGTATGACGTGTTGAGGGCCCAGCTGTTGATGTCATCGTCGTACAAAATCTTGAACGACGGATCCCCATTGGTCTTCGCGATCCCTCGAACGTAGTCCCCCCACTTATCGTTCTGCCACTCCACCCACTTCCAGCGCGCGTTCTGAAGATTGAGACGTTCGACCATCTCCTGAAGCGACAGGGACGTCTCGAACGCTAAGGCAAATCCGAAAGCCGCCATACTATGGTTCTCCGTTCTCAGTGGCTTCATCTGCCGCGTTCTCGGCTGATGCCTCAGCGTTGCGCGCTTCGATCGCTTTTCCGATCCCGCCGTTGAGAGTGACGTGCAGCTTCTTGGGGCCTAGCCCGAGCTTCTGACGAAATGCTTGGGCTTCGGGCCATTCAACGCGGCTGAAGGACGAAACGACGCCGAGCCGCTGAAGCGTCGCGAGCATCGTCGAGCCCTTCATCGGGTTGCCGTTGTCGGAGTGCAAGACCCAGCCTCTGAGATCGCGCCCCGGACTTTCGCGTCGAATCCGCTCGACGAGGGCAGCGGCGAGCTCGGCGGACTCGGCGTCATGAACAGCCCAACCGATGATCAAGCGACTCCACACATCCTCGACGAGGTAGAGGTAGAAGAACACGCCTCTCACGAGGCTGCGGAGGTATGTGATGTCGCCACGCGGCGACCTGCATCGGTCCGGTGGCGACGTACTCGCGTGGACGCGACATCGGAGCTCGTTGCCGACCGCGTGGATGTTGCATGTCCATGTCATGAAGAATCCGGTACAGCGTCGGCTCCGACCCCCATGTACTCGCCGCGCGATGCGAGCGCCGGAACAATCTGCTTCGGCGAGCAATCCCGAAACTCCGGCGACGTCATCACGTCGATCGCCTTCTGTCGCTCGAGTTCGGAGAGCTTGTTCGCCGGTACGTGGTTCGGCCCATGACGACCGTCCTCGTCGTTGGCACCCCACCGCTCGACGGTGCGCACGCTCAGGCCGAGGACCTCGCACGCCCGCCACCGACGAGCGCCGGCCTCGACGGCCTCCTGGATCAGCGTGCGAATCATTTGTCGCTCTTCGGGTCGGTGTCGTCGTCCTCGTCCCCCAATTGCCTGGTCTTTTTTTTGAGTACGAGGAGCGCTGCCGTTTCTGCAAGCGCCTTGTCCTTTCGCAGGAGCTCGCGCTCGAGCTGGCGAATCTTCTTGGACTCAGCGGCGGCAGCCTCTCGCTCGCTGCGACTCGGTGGGCGCATCGATGCCACTGCTGCGTCGGTGATTTGTTTGCGCCACTCGACGAGCTGCGCCTCGAGCACGCCCCTCCGACGAAGAAAGGCGCCCAGCTCGGCGCTCGGCACGGCGGCCGCTTCCAGGCGAACGCCACCTTCGTATCCGGAGACCAGTCGTTCGCCTTGGTATCGTCGCCGTCGGTGCTCATCCTGGACGGCATCGTAGCCGCGCGCTTCAACCAGCGCGACAACGTCCCCTGCGAGATGCCGACCTCCACCGACAACGCGGTGGCACTCATGCCGTGCGGGCCGACCAACTTCTGGACCATTCGGTTTCGGAACTGTTGCGAATATGGAATCACGGAGACCTCGTGCCCCTTGCACGGTGTTCGACAGCGGCCGTGAGGCCACCAGCGTCATGCGACAACTACCCTGGCACATGGGGACCGAGGCTCTGTGTCAGGAAGCTGGTTCGGCAGCTACCAGAAATCGGGTCAATGCATCGCAGAGTTCCGCCCGGTCGCTCGGCGGCTGCAGCCCGATTGCGGTGTGAAACGTTAGCCCACCGCGCAATGCAACATCTTCTCGCCCGAAGAGTCCCCACGCGACGAACATGCCTCGCTTCCATTTGCTCCACGCACTCGATTCGATGAGCCCGAGTAGGCCCAAAGACTTACGTGTCTCGTCGGCCGTCGTCGCATTCAAACTGCGTCCTTCATCAACCAGCACCACATTGCTACGAACCGTACGCGACATCGCCGCGAGCAGCGCACCATTCAGCCGTGCGAAGCACAGGATAATCGTATTCGGACTTGGATTCTCCACGATCACCGACGGGATTCCAGCCTTTGCCAGACGAGTGAGCAAGTTCG
>JBDUAS010000002.1:0-110756 GCA_040004535.1 Deltaproteobacteria bacterium
GCGCGCCGCCGCACGCGTTCGACGTCATGCTCGGCAGCCAGCTCGGCATCGGCGCATATCGCGCGCTCGTCGAGGAGAACCTCGACGGCCACATGGTCTCGGTCGAAGGCCAGCTCGAGCTGATGTACGTGCCGTTCAAGCAGCTCGTCGATGCGAGTACGCTGAAGACCGAGGTCCGCTTGATCAAGGTCGGCAGCGACTACCATCGGCTCGCACGGTTCCTCGAGGCGCGCACCGACAAGATGCTCGGGTGGGCGCTCGGCCGCCGCCGCGAGAGTTAGTGCCGAACCGGATCAAGAAGCACCTGATCGGCGTGTGGCTCGGGGTCGGGCTCGCGTTGTTCGCGTTCGTCCTGACCCGCACGCCGTTCGCCGACATCGTCGGCGCGGTCGGCGCGATGGGGCCGCTCGTCGTGGTGTCGCCGCTGATCGCCGCCACGTGGTTCGCGACCCGGACGACCGCGCTGTCAGCGGTGATCGGCGGCGTCGCGCCGTGGCCGACACTGTACGGCTTGCGCTGGATCGGCGATGGCTACAACGGCGTCATCCCGCTCGCGGGGCTCGGCGGCGAGCCGTTCAAGCTGCGCATCCTCGGCCGCTACCTGAGCGTCGAGCAGGGCCTGACCGCGCTCGTCCGCGATCGCCTGATCGACAACGGTCTCGGTTTCATCGTGTCGGCGGCGTGTTGCGCACTCGGCGTCGTCGCGATGTGGGTGCCCGCCTCGACCGCGTGGCTCGCCTACGCCGCGGTCGCGCTGCCGCTCGGGCTCGTGTTGCTCGCGCTGATGATCTCGCGCGTGCCCGGCCGGCTCGGCGTGCTCGTCGGTCGCGCCTTCGCCGGTCACGATGCGGAGCCCGCGGCTCTGCCCGTCCGCACGTTCGTGCGCGCGCTCGCGTGGTTCGCGGCGACGCGCGTGTTGCAGGGTTGCGAGACCGCGCTGTTGCTCGCGCTGATCTCCGCGCCCACCGATCTAACGACCATCATCTTCGTCGACGGCGCACTCAATGCGGCCGGGTTTCTCGGCTTCATGCTGCCGCAGGGCCTCGGCGTCGTCGAGGGGACCGCCGCGTACGTGCTCACCGGTCTCGGCGTGCCGCTGCCGGCCGCCACCGCGTTCGCGCTCGTCCGCCGCGGCCGGGTGCTCGCGTGCGGCGCGATCGCGGTCGGCGTGCACGCGTGTACCGCTGCGTACCAGCGGCGGACGCGCGCTAGCGTCGTGGCATGAAGCTCCTCGTCTGCGCGTTGCTCGCAGCCTGCGCGTCCTCGCCACCGCCGGTTGCACCGACGAACGGCGCACCGGCGCCGGTCGCTACCGCACCTGCGACGCCGCCTGCGGCGAGCACGATCGCGAAGGCGTGCGCCGGTCCCGAGTTCCGTCAGCTCGACTTCTGGATCGGCGACTGGACGGTGAGGATCCACGCGCGTGCGTCGCCGAACTCCGATCAGTGGGGTGACTCGGTCGGCACGCAGCACGTCCGCTCGATCTTGTCGGGCTGCGCGATCGAAGAGAACTTCGCCGCGCAGGGGCCGCCTAGCCCGTGGGCCGGCCGGAGCTTCGCGACGTTCGACGGCATCACGAAGAAGTGGCGCCAGACCTGGGTCGACGACAGCGGCGGTTACATCCCGCTCGACGGCGGCCCCGAGGGCACCGACTTCGCACTCTACGGGCCACCGCGCGAGATCCAGGGCCTCAAGTTCCAGATGCGCATGGTGTGGTCGCACATCACGCCCGATGCGTTGCGCTGGGAGTGGCAGCGCAGCACGGACGGCTGGCAGACCAACTTGCTGATGATGGCGATCGATTATACGCGCATGAAGTGAGTGCTATGTAGTCGCGGTGCCGACGCTGTTCTTGCTCTCGCCCGCGCGCTGCGGCGGCGTGCGCGCCGGGCAGCTCGCACGTTCGAGAGGCGAGCTCGGCACACGACTGCGTGCGGGCACTGCCCAGCTCGGCGACGTGTTCGCGTGGTTGTCGGCGCTGTACTTCCGCGGCAAGCTCGCCTACGCGCGCACGTTCGCCGATCCGTCACCCGGTGCCGCGAGCGCGCTCGTGATGGCGCCAGGGCTCGGCCTCCATCCACCCGAGACGACGATCTCGGTGGCGCACCTCCGCGCGATGGGCTCGATCGAGGTCGAGAGCGAAGCGTTCGTCACGGCGCTGCGCACCGACGCAGTCGAGATCAACGCGGAGCTACGCGCCGACACCCAGGTCGTGTTGCTCGGCAGTATCGCGAGCGGCAAGTACGTCGACACGTTGATCGACGTGTTCGGCGCCCGGCTCGTGTTCCCGGCGGAGTTCGTCGGCCGCGGCGACATGAGCCGCGGCGGGATGATGTTGCGTGCCTCACGCTCGGGTGAGCCGCTCGCCTACGCGATGGTGGCCGGTGCGGTCCGGCGCGGTAAGCGCCCGCCCAAGCTCGGCCCGGTAAAGGGGAAAGTCCCTCGAAAATAATGCGCCGTTTCGCGACGTCATGCGTGTGATCGAGGTGCGCTCGCTGCCGCTGCTGATCGTCCTGGTCGCCAGCGGCATCGCGTCGGCGCACCCGGTCGGCTACGACGACCCACCGCCGCCACCTCCGGCGCCGCATTTGATCCTCGCAGCCGATCCGCCGGTCGAGTGGCGCCACGATCCCGCGCTCGTCGAGTGGTCGACCTGGATCGGGTTCGGTGCCGGCGTCGCGTCGTCGCCGCCGACCGCGATCGCCCGCGGCGCGTTCGAGACCCACGACCTCCACGCCGCGTGGATCTTCTCCACCGGCGTCGAAGCGACGCTCCCGATCACGCACGCGATCCGGATCGGTCCTTGGGTGGGCCTTCACGATCTGGAACCGATGGCCGGCGCAGAGCTCGCGATCACGCGCAGTCCTGCGAAGGTCGATCTGTTCTGGTACGACGGCGAAGGCGTATGGACGCTCCGCGCCGGCGCCGGCCTCGACCACATGACCGCCGCGCTCGCGTGGGGCTATCGCTGCCCGTGGAAGCTGTGGGGGCCGTACACGCGGACCTCGCGCTACGAGATCGGTGTTCGGTTCGTGATGACCGCGACCCGCGCGTACAGCGACCCGCGCGACTGGACCGCGACGCTCGGGCTCGAGGTCGAGCCGGTCGGCGCGCTGCGCTACCTGCTCGGGATTCGCTCCTGGTACTGAGTCTTAGTTGCAGGTCGCGTCGCTCGTCAGGCACTGGCCATTGTCGTCGCAGCGCACGCCCTGCTCGCACTGGCCTGCGGCGAAGCCGTAGTCCGAGCACGAGAAGTCGCACTGCGCCGGCGGCGGCGTGCCGGAGGGCGACGAGTCGAGCGCCGGGATGCTCGTGACGTATGCGGTCGCGTACTTCTCGACATACTTCTGGCTGATGTAGCCGTAGCCGTGCGGCAGGTCGTTATCGACGCCGAACACGTCCGTGCCCCAGCTGTTCTTGAAGATGTAGAACCCCTTCTGCTTCGTCGGCTGACCGTTCGCATCGAGCACCGGCTTGCCATCGGCGCCGACGTTCGCGACCTCGTAGTTGTCATCCCAGCCGACGATCAGGATGCCGTGACCGGCCTTCTCCTTGTGGCTCTCGGTGACGTCGGTGTCGTTCGGGAACCGCACGACGCCCTTGCGCATCTCGTTGCGATCGATCGGCAGCGTCGAGAGGCCGTGGTTCCATGCCTGATAGAAGAAGTCGATACCGATCGCGACCGGCGTGTGCTCGCTCGTGATGTGCGCCTTGATGTCGGTCGTGTTGAGGAACTTGCCGTGCGGCAGCGTGTACTTCTTCGCCGCCTTCATCGCGTCCGTCGGATCGCCCTGGGTCCAGCACTTGCTCGGCAGCTGCTGGGTCTCGGACCCGTCCGGCTTGCAGTCCGGATCGTCGGCCGCGGTCCACTGGGTGCCGCGGTACGGATCGACCGACTCCTCGACGATGCCGAATTGATGGATCGCGTCGACGTTGTTCGCGACGTTCGAGCCTTCGGCGTTCGGCAGGATGCCGAGCTGGCTCTTGACCGCCCACTGGAGATACTGCTCGGAGAAGCTCGGGTTCATCATCCCGGCCTTGATGTAGAGGCTCTCCATCAACCCGGTGGTCGTGAAGATCGTGCACACGCCGCGCTCGTTCTGATCCTTGACCGGCGACTGGAACGCGAGCAGCTCGGTCGACTTGACCGGATAGACTGCATCGGCCTTGCCGATATCGGGCAGCGCGCTGTTCGCCGGCACGTTGTGGAACACGTGCTCGTACTTCGACAGGCCCGGCGAGTACGGATCGCGGTCGGAGCCATCGGTGGGCGCGGTCGCACAGGCCCCAACAGAGGAAACGAGCGCGACGAACAGCAAGGGGAAGCGCATGCGCGCTCGTAAAGCAGGAAGTGATCCGGCGCAAACGCGCGAAATGAGGAGGACGATCTGCGCACGCCAGCGCGAGCCGCCGGCTACCGCAGTGGTCAGTTCCCTGCGATGCTCGCGGCGCATGAAGTCGGTGAAGTGGGTTTTCGGGTTGGTCGCTGCGTCGGGTGTCAGCTGCATCTCGCCGGTCATGCACTTCGGCGCTGGAAAGTCGGCGCACGAGGCGCAGCACGACACGCTCGCGGAATTCATGCCGGCCGTGCTGTCGACCGAGGGCGCGTGGCGCGGCCCGGTGAAGGACGCGACGATCTTGGTCTATGCCGACGACGAATACCGCGCGCAGAACCTCAAGTGGCAGCAGACGTTTGGCGAACAGCTCGAGTATGCGAACGCGGTGCTCGGCCCGCAGTTCGGCGTCCATCTCGTGGCGGACTATCGCGAATGGAACCACCACGCGCCGAGCAACGGGTTGCCGGAGGATCTCGAGGACCTGCGCCGACTCGATCCGGCCGACCACGCGCTGTCGGTGATCGGAATGACGTCATCGCTCGGCCTCGTTTCGGCGACGTTCGATCTGCTCGGCTACGCCGACGTCGGCGGTCACTACGTGATGCTGCGCGGCTACGCCGACCTGGAGGAGCGCAAGGCGTTCGCGCGCGCGTTCCCGGATCTATCCTCCGACGAGCGTGACAACGCGCTCGAAGCGCGGCGCCGCCACAAGACGGCGGCGGTGCTCCTGCACGAGCTCGCGCACAACCTCGGCGCGCCGCACGAGGCGACGTCCGAGACGCTGATGAACCCGGCCTACTCCGAGCACGCCGCGGCGTTCTCGAGCGATGCCCACGCGATCATCCAGCGCACCTTGGACCAACGCCTCGGCCGCGAGTCCACCGCGCCGCCGCCCGTTGCCGCGACCGATGCTCCTGCAACGCCGCCACCGATGTTGAAGGTTCACAAGACGCTGCTCGTGAACGTCTCGGCCAATGCCGTGGCGCTCGACGGAAAGGCCGAGACCGATGGCGAGCTCACGCTGGCGTTCAGCGGCAACGCCGCACTCGACAAGGACACCGAAGTGATCTTGCACAAGGACAAGGGCGTGCCGTCGGCGAAGCTGGTCGAGGTCATCGACCGCGCGAAGGCCGCCGGCCTCACGAAGTTCACGATCGAGTAGGCGCCGCGATCAGATGGAAGTAACCGATGCGGCTCACATCATCACCGGCGCGCACGCGGTCGCCCGTCGCCGACGCATAGACCTCCGGATCATTCGCGAAGCCTGCGCTCGCGAGCTCGTCGAGCTGGCGCGCGAGCGTCGTGTAGTGCGCGACGATCCCGAAGCCATGCGCGCCGAGCGGTGCCACCGCGTACCCCGTTCCGCGCTCGCGCAGCGGCTGGACCCGAACCCAGTTGACCATCTGCTGCGCGACCCGCGCCGCCGCTCGCAACCGGCGCACGCCGCGCACCACCACGCTGTGATGGGGCTGGATCGGGACCTGCCACGGCCGATCGTGGATGTCGGGCCCGTCGAGATTGAGCGTCGAGAAGAAGAACATGCCGTCTGCGCGCAGCACGCGACGGACCTCCAGCAGCACGCGAACGCGATCGAGGTGCGACACCGCATCGATCCCGTTCCACGCGAACGTGACGAGCCCGAAATGCCGGGACGGCATCGCATCGAGAGCGCGCGCATCGCCGACCGCGATGTCGAGACCGGGGAACGCGCTGCGGCATGTCGCCACCATCTCGGGCACGAAGTCGATCGCGCGATAGTCATCGGTCAGCGCCGAGGTGAATTCGATCGTGCGCCCGACGCCGACGCCGAGCTCGAGCACCGGCCGGCGCTCTAACCGGTCGCGCACGCGCTCGAACGGGACCTGCTCGCCGGGTAGAAATCCGGTTCGCTTGCCAAGGCCACGCCGCGCCGAAGCACTCGACCACGTCCTGTGGTTGATCCGATCCTGCCTGACCATGAGGACAAGCGTGCTCGCATTTCGTCGGGTAGTGAGGAGACGATAGGCGACAGTGTGTTTCTTAACGAAATTCAACGAGTCATTTGCGACCCGCCGTGGGCACACCTACCCCCACGCCGGGTGAAGGCAGAGCTGCGAGGTCCACACAGATGTTGGTTCGCGAGTTGTGCATCGCATGACACCTCGCGATCCACCGCCGGATCACGACGCGCCGATCGTGCGAAGCGTGCGCAGGTTTTCGGTCGCGGCACATCCGTTGCGATGGAGGAGCGCGGGAGGATGCAATGCGCTCACGTCTGTCCGCACTCGTGTTCGTCGTCGGCTTCGGCTTCGGCTCCGCTGCGTGCGTCGGAGACGCGCCGCCCGAACCCACCGGCACGACCGGCACGATCGACGACGGCACTGCCGGTGCGGGGCTGAACGAGACCGGCGACACGACGAGTGACGTCGGCGGCGAAGGCGCGAACATGTATGCACGCGTCTGCGCGAGCGGCACGGTGACGAAGGGCATCGACGTGTCCTACTACCAGGGCACGATCAACTGGACCTCGGTCGCAAACTCCGGAATCAAGTTCGCGTTCATCCGCGTGTCGGATGGCACCGGCTTTCACGATCCGAAGTTCACGAGCTTCTGGGCGGGTGCTCACAACGCCGGCATCATCCGCGGCGCCTATCAGTTCTTCCGCCCGGCGCAGAGCGTGTCGGGACAGGCGAACCTCCTGATCTCCGCACTCGGCGGTCACTACACGCCCGGTGATCTGCCGCCGGTGCTCGATGTCGAGGACGCCGGGGGCGAGAGCGCGGCGACGGTCGCCTCGAAGATCCGCCAGTGGGTCGACCAGGTGAAGGGAACGCTCGGCGTCGACCCGATCATCTACACCGGCAAATACTTCTGGCGCGATCAGGTCGGCGGCCCGACCTCGTTCGTACACAACGCGCTGTGGATCGCGCAGTACACGTCCCTGTGCCCCGACCTGCCTGCGCCCTGGGCGCGATGGACGTTCTGGCAGAACACCGAGACCGGTAGTGTGTCCGGAATCCCCGGCCAGATGGACCTCGATCAGTTCAACGGCACGCTCGCCGACCTCCAGGCGTTCGCGAATGGCACGAGCACGACCCCGCCGCCTCCGCCGCCCACGACGTGCAACTCGGCGACGCTCGACAAGGATGTCGACGAGGGCGTGTGCGTTCAGGCCGCGAGCGATGCGAAGTGGTACGAGTGCAGCGCCGGGATGTGGGTCGCGAAGGCGTCCTCCGCGGGCTGTGCGCAGGCGTACGGCTGGTGCCAGTCCGCGACGCTCGGCGCAGCGGAGCCGCCGCGCACCTGCGTGCAGGCTGCATCGGATTCAGTCTGGTACCAGTGCGACGGCACCGGGTGGACGACACCGGTGTCCAATGGTGCGGGTCCGGCGGGCACCTGCTCGTCGATGCACGCGCTGTAGCGCGCAACCGCACAGGCGCACGCCGCGCCACCACGCCTGAACCATCTAACGCCGCGTTAACGCGTGGGTCTCCCGCGCCCGACCGGGTGCGAATTTCTGGTCGACGAACCGGCCTGCTGCCTGCAATTCCCCCGATCAGGAGGAATGGACTATGAAGAAGTTGCTCGCTGTACTCACCACCGTTTTTGCGCTCGCGGTCGCGGGCGCTGGTTGCCACGCGGGCGCTCGTGTCGGCCCGGTCCACGCCGGCGGCGGTGTTTCGAGCCGGTAGTTAGTGCGAGAGCTCGGTTAACCGAGCTCGCTCGCGTTGCCGGAGCGCAACCCAGTCTTCACGCGGATCCTCGCCGAGTGCGGCGAGGATCTGCTTCGCGAGCTCGAGCGCTCGCGCGCGATGACCGGCGTCGGCCTCGAGCTCCTGCAACACGAGCCACCCATTTACCCGACCCGCGGCCGTCGTGCCGAGCTGGTCGTGCAACGCGAGGCCGCGCTCGACATGAGGGCGCGCCTCGGCGTCGCGCTCTAGGTCCCAGAGCACCGTCGCCAGCTCGATGTGATCGTCCGCGAGGCCCATCCCGGTCTCGCCGATGCGCTCGCGGATCGCGATCGCTTTACGCAGATGCTCCGCGGCGGGTGCATCGTGGTCTTCGTCGCGGTCGCACCAGGACAGGTTGTCCTCCACGATCGCGAACGTCGGATGATCTGCGGGCAACACCTCGTGGAGCGTGACATTCGCGCGCTCGTAGTAGCGCCGCGCTTCGGGAATGTGATGCTCGGCCCGCGCGGTGCTGCCGAGCCCGAGGTCGGCGCCGGCAACCAGCTCGCTGATCTCGCCATAGCGAGCGACGAAGATCGCGCGGCTCTGCTCGTAGTGCGCGCGGGCCGCCGCGTAGTCGTCGAGGCCGAGCTCCTGGTTCGCGAGATCGTGGAGCGTGCGGCCGACATCGGGATGCTCGGGGCCGAGCTCCGGCTCCTCGATCGCGAGGCACTTCTCGAGCATCGCCTTGGCCTCGGCGAACTTGAACTGATCGCCGAGGACCGTCCCGACGGCACCATAGGCGGCCGCGAGATCGAGGCGAGCGCGGCGGTCGCGGGTCGCGCGCGGCACGAGGGTCGCGATCACGGCCTGATATCCCGCGATCGCCTCGGGCCCGCGGCCGAGCGTCTTCAAAGCATCCGCGCGGGTGACCGCGATCTTGGTATCGCGCGTCAAGTGCGCACGTGCGGCGAGCGCGTCGGCGGCGTCACACAGCCCGAGCGCGTCGCTCGCGTGGCCGCCGTCGATCGCACTCTGGGCTTCTTCGAGCAGCGCTGCGAGCGTGAGCGCGTCGTCGCCTGACTCTGCGGCAAGCCGGGCGGCGGCTGCGTCGTGTTCGCGCGCGCGATCACGATCGCCGAGCTCGCGCTCGACCGTGCCGGTGGCGGCGAGCGCGCTCGCGAGCGTGACCTGATCACCACTCGCACTAGCCTGCGCGAGCACGCTCGCGAGGATCGGCTGGGCGTCGCGCGGATGGCCCTCGCGCTCGAGCGCGTTGATGTGCGCGATCTGATCGACGAGCGCGGCCGGTGCGTGTGCGAGCGGCGGCGGATGGATCGTGCACTCGTCGGGATGCGGCAGCGCCGCGATCGCCTGGACCGCGTGATCGACCGTGCTCGCATCGGGCTGCTGCCACGCCGCGAGCTGCGCGCGCAGCTCCGCGAGATCGTGCTCGAGGCAACCGAGCTGGGCCGCGCGCACCACCGGCTCGCCGTGACAGGCGGCCTCGGCGCCGAGCCGCCACGCCGACGACCAGTCGTCGACGAGCCCGACCGCGGACGCGATCGTGCCGCCGCGCGCCGGGGCTGCCGAACGCAGGCGCAACGCATCGACCAGGCGAGCTTCACTCGTCCACACCCGATCGACGAGTCGCGTGTCGCACGAGCTGTGCGCCGGCGACACCAGAAACGCAGCGAGCGCGACGTTCGCGACGACAAACCCGCCTGCGAGATACGGCCAGCGCCGGCGAGGCCCTCGCTCGATCGCGTCGGCGAGCTCTGCGACGCTGTGCCAGCGCTCGGCGGGGTCGACGGCGAGCGCGCGGCGGACGTGACGATCGAGCCACGCCGGCACGTTGCGGCGCACCGGCTTGCCACGCGTCGGCTTGATCGTGCCCGCGGCCATCGCGGCCCACATCGCTTCGGCGGTCGCGCCGGGAAACGGATGCTCGCCATGCAGCGCCTCGAACGCGGCGACACCGAACGCGTATTGATCGCTGCGCGCGTCGGGCGCCACACCGTCGAGCAGCTCGGGCGCGAGGTAGGCAGGCGTGCCGGCGAGCGCGGTCGCCGGACTCTCGAGCGAGTGTGGCGTGCCGCCGGCGAGCACCGTCGCCGCGGTCGCCGCGGCCGCGATCTCGTGACGCTGCGATTCGCCGCGCACGCCCGGTTGCGCGGTGCGCGCGAGCCCGAAGTCGGCCACCCGCGCGCGCCCCGTCTGATCGACGAGCACGTTGTCAGGCTTGAAGTCGCGATGGACAAGACCGCGTGCGTGCGCCGCCGCGAGCCCGCGCCCGGCCTGAGCGAGCACGCCTGCGATCGCGCGCCACGTGCGCGGCTCGTCGCGCAGCCAGCGGGTCAGTGTCGTGCCGTCGACGAGCTCCATCGCGAGAAACGGTGCGCCGTCGGCCTCGCCGACCTCGTGCACGGTGACGACGTTCGGGTGCGAGAGCTGGGCCGCCGCGCGAGCCTCGCGGAGCAGGAGCTCGCGATCGAAGCCAGGGTCGAGGCGCTTGAGCGCGACCGCGCGGCCGAGCTCGCGATCGTCGGCGCGAAACACCTCGCCCATGCCACCGCGGCCGATCCGCTCGCGAACGATGTAGCGACCGACCTGGCGTCCCTCCCAGCCAGGCGATGCTTCCGTCGGAAGCGAGCGAATCAGCGCTGCGAGCAACTGGCGACACGCACCGCATTCGTCGACGTGATCCTCGATCGAATCTCGCTGCCCCGCCGGGATGTGGCCTGCCACGAACTCGCCGGCGCGGCGCTCGTCGAGGCAAGGCTCCATGACGCGGACTCATAACCAACGAGGCGCGCCAAAACAACCGGAATCTCAGTGCGGCGGCTCTTTACCGAACACGCGGCGCAGCGCGCTCGCGGCAGCCCAGTACCCGCACATGCCGTGGACCCCGGCGCCGGGCGGCGTCGACGCCGAGCACAGATAGATGTCGCGCGCGGGAGTCGCGTAGGGATCGGTGCGCACGACGGGACGGGTCAGCAGCTGGGTGATGTCGGACAGCCCGCCGGTGATGTCACCGCCGATGTAGTTCGCGTTGTAGGCCTCGAGTTGGCGCGGCCCGAGCGTCGAGCGCGCGAGCACGAGATCGCGAAAGCCCGGCGCGAACCGTTCGACGTGCGCTTCGATCCGCGCCGTCGCATCGGCGGTCGATCCGGCCGGCACGTGACAGTACGCCCATGCGACGTGCTTTCCGGCAGGTGCGCGGGTCGGGTCGAACAGCGACGGCTGGACGAACAGCGTGAACGGCTGATCCGCGAGCTGGCCGGAGAACGTCGCGGCCTCCGCCGCAGCAATGTCGTCGAGCGTGCCCGAGAGGTGCACGGTCGCCGCGCGCAGACACGCCGGATCGCGCCACGGCACGGGACCCGACAGCGCCCAGTCGATCTTGAACACACCCGGCGCGTGGCGAAACTTGGCGAGCCGCGCGCGATAGCCCGCCGGTAGCCGCTCGCCGGCAATCGCGGCGAGCTGGCGCGGTGACGTGTCGAACATGTACGCGCGCGCCGCCGGCAGCTCGCCGAGCGAGCGGACCTCGCGACCGAGCTCGATCGTGCCACCGAGCCTGGTGAGCATCCGCGCGAGCGCGTCGCTGATCGCACGCGATCCACCTCGCGCGAGGGGCCAGCCGTGCGCGTGGCCCGCGAGCGACAGGACGAGCCCGACCGACGCGGTCGCGAGCTTGTCGAGCGGCACGAGCGTGTGCGCGGCGACACCGGCGAGCAACGCGGGTGCGGCTTCGCCGGTGAACTTCGCGCGCGCGAGCCCGGTCAGCGAGCGCATCGCATCCATCCCGAACTTCGCGAACAACCACGGGTGACGCGGTACGCGTAGCGGCGCGAGCAGCATCGGTACGAGCTCCTCGAACCGATCGAGGTACGGCCCCATCAAGTCGCGGTAGGCATCGCCGTCGTCGCCGAGCTGCGCGACGGTCGCTTCGAGCGCCTCGAGCGTGATCGCGCGGCCGTCGGGCAACACGTGCGCGACCGCGGCCGGCGAGCTCACCCATGCAACGCCATGGTCCTCGAGCGCGAGCGTGCGAAACCACGGCGACACGACCCCGATCGGATGCGCTGCCGAGCACACGTCGTGGAGAAACCCGGGCAGCGTGAGCTCGCTCGTCCGCGTGCCGCCGCCGAGCTCCGCGTGAGCCTCGACGACGTGGACCGCGAGACCGGCGCGCGCGAACGCGACCGCCGCGGCCAAGCCGTTCGGTCCCGCGCCGATGACGATCACGTCGCTCATGCAGTGCCGAGGTATATCGCGACTCAGCGCGCGAGCGCGCCGACGAGCCGTTGCAGGACCTTCTGAAACTCGTCGACGGAGACCTCGACATGTTCGATCACCCGGCCGTAGAGCATCGCGGTCGAGACTGAAGCGCCACCGCGCTCGTTCTGGGCCTCGCGTAGCTGCCACAGGATCACCCCTTCGAGCCGCCAAGATTTAGATCGTCGGCCGTCGCGCGCGTCGCGGAGCTCGCTCATCCGATCAAGGTGCCTCGACGGCACCCGCGGTGCACGCCGTCGGTCGCGGCGCGCCGATCGCGTCGGTCGCCGGGCAGGCGCTGCCGAGGCCCTTCGCGGGACTACCCGCCGCCGGCACCATCGTCTCGACGTCGCCGCCGTTGGAGCCGAGCGCGCCGAGCATCGGATCGGCGACGACCGGCGTCGTCGTGCACGGTGCGGTGCCCGGGAACTGGAGGTTGCCGCTGCCGTCGGTGCGCTGCTTGTCGCAGTTCGGCGTGTACATCGCCGAGTTGCCCGCGATCAGCGTGTTCACGAGCGTGAGGCCGTCGCCGAAGATCGCGCCGGCGACCTGGCCCGACGCGGTCGAGTGGTTGTTCGCGATCGTGCAGTTCTTCACCGTCCCGGTCGGCGTGTGACCTAGCCACAGGCCGCCGCCGTTGCTGCCGAACGCGGTGTTCTCGGCGATCGTCACGTTCGTCATCGTCACGGTGTCGGTGTTGATCCAGATCCCGCCGTTGAAGAAGGCCTGGTTGCGCGAGATCGTGCTCGCCGTGATCGTGAGCGCGAGCCCTTCGAGATACATCCCTCCGGCGTTGCCCGAGTCGGTCGGAGTGACCTGATTGCCGTCGACGGTCGAGCGATCCATCGCGAGCGCGCCGGTGTGATCGTTCGAGACCCGGAAGAATCCGCCGCCGATCGCGCCGGCACGATTGTTCTGGATCTTGACGCCGCACAGCGACGCCAGCTCCTTGCCACCGTCCATGTACAGCGCGCCGCCGCAGCCGCCATTGCCCGGATTGCCGCCCGTGCCGGTCGCCGCATTGGATGCGAACGTGCTGTCGATGATCGTGAGGTTGCCGTCGAGGCTGCCGACCGCGCCACCGTCGCTCGCCGAGTTGTTCGTGAACGTGCTGCCGACGATCACGGTCTCGCCGCCGCCGAAGCCATAGATCGCGCCGCCCGCGACATCCTGACCGACCATCGGGCCGTGGTTGTCGGCGAAGCTCGAGTCGAGCACGGTCAGGCTGCCGCCGTCGCGATAGATCGCGCCGCCGCCTTGCGCGGTATCGGCGCCGGTCATCGGACTCTTGCCCTGCGTGAAGCTCAGCCGCTGCACGGTGAGTCGTGGCGTCGGCGTGTTGTAGTCCGAGTCGAGATAGAGGATCCGCGACGTGTTGCCGCCGCTCAGCGTGACGGTGCCGCCGCCGTCGAGCACCGCTTCTTTGGTGAACGTGATCGGTGCGGTCACCGTGATCGTGATCGGACCGCCGCAGTTGAAGACGATCGTGCCGCCCGCCGTCGCTGCCGTTTGCAGAGCCGCCGCCGAGCAGCTCGCCGCGGTGCCGTCGCCGACCGTCGTCGTGGGTGCGGACGTGTCGACGAGTGGTGGCCGCGAACAGATCGCGGCCGGCGGTGCCGCATCGATCGGAGTGCCGCCGTCATCGCCGTCAACGCCGCCGGTGCCGCTGTGGCCGCCGCCGCACGCCGCGATCGGCGCGATCGGCGCGATCAGGCAAACGAGCCCTAGGCCGAGCTTCCCCACGATCCGGAGCATCTCACAGATTCGCGGTACAACGTCGACATGGCAAAGTCCGAGCCTTCCGAGCTGACCGAAGCTGCCGATGCGTTCGATACCGCGCTCGCGGCGTACGCGAGGCTCGGCGAGCTGTTCCTGAAGGCCCCGCTCGACACGCTGAAGCACCTGGAACGTGCAAATGCCACACTCGGCGAGCTCGCGGACAGCGAGCAGCGGTTGCAAGAGACCGGGCAGCGCTTGATCGCTGCGGTCGCATCGGCCCGCGATCGCCAGCAAGCGCTCTCGCAGGACATCGTCGCGCGCGCGCCCGCGCTGCAGGCGCGCAATCAAAAGCTCGGCGAGCTGATGACCGCGCTGCAAGAGATCGCGGGCGAGGTCGGCAAGCTGAACGACGACATCGCCCAACGCCAACCGGGATCGGTCGTGCCGAGCGGCAGCGGTGACGTGTCGAGCGCCGTGCTCGCACTGTCGGAACGCGCGGAGGTCCTCGCAAAGGACGCGCGCACCGCCGAGTTTCCCGAGCTCGGCGAGCAAGCGCACGCGCTGTATCAACGCCTGCAGGCGATCGGCAAGAAGCTCAAGATGACCGGCGGCGGGAACTAAAATCAGGTCCGAAGGTATGACTCGTCTGACTCGTCTCACTCCGTCTGACTCCGTCGCACCAGCACGAGTGATCAGGGACGGAAGTAACTGAGAGCTACCCGACAAACCTTACTGCTTCTCGCCTACATCTCACCTGCGTAAGGGTGGACTGGCGCGGAATCTCAGTCTCCGCGCACAAGGGGACCTTGATGAGAATGGCACGCCTATGTCTCGCGTTAGCGTTGGTTGCCGGTGCATGTGCCGATGACTCGACCGAGTCGACAAGTACCGCCGAGATCAACCATCTTCCAGCCAGTGGTAATGCGTACACGCTCTTCGAAGCGCTCCAAACGCGACCGCTAGCGATCTCCCCGAACGGCAAGCTGCTGTTCGCGGCGAACACGCCTGACAATCGGCTCGAGATCTTCAGGATCAACGGCGGCTCGCTCACGCCCGTCGGCTCGATCACGGTCGGCCTCGAGCCCGTCGCGGTTGCCGCGCGCACCGACAGCGAGGTCTGGGTCGTCAACAACCTCTCCGACTCCGTCAGCATCGTGAAGCTCGACACCGCCTTCGTCGCGACGGTCTCGCGCACGTTGCTCGTCGGCGACGAGCCGCGCGACATCGTGTTCGCGGGCCCGGGCAAGAGCCGCGCGTTCATCACGACCGCCCACCGCGGTCAGAACACCGGTGACGCGTACGATCTGCAAACCCCGGGCGTCGGCCGCGCCGACGTCTGGGTGTTCGACGCGAACAACCTCGGCGCTGCGGCAGGCGGCAATCGCCTCGCGAAGCTGACGTTCTTCGCCGACTCGCCGCGCGCGCTCGCGGTGTCGAAGGACGGCTCGCGGGTCTACGCCGCTTCGTACCTGTCCGGCAACCAGACGACGTCGGTATCGGCGTACGCGGTCGCGACGATGTACCCGCATGGCATGCCCGGACCGGCGACGATCACGCTCGGCTCGACCGTGATCCCGCAGCCGCCGACGGGCCTCATCGTGAAGTACAAGGGTGGCCACTGGGTCGACGCGTACGGCACGGTGTTCGATCCGTTCGTCAAGATCAACCTGCCCGATGACGACGTGTTCGCGATCGACGCGAACGCCTCGCCGCCTGCCGCGATCTCGAGCGGCATCTACGCGCACGTCGGCACGACGCTGTTCAACATGGCGGTCAACCCGGCGAGCGGCAAGGTCTACGTCACGAACACCGAGGCGCACAACGACGTGCGCTTCGAGGGCCACACGCCCGGCTTCACGTCGGTGCGCGGCCACATCACGGATAGTCGGATCACGGTCGTGGATCCGGCGAGCGGCACGGTCACGGCGCGCGACCTCAACCCGCACGTCGACTTCAACGCCGAGGGCAGCCCGGCCGAGAAGGCGCTCAGCGTCGCATTCCCGCAGGACCTCGCGTTCACGGCGGACGGCTCGAAGCTGTACGTCGTCGCGCAGGGGTCGCAGAAGCTCGCGATCTACAACACGCGCGACATCGACGCCGGCACGATCACGCCGGCCCTCGCGAACCAGGTCACCCTGAGCGGCGGTGGTCCGACCGGCGTCGTGCTCGACGAACATTCGAGCCGGGCGTACGTGCTCACGCGGTTCAACAACAGCATCTCGATCGTCAACACGACGACCAAGGCCGAAGTCGGCGCGGTCGCGATGTTCAACCCCGAGCCGGCGAGCGTGACCACCGGCCGCAAGTACCTCTACGACGCGAACCTCACGTCGGAGCACGGCACCACGGCGTGCGCGAGCTGCCACATCGGCGGCGACAAGGACGAGCTCGCGTGGGACCTCGGTAACGCCGGTGGCATCCCACTCACGATCACGCATTCGAGCACGACGGGCATCCTCGGCGTGTTCACGATCGACCCGGCGATCATCTCGGCGCTGCTGCCGCCGTTCGCACCGATCTTTGGTTACAACATGCCGGTCAAGGGTCCGATGACGACCCAGAGCCTCCGCGGCCTCGACAACCACGGCCCGCTGCACTGGCGCGGCGATCGCAACGGTGCGATCCAGCAGACCGGTGCACCGTTCATCGATCCCGCGACGAGCGCGCCCGTGATCTCGGCGCAGCCGAACAAGGGCTTGTTCAACGAGAACGATGCGTTCAACTCGTTCAACGTCGCGTTCCCCGGCCTCAATGGCAACGGTGCCCAGCTCAGCGCGGCGGACATGCAGGAGTTCACGGACTTCGCCCTCCAGATGACATATCCGCCGAACCCGATCCGCAACCTCGACAACACGCTGACCGCGGAGCAGACCGCGGGTCAGGCGTTCTACTTCAATCACGTGACGCTGCCCGACAACAGCACGGTCGAGCTGCCGTCGGATCGGTTCCACAACTGCAACGGCTGCCACACGCTCGATCCGAACGGCAACGCGGGTGCGACCGCGCACCCGGGCTTCTTCGGCACCGACGGCAAGCTGTCGTTCGAGTTCGAGAGCCAGGTGTTCAAGGTCCCGCACCTGCGCAACCAGTACACCAAGGTCGGTATGTTCGGCAGCTCGCCGGATACGCTCCAACCCGGCACGGTGATCCTGCAGCAAGGCCCGGCGACGGATCAGGTCCGCGGCTTCGGCTTCCAGCACGATGGCTCGCTCGGCCAGCTCGAGCACTTCTTCACCGGTCAGGTGTTCGTAAAGTCACTGGTGCCCATCAACCTCGCCGGCGGCATCGTCGTGCCGCCGAACCCGTACGGCATTCCGTTCGTCGATCTGAACGCGCTTGGCCAAGGCCAGGTCGTGTTCCTCGAGGACGGTGGCTTCGCCCTGCGCCACGCGATCGTCAACTACCTGATGGCGTTCGATAGCAACGAGGCGCCGATCGTCGGCCAGCAGATCACGCTGACCAAGACGAACGCCGCCTCGGCGGGTCCGCGCGTCGACCTCCTCGAGGCGCGTGCGAATGCCGGCGAGTGCGATCTCGTCGCGAAGTCGACGAGCGTGCTCGGTGCGAACGGCGGTCTGCTCTACACCAGCACCGGCTACGAGCCCGCGTCGACGGCGCTGCCGACGATCCCGAGCACCACGCTACGGACGTTGATCGCCGTCGGCCTGCTGCCGGCGGTGACGTTCACGTGCGTCCCGGTCGGCGAAGGCCAGCGCATCGCGATCGATCGCGACGACGACGGCTACGCGGATCTCGACGAGGTGTTTGCGGGCAAGAACCCGTCGGACCCGAACAGCCATCCGTAAGTAATCGGTACGTACGTACCAGCGGCCGTAGGTGCGCCTACGGCCGCTTTTGCGTTTCGGCGCTTCGAGTACTATTCGGCGCGTGAACGACGCCGACGCGATCCGGGCAGGCTATGCACCGGTCGCGCGTGCGTATCGCGAGCACTTGCAGGACGAGCTCGCCGGCAAGCCACTCGATCGCGCGTTCCTCGATGCCTTCGTCGAGCGCTGCGGAGGCGGCCGGATCGCCGACATCGGTTGTGGCACCGGCCACGTCGCGCGGTACCTCGCGGCTCGCGGGGCGAACGTCGAAGGCATCGATCTGTCGCCGGAGATGATCGACGAGGCGCGTGCCTCGCATCCCGCGATCACGTTCCGCGTCGCTGACATGTTCGCGCTGCCGCGGGACGTCGCGAACCTCGCCGGCATCGTCGCGTTCTACGCGATCGTCCACACGCCGACCGACCGGCTGCCGTTCCGCGAATTCCATCGCGTGCTCGCGCCCGGTGGGCTCGCGGCGATCGCGTTTCACGCGGGCAGCCAGACCGTGCACGTCGCCGATCTGTTCGGGGTCGCCACGTCGCTCGACTTCACGTTTCACGATCCGGATGCGGTGGTCGCGGCGCTGGACGAAGCCGGATTCACGCGCGAAGCACGCCTCGATCGCGCGCCCTACCCCGGGGTCGAGCATGCGAGCCAGCGGACCTACTTGCTCGTTCGCAAGTGATACGTTCCGCCCATGAAGACGATCCTATTGGCTGCCTTGTGCGCGGCGAGCTGCGCGCCTTCTCGCACCACGATGGCGCGTTACCCGAACGCCGCAACGACGTTCGATCGCGCGAAGTCCGACCCGAAAGCCGTCGAGATTGCCGACAAGGTCGTCGCAGCGGCCGGCGGCATGGACAAGTGGAACGCCGTCAAGCAGATCCGCTGGTCCCTGACGATCACGAACGACGGCAAGGTCGTATTCGACGGTGAAGAAGGCTGGGACCGCTGGAACGCGCGCGCGTACGGCCGCCTGGTCCAGACCCAGGGCGACGTCGTCATCCGCCGCGAGATCTACGGCGATGGCTTCGACGCCGAGGCCGAGCTCCCTGGCAACAAGAAGCAGAAGCTCGAGCCGAAAGAGGCGCCGGCGGCGGTGAAGCTCGCGACCGAGCGCTGGCAGTTCGACAGCGCCGTGCTGTGCGCGCCGTTCCTGCTCGAGGAGGTCGGCTCGCACCTCGACTACGTCGGCAAGGCGCAGGGTGAGACCGGACCGCTCGAGGTGCTCAAGCTGACGTTCGATCCGGCCGACAAGGCGCGCGCCGGCACGTCGTACCAGATCGACATCGACCCGACGACGTTCGCGGTCTCGCGCGTCGAGATCATCAAGCCGGATGGCAACATCGGCTACAAGGCCACGGGCGTCACCGAGGTCAACGGCATGAAGTTCCCGACGGTCCAGACCAACATCGGCCTGCCCGGCGAGGTGTTCACGTACAAGAAGATCGCGACCGGCGACGTCGAGGACAGCCTGTACCAGCTCTCGTTCTAAAGGCGGCCGCGCCGCGCGTCGAGCGACCACTGCCCGGCGCCGTGGACGACGAGGTACAGGAACCAGAAGCAGTACAGCACCGTGTCGTCGCCGCCGTTCTGGATCGGCAGGAGCTTGTGGCTCTCGCCGACGTGGAACTGGAAGTACGCGACCGCCATCTGACCCGCCGCGATGAATGCGGCGCCGCGGGTGAACAGGCCGAGCGCGATCAGCGCGCCCGTGACCAGCTCGATCACGCCGCCGATCCCGAACTGCGAGGTCAGCGGCACCGCGTGTGGGATACCGAGCGTGCCGAACACCTTCTGGATGCCGTGGCACATGAACATCAGGCCCGATAGCACCCGGAACGTCGTGAACACGATCGGTTGATAGCCCTCGAGCCGCGCCTTCAATGCCATGTCGCGACTGTACAGGCGCTGCAACCGGCCGAATTCCCCCGCATGGATATCTCTGGTTCAGATCCTGTGGCGATGCAGTATGCCGTCGGCGTCGAGAAGCTCCGCCAGGGCTCCGCCAAGGCCGAGGGCGAAGCCGCCGTGAAGCTGATCGACCAAGCCGAGGCGCCGCCCGTCGGCGCGAACGGCGAAGGCTCGCGGATCAACACGTACGCTTAGCCTTCTTGCTAATTATTAGCGGCTGGGCTAAGCATCTGGCGGATGAAGTCTGCCGGGCCACCCCCGCTCGAGAGCGCTCCGACCTTGGCCGAGACCGAGGCCGTGTTCGACGCGCTTGCGCACGAGGTGCGCCGGCACATCCTGCAGCTGCTGTCGCAGCGCGGCGGCGAGCTGCCGTCGGGCTACCTCGCGCAGAAGTTCGCGCATAGCTGGCCGACGACGACGCGCCACCTGCGCGTGCTCGAAGCCGCGGGCCTCGTCGAGGTCCGGCGCGAAGGCCGCAGCAGCTTCTATCGGCTCGATCGCGATCGGTTGCGGCGGATCGCCGGCGGCTGGCTCGCGTTGCTCGATCCCCCGTCCCCGGAGATGACCTGGCGGTCCTCCGGACCTCGCTCTGTCAAGAAAGGCTCTCCACGATGACCGCTCCCAAGTTGTTCCGCGTCACGATCGAAGTCTCGGATCTCGAAAAGGCGACCGCGCTGTACTCCGATCTGCTCGGCACCGCCGGCAAGCGCCATCCCGGCGCGCGTCACTACTACGATTGCGGGGGCGTGATCCTCGCGGTGCTCGATGTGTCGCGCGGCGGCGTGCCACCGACCGCGGGCCCGAAGTCGATGTACTTCGCCGTCGAGGATGTCGCCGCGGTCCACGCGCGCGCCCAGAAGCTCGGCGTGCTCGCGCCCTATCAGGTCCACGGCCAGCCGGCGGCGGACGTGATCACGCGGCCGTGGGGCGAGAAGTCGTTCTACGTCGTCGATCCGTGGGGCAACGACCTGTGCTTCTGCGAGGACGGCACGCTCTACACGTGATCGTCGCTCAGCCATGGAACAGCGGCTTCGCCGGCGGCTTCGGCCCCGGCGCCTTGCAGTGTTCCGGCGGCAATCCGCGCGCGCCCATCAGCTTCGCGACTCGCTCGCGGACGACGCGCACTTTCTTCGCCACGATCGGGTCGACGCGCTCGATCGCGCACAGCTTTTCAGGCTGACCGATCATGTACTCGAACGTGCTCGCGCGATCCTCGCGCTCGTTCGTCGTCGCGTAGTGGTTGACGAACCCGCCAGGCCGTGTCGATTCGTCCAGGGGCGCCGGATCGCGATACGCGAACCGCGGTGGGTTGAGTGCGTGCCAGTCGTGATCGTCGGTCTCCTTGTCGAGCATGTGGAACACCTCGTGGTGGACGACCTGCTCGATCGTGAAACCGCCGCCGTAGTCCGCGATGTGGGCGACCGGCTCGAGGCTGAGCAGCAGGCGCGCGTCGCCCGGCATCGCCATGCCGGCAGGTTGCGGCACGCCGTCGTGGACCTGGCTGTAGTGGATGTCCTTGCACAACGCGACGTGCTGGATCCCCGAGATATCGAGGACGCGCTGGGGATAGCGTGCGAACGCGATCGCGATCGCGTCGAGCATGTCGGGATCGACGCCGCTGGTGTCGCGCCGCGTGGCGACGTCGCAATGGACGCAGTCCTGGATCCCGTGGTGCTCGCCGCACGATTCGATCACCGGCCCGGCGTCGAGCTCGATGTGACTGCGCGCGAGCGTCGCGCGGATGCTCGCGAGCTTGTTGTCGTAGGTCGTCGTGTCGATCACGCCGACCGGCTCGGGTTGGACGAGCTCGGGCAACTGGGTCGGCCGCACGCGCGTCGGGGCGCATCCGAGCAGCACCACCAGGCTGGCAAACCTCATCACACGCGATGTAATGCGCCGCGCGTGCCAGGAGATAACTGCGCAAAACATCCGGCGCGCCCCTGTCGCGCGCGCGCCACAGCGTGAAAGGACAACTATCGATCGAGTGGCACGACCATGCTCGGCTTCACGCGGGTGTGCGTGCGCCGCGGATCGTCTTGGGCGAGCGGCGCGATGGCCGTCCCCAGCGCGGTGAACTCGACGATCGGCGGTCCGGAGGCGCCCGATCCGCCATAGACCTCCTCGCGTACGGTCATCCCGACGATCCCGGTCGGGCAATCCGCGGTCGCGCGCGGATAGTGCTTGAACAGATCTTCTTGCAACCGCTCCATCGCGAGCTCGCGCGCATCGAAGAACGCGGTCGTGTACTCGCGGATCTCGTCGTCCTTGCCGCGATAGGTGCGCAGCGTGCGCGGATCGAGCCCGTACACGCAGTTGCCCATCGCGACCGTGACCGGGCGAAACCCGGCGGCCAGCAGCGTGACGAAGTCGCTGCCCGACAGATCGCTGTCGAAGGGATGGCCACTGGCGAGGCGCAGGCTCGGCGCACGCTCGAGTGCGTGCGGCGCGTGCTCGCGATCGAACGTGACGGCGGTGCCGACCGCGATGCACTTCGCGACCTGGCGCGCGCCGCGCCACAGGTGGTGCTCGACCTCGAGTCGGACATCGACGACACCGTCGGCGCCGAGCTCGTTCGCTTGCTCGCGCATCCGCGTGATCGCGGTCATCCGTGCGGTGCGCAGCGCCTTCGACAGCGTCTGGATCTCGCCGGTGTGAACGCGCCACTCGTATTGCGAGCCGGCGCTGTACACGCAGCTGCCGGTGACGAGGCCGCACGGCAAGAAGCCAGCGCGGGCGAGCGTGAGGAACTCGGTGACGCCGAGCTCCGAGAGTGCGACGGGCATGGTTACTCGCCCCCTTCGCCCAGCTTCGACGCCGGTAAATCATTCGCTGACAGCACGAGCTGGGGCTTGCCGAGCTCGCCGCCGGTCTCGGTCGGCACGACCGCCGTGCCGATCACGAACAGCTCGATGACCTCGCCGGTCTGCAACGCGGCATTGCCGATGTTCCATGGATTCGTGCGCCACGAGTGCTGCTCCTCGGCGATCGTCACGCCGACGATGCCGGTCGCGTCGAGATCCTCGGCCTCGTCTTGCAGCCGCTCGATCGCGAGCTCGCGCGCGTCGTACAGCGCGTGCGTGTACCAGTGGAGCTCCTCGCTCGATCGCGCCGGCGCCTGCAGCATGTTCGGCGGCACGTAATAGACGCAGTTGCCCATCACGAACCCGACCGGGCGAAACCCGGTACGGATCAGCATCCAGAAGTCCTGACCCGACAGGTCGCTCTGGAACGGCTTGCCCTTCTTGTTGCGATAGTGCTCGCCCGTCCGGTGACGGATCGCCGTGCCGATCGCGATGAACTCTGCCGTGTTCGTACCGAGCTGATAGCTCGCCTTCCCCGTCGGCCGCTGCCACGGTGGAAGCGGCACCTGCTGCCAGCCCATCTGCTGGGTGTATTGCGCCCACTGCTGCGCCGCGAGCTGTGCCCAGCCATCCCAGTAACCGGCGTTGATGCCCATCGGCCGCCGGAAGCCGAGCGCCTTGCTCCACTTCGACCACGCGCGATACTGCTGCCACGCGACCCGGTTCGGATCGGTCGAGAGATTGACCGTGAGCCGCACGCCGATGATGCCGTCGGCGCCGAGCTCCTCGGCTTCTTCTTCCATCCGGTTCATCGCGAGCTCGCGCGCGTGGTACAGCGCCTTCGTCGTATCGACGAGCTCGCGGCCCGGCTCGTCGGAGCGCAACGACGGGATCTTCGGTGCGATCTGATAGATCGACACGCCCATCACCATGCCGACCGGATCGAAGCCGGCCTCGCGCACGAGCACGAACTCGCTGACCGAGAGATCGCTCGTGAACAGGCGCCGCTGGCGCATGTCCGCGAGGCGCTCTTTGGCGTGTACCGGCAGGTCGTCGTGTCGATCACTCACTGGTCGCCTCGTCGAGCTCGAGCGCCGCTTCGACCGCCTCTTCCGCGGCGACCTCGATGTCGTCCTCGTCGTCCTCGGCTTCGATCAGCGCGTCGTTACGGCGACCGAGCGGGATCATCGACAGCATGAACGCCGGCAGCTCGTGCGTGGTCTGCTTGCGGTTCGGGATCCGCCGGATCCCGGTGCCGAACCACGATAGATCGACGTCGATGTCGTCGAGCGGGCAACCGCCGAACCCGCACGGCACCTCGCGCATGTCGATCGTGAGATCGCTGCCGACGACGAGCTCCGCGCCGCAGTTCTGGGCTTGCTTCGTCAGGCTATCCGCCGCGATCCGGCGCGCCTTCGCGACCGCGTCGCTGGCCTGCTCGAGCTCGCCGGTGCCCGATTGAAACCCCGACGTCACGTGCCACACGTGATAGCGGCAGAACTCGAACAGAAAGCCGCACGGCTCGTAGCCATCCTGCGCGAGCGCCCACAGGTCCTGGCCCGACAGGTCGGTGATGATCGGCTCGCCCGGCACGTGCGTGATCCACGGCGCGCGCACCGCGGTGCCGACGACCGTGAACTCGAGCACCTCGCCGCCATCGTCGCCGCCCTTGCCGCGCGAGCCCATCGTGATCATGCGATCCTTCAGGTGGACGCCGATCACCGCGTCGGCCTTGAGGAGCTGGGCTTCTTGCGCCAGCCGGCGGAGCGCCGCGCGCCGCGACTCGCGGTGGCCGTCGCTGATCACCTGGATCACGCCGGTCGCGCCCTTGTAGTCGTTGATCTGGCCGACGTGAAAGATGCAGCTGCCCATCACCTGCGAGATCGGCTCGCACTTCGCGTCGCGCGCGAGCAAATATTCGCTGACCGAAAGGTCGCTCGTGAACAACTTGCGGTTCGGGCCCGCCTCCTCGGCGAGGCGTTGCTCGGCCCGCAGGGGGATGCCGCCGTTCTCGACGCGGCGCAGGCTCTTGACGACGTCGAGCTTCGCGTGACGATCCACGTTAGTCGCCCACGCTGAGCACGAGCGTCGGCTTCTGGATGTGGTGGTCGTCGCGGATCGCCACGACCGCGGTGCCGACGGCGGAGAACTCGAGGATGCTCGGGCCCCACGTGTGGTTGTTCTCGTCGATCGTCACACCGACGATGCCGGCCGCGTTCAGCGCCTCGGCCTCGACCTGCATCCGCTCCATCGCGAGCTCGCGCGCGTCGTAGAGCGATTGCGTGATCTCGACGAGCTCCTTGTTCTCTTTCGGCTGACCGCCGGGGCCCTGGCCGACGTAGTAGACGCAGTTGCCCATCACGAACCCGAGCGGGCGATAGCCGGCGTTGAGCAGCGTCCAGAAGTCCTGGCCCGAGAGGTCGCTCGTGAACGGCCGGTTCTCCGCGCCGCGAAACCCCGGCTGGTCGCTCTTCACCGCGGTGCCGATCGCGAGGAACTCGATCACGTTCGCGCCCCACGCGTGGATGTTGAGCGTGAGCCGGACCGCGACGACGCCGTCGGCGCCGAGCTCGTCGGCTTCTTCTTCCATGCGAACCATCGCGAGCTCGCGCGCGCCGTACAGCGCTTGCGTGAGCATCGTCAGCTCCTCCGCGACGCCGCGGATCGGCTGGAATCCGATGTGATAGATCGAGCTTCCCATCACGAGGCCGAGCGGTTGAAACCCGGCTTCCTTTACGAGCAAGAACTCGTTGACGGAGAGGTCGCTCGTGAAGAAGTGATGCTCGCGCATCTCCTGCAAGCGCTCGCGCGCGTGCTGCGGGAGATCGTGGAGCTGCGGGCGTTGGTGCGGCTGCGGTTGATCCGGTCTATCGGCGGCCATGGCTTAAGAGATCCGGAGCTGAGCGAGCGCGGTCGCGGCCTTCGCGTTCGTGTTGATGTGGGTCGCGATCGCCTCGTGGAGCTGGACGACCCACTCGTCGATCGGGAGGCGCGTGGTCTTCAACGCGACGCCGCGGACCATCTTCTTCTTCTGGCCCTCGACCGTGTCGATCTCGAGCACCGCGACGAACATGTCCTTGCCGAGATCGAGCTCGACCTTCGAGATCCGACCGCGGTCCCAGTGGACCTTCGCGCGCTGGCCGAACGCGTGGGCGAGCGCACGTGCGAGCTGGGTCAGGAACGCGTCGGCGTTCGCCATGTCGAGCTTCATACCCGCGGCGATCTGCGCGCTATCGATCGCGACGGACAGCTCGGCACCGCAGTGCTCGCACACGCCCTTGCGGACATCGGGACCCGCCTGGGTCAGTGGGGCTCCACAGTTCGCGCAGCGCTGCAGCTCGGTCATGAGGGTCCTTGGTTGGTCTGTGTCATCAACGTGCTCGCGTTGAACCCGACGCCGGGTCCGACGACGACGACCTGGTTGCGGGCCCCGACGCGCAGCTCGACGGTCGCGCCCGGCAAGACGTCGCGCACGAGGTTGAGCGGGATCAGCAGCGTCGTCTCGAGCTCGTACGGCGGTTGGCCCGGGACCTCGATGTCGATCGTGACCTGGCGCGACTGCAGCTTGTTGAAGCCGTTGCCGACGCTTGTCCCCGGCATGCTCGCCACCGCCAACAAGATGCCACGCGCCGGCGTTCCGTTGCGCGCCAGTCGGTTGTAGCCCGCGCTGCCCGCTGCCTTGGCCGCAGCCGCGACGATGTAGATCGCCGCGACGATCACGATCACGATCACACCTTCCATCGCGGGCCAGCGTACTAGGTTTGAGGCGGCGTGATCAGCGCGAAGGCCGCTCCTTGCGGATCGAGCAGCTGGACGATCCGCGCACCACCCGGCACCGGCATGGGGCCATTCAACACACGCGCGCCGTTCTGCTTCGCACGCTCGAGCGTCGCATCGAGATCGGCGACGGTGACGTAGTACATCCAGTTCGGCGGCAGCGGCTGGCCGGTCGCGCCGGTCATCCCCGGTGGCATCGTCATCATGCCGCCCAGCTCCTTGCCGGCGTTGCCCCACACGACGTAGGTGCCCATCGGGCCCATGTCGTGCTCCTGCAGCTTCTCCCAGCCACAGACCTGGCGATAGAACTCGAGCGCCGCGACGTGATCGGTCGTGTAGAGCTCGTGCCACTGGAACTCGCCCGGCTTGCTCGCGTCGTGCGCCGCCATCTCGGTGGTCGGCGTGTACAGCGCGATCACGGCGCCTTGCGGATCCGTGATCACCGCGAACCGACCGATCGTCGGGACCTCTTCGCTGACCAGGATCTTGCCGCCGAGCTCCTTCACCTTCGCGACCGCGGCGTCGAGGTTCGCGACCTGGACGTTCGCCTGCCAGTACGGCCACGCGCCCATCTGCTTCGCCTGTTCGGGTAGCAGGGTGACGCCGCCGAGCGGGCCCTGTGCGCTCGCCCACATCGTGTAGTCGCCGGTCTCCCAGGCCTGCGTCTTCCACCCGATCACCTCGGTGTAGAACGCGATCGCGGCCTTCACGTCACTCGTCAAGAGCTCGTACCAAATCACGCGACCGTTGTTCGCCATGCGGCGGAGCATAGCTGTAAGCCGGGTTCGCGATCCGCGTTGGACACGCATGATGCGATTCGCTTTGCTTGCGTGTCTCCTCGTGGGTTGTGCGGCGAACATGAAGATGGCGTCGTCGGCGATGCCGTCGGCCGCCGCGCCGACGCTGAGCGCCGCGCCGCTCGAACGGTCGGTGTTCGCACGCGATCCGAACGGCCAGCTCTCGGAGGACGCGCTGCAGAAGATCCTGGCGTCGCCGATCGAGCTCGACCTGCCGTCGCGCGTCGGCGTGCTGCCGATCATCACGGCGACCGATTGGCGCGGGCCGAGCCCGGACTTCCAGCGCGTG
Organism: Deltaproteobacteria bacterium; assembly: GCA_040004535.1. Classification (GTDB taxonomy): domain Bacteria; phylum Myxococcota_A; class Polyangia; order Haliangiales; family Haliangiaceae; genus JABFXX01. Next base: position 27,396 of record JBDUAS010000002.1, read on the forward strand.
CCCGCGGGCATGGGCTCGCTCGTCCACGGGCTGCGCCAGGACGCCGCGTTCTCGCTCGTCACCGAGATGATGCCGATTCCCTCGGGCTCGCTCGGGATGGAGGCGTTGCGCGAGGCGGCCGCGCGCTACCGGCTGCGCTACGTCGTGCTGTACCGCGAGGTGCTCGCATCGTCGCATCACGTCAACCCGTGGGCGGTCGGCTACGCGACCGTGATCGGCGCGGCGTTCCTGCCGGGCCAATCGCAGGAAGTCTACGGTTACATCGAGGCGACGATGTTCGACGTCAAGACGGGCCTGTTGATGTTCACGACGCGGCGCGCGCTCCACGCCGAGCAGCGCGAGAACGAGTGGCGCACGCACGACAAGCTCGAGCAACTCGCGTCGAACACGGTCGCGAAGTTCGCGCCGGAGCTCGCGACCGACTTTCTCGTCGACGTCCGCCGGTTCGCGAACGCAGCGATCGCGGAGAACGCGAAGCACGAGTCGAGCGCGGTCGTGTCGGTGCCCCCGATCCGGATGCCAGCGCCGACGATCGCGAACTGATCACTCGATCATCCCGACGACCAGCGTGCTCCGCATCGTCGAGCTCTAACATCGGGGCGACCCCAACGCCCGGCGTGGCCATTTCTTACACGGATCGTTCGCGACGACCGCGCGTGTTTATTCCCACCATGACCCCACGAACGCGCGTCCCTTGGCTCCTGCTCTGCTCCACCCTGCTCGCCTGCGCCCACGCCAACCATGCTCCACCGGTCGTCGCCTCGCGTGCCCCGCTCGCCGCTGCGAGTGACCCGCACCTCGTCGAGATGACGGCGGATCCGACGACCACGCTCGTGCTCGCGAGCGCGACGACCGAGCTCGGCATCCGCGTCCGGATCCAGGCGAGCGAGCTGCCGCCGGCGCGCCGCGCCGCGCTCGACCTAGCGCTCGTGCTCGATACGTCGGGCTCGATGGAAGGTCCGGCGATCGAGGCGCTGCGGACGAGCGCCCGCAAGCTCGCCGAGAAGCTGCGTGACGGTGATCGACTGTCGGTCGTGGTGTTTCATTCAAAGGCCGAGGTGCTCGTGCCCAACGTCGTGATTCGCGCCGCCAACCGGGCCGCGATCGACCACGCGATCGCCGGCATCCACGCGACCGGCACGACCGACCTCGCGGGCGGCCTCGCGGCCGGGCTCGCGCAGCTCCAGGCCGGGTTCTTGCCGAACGGCATCAACCGGATCGTCTTGCTCAGCGACGGCGTACCGAACTCGGAGGCCCAGCTGCCCGCGCTCGTCGCGAATGTCCGCCAGGCCGGCGTGTCGATCACGTCGCTCGGCTTTGGCATCGACTACGCGACCACGCTGATGACCCAGCTCGCGCGCGATACCGGCGGCGGGTTCCACTACCTCGCGACCGCCGATGACGTCGGCAAGGTGTTCGACGCCGAGCTCGTAAAGATGTCGACCGCGGTCGCGCGCAACTTGCAGCTCGCGATCGAGCCGGGTCCGGGCGTCACGATCACCGCGATGCCCGGCCTCGTCCCCGGTCCCGATGGCAAGCTGTACGCGGCGATCGGCGATCTGCCGGCCGGCGAGACCCGCGACCTGATGATTCCGATCACGGTCGCGGCGCGCGGCGCAGGCTCGACCGCGGAGCTCGTCCAGGCGACGCTCACGTTCGACGACGTGATCGGCAAGAGCGGCCAGCGCACGCGCGATGCGTTCGTCGCGGTCAAGACGTCGAAGGACACCGCCGCGATCAAGAAAGCGGTCGCGATCGATCTCGAGGTCGCACGGATCCGAGCAACGGCCGCCGCCGCGATCCTCCAGGCGATCACCCTCGCGCGGTCGGGCCAGGTCCGACCCGCGCGCCAGGGCCTCGGGACCGCCACCGCCGCGGTGAAGGCGGCCGCTGCGAAGTATCCGGAGCTCGCGGAGCTGGTCACCCAGCTCGAGGAAGTCGATCACGAGCTCGCGCAGATCGTCGCGACCGTGCAGCGCGTGGTGCGCGACCAGCCGCCGCAGCCCGCGATGGCGCCGATGCCGGAGACCGAGTCCGCGCTGCGCACGACCGAGGACAAAGCGAGCGCGACGCTACGCGGTGAGTAACGGTACAGGGGGCGTCGCACGTGTCGCGTTTACGCCTCGCGAGCGACCGCGATATCGTCCGCGCGTATGTCGACCACCCGCCGCGATCTCTTGCGCACCGGCCTCGCCGCCGCCGCGTTCGGCATGCTGCACGCGTCGTGCGGCGCTTCTGCTTCATCGCAGTCCTCGACGACGCCGCAGGCCGCGGCGCCCGCGAAGCCGAAGCGGATCCTGATCCTCGGCGGCACCGGCTTCCTCGGGCCGAAGACGGTCGCGGCCGCGCTCGCGCGCGGTCACACGGTCACGATCTTCAACCGCGGCAAGCGCGAGAAGATCCAGCCGCTCGACATGAAGGTCGAGCATCTCTACGGCAACCGTGATCCGGAGCTGCCGGCCGAAGACGACAAGGGACCCGACGGCAAGTTGCTCCATCCCGACGCGTCGCCGAAGGGCCTCGAGCAGCTCGCCGGCAAGAGCTGGGATGCCGTCATCGACAACTCCGGGTACTTCCCGCGCCACGTCGGGGCATCGGCGGAGCTGCTCGCGAAGCAGGGCGTCGGCCAGTACATCTACATCTCGAGCATCTCTTGCTACGACGAGAATGCGATCCCCGCGCAAGGCGGCGACGAGAATACGAAGCTCGCGACGCTCGCCGACCCGAAGGTCGAGACGATGGGTGACGAGCTCCAGAACTACGGCGGGCTCAAAGTCTTGTGCGAGCAAGCCGTTGCCGCGGCGTTTCCCAAGCACGCGGCGATCGTGCGCCCCGGTTACATCGTCGGGCCCGGCGATCCGTCCGATCGGTTCACCTACTGGCCGATGCGCTGCGCGGCCGGCGGAGAGGTGCTCGCTCCGGGCTCGCCCGATGATCCGCTGCAGTGGATCGACGTCCGCGATCTCGCGGAATGGTTGGTCAAGCTCGTCGAGGATGGCACCGTCGGAACGTTCAACGCCGTCGCGCCGGCGGCGCCCGCGAAGTGGGGCGACGTGCTGAATTCATGCGTGAAGGCCGGCGGCGGCGCGAAGCTGACGTGGGTGCCCGAGACCTGGCTCGAGAAGCACGAGCTGGGCGGCGACGACGCGTTCCCGATCTGGGCGCCGCCGACCGGCAAGACCGCCGGGTTTCATCGTTGGAGCAACGAGCGCGCGAAGAGCGCCGGGCTGAAGTTCCGGACGATGGACGACACCGTCGCCGCGCTGCGCGAATGGTTTCCGAAGGAGGTCGAGCGGCGGGTGACCAAGACCGCGGAGATCGAGACGAAGGCGAAGGCCGAGGGCAAAGAGGTCAAGCACAACCCCGATCCGGGTGGGCTGCGGGCCGGGCCGCCGAGGGACAAGGAACTGGCCACGCTGGCCGCGTTTCACGCCGGCTAGCGGCGATTTTTGTGGTTCCGGGTGCGACCGAACGGGATTCGGCGGATCCTCCCCGGGCATGACAGAAGGCAACGTGCCGAAGGCGGTAGCGACGGGGATCGCGGCACCCCCGAGTGTGGATGCAGTCAACGCGCGTCGCGTGGGACTGGTGGTCGGCGTGCTCGCCGCGGCTGTCGTGTCGGCGATGTTTGCCACGCGCGAATTGCCGGGCCGCGTGCTCGCGCTGGTCGGCGGCGCCGAGGGAGGCGTCGCGCGCTACGGCGGCGTGATCGCGACGTTCACGCCACCGCCGGGCGAGACACCGAAGCTCTCGGACGGCGCGGAGGATGCCGACAACGACATCCGTGTCTATCGCAAGGGCGATCACTGGATGATCGAGCTGCCGCGGGTGACCGAGGCGAACGCGCCGGCCGTGATCGCGCGGCTGTCGAAAGGCGGTGGTCTCGAGTTCCGCGAGGTGATCGAGAGCAACGCGGCGGGTGGGCTCGTGAAGCTGGGACTCGCCTATGACGAACGCGAGCAGCGCGACCCCACGGTCGAAGCGGATCAGTGGCGCCCCGAGGACGGCACCGCGGTTCACGACGACCTCTACCTGCACGCACACTCGCGCGAGCTGCTCGAGCGCGCGTTCACCGACGCGCAAGCGCGCGGCTGGACGCCGCCGCCCCGGACGAAGATCGTTTACGAGCGGATCGAGCCGGTTCCGGAGGCAAAGGATCAGCGCGCTGCCTGGCGGTCGTACTTCGTCGCCGACGTCGCCGCGCTCGACGGCACCGCGATCGCGAATGCCACCGGCAGCTACGCCCCCGGCACGAACCGGCCGATCATCATGCTCGAATTCACGCGGCGTGGCGCACGCGCGTTCGGCGATCTCACCGAGCGGATCGTCGACCACAAGCTCGCGACGCTCCTCGGCGGCGAGGTCAAGTCCGCACCCATCATCAACTCCGCGATCCGCGGTGGCCGTGCGATGGTCACGATGGGTGGTTCCGACCCGCGCAAGGCAGAGCTGGAGCGCGACGCGCTCGTCGAGACCCTCAAGACCGGGTCATTATCACTCGCCGGTAACATCAGCGATGCAAAGTGGGTCCCCCCGTCGGGCGGCGGCAGCACGGTAGTCGCGCTGATCGTGCTCGCGCTGATCGCCGGTGGGTTCGGGTTCGTCGGCGCATTCGGCCTCGTCCGCCTCGCCCGACCCGAGCATCGCTGGATCGCCGCCCTGCCCGGCACGCCCGACGCGAACGTCGGTGGCAGGATCGCTTGGACCGCATTCCCGATCCTCGTCTACATCGCCGGCACGTGGATCACCGCACCCGGCATCAACGAGGTCGAGCTCGCGCACGTGGCGCACGCCGGCTCCGCATGGGGCGTCAAGACGTCGTTCGACCTGGCGCAGTTCAGCATCTTCGCGCTCGGCGTGATGCCGCTGCTGACCTCGTTCGTCACCGTCGAAGTCCTCGCGTCGATCGTGCGGCCGTGGCGCAAGCTGCGCGACACGGTCGTTGGCCGGCGCAAGCTCGGGCTCGCCGTCGCGATCGTCGCGGTGGTGATCTCGGCGGTGCAAGCGTACTTCGTGACGACCTACCTCGACAGCATGAGCCGAGGCGGCGCCGAGGTCTTCGACCACGAGATGTTCTGGCCGTGCGTCGCGACCCTCGCCGCCGGGCCGATGCTGCTCGCGGTGCTCGCGTCGACGATCTCGACCCGCGGGCTCGGCAACGGCTACGCGGTGATGTTCGTCGCCGCGTGGCTGTGGTCGATCCCGTGGTTCGACTTGAACGCGAACGCGCAGCTCGTGCTCGCCGCGGCGATCATCCTCGCCACCGTCGCGATCACGCTCGGCATGCTCGGCTGGCGCGTCCGCGCGCCGGGCCGCGTCGCGGTGCCGTTACCAGCGTCGAGCATCGCGCCGATCCACGACGGCGGCGGCGCGCTCGCACTGATCGGAACGTTGTCCGCGCTCGGCGTCACCCTGCCCTACTGGGTGCTCGACAAGGCCGCGACGTTGCACGGCAGCCTGACGATCGGGCTCGTCGTGCTCGCACTCGCGGCCGTGTTCTGGGCATTCGTGTTCGCACGTCCCGGGCGCCGCCGCGCCGAGCTCGCCGCCGCCAAGCAGGAGCCTGCGGACCGAGCGCTGTGGCTGCGCGCGATCGCGATCACGATCGCAGCACTCGCCTCGCTGTTCGCACTCGCGCTGATCCGGCCTACCGGGATCCTCGGCAAGCTGTGCGATCCGGCGATCGTCGTGATCGCAGCGGCGACGCTCGCGGACCTCTACGCCGATGCCCGCGCGTATCGCCACGCGAACCTCGTGCCCGTGTGGCCGCTCCACGATCCGCTGCTCGTCGATGCCGCGCGCGAGGTGCTCGGCGACATCCCCCACGTGATCCAGGCGACGCGGCTGCGCACGCTGCTCTGGATGTTCGGCTCGTACGCGCCGATGGTCGTCCTCGTCCCCGAGGCGCAGTCTGCCGACGCGCACGCGAAGTTGAAGGACTGGTTCAGTCCACGCTGAACACGTCGGTGCGGGCGCGGCCGGCCTGTTTCGCGCGGTACAGGGCGGTGTCGGCGTCGCGCAGCACTTGCTCGCCGCGCTCGTAGTCGGCGTCGACCAACGCGATCCCGATCGACGCCGAGATCGTGACCTCGATACCGTCGAGCAAGACCGGTACCGCGAGCGCCGCGTGGATCCGATCTGCGATCCGGGTCGCATCGCGAATTTCGTCGACGCCGTCGAGCAGGATCGCGAACTCGTCGCCGCCGAACCGTGCCGCCGTATCGACGTCGCGCAGACACCGCTCGAGCCGGCGCGCGACCTCGACGAGCAGCTGATCGCCGGCGAGGTGGCCGTGCGAATCGTTGACCGCCTTGAACCGATCGAGGTCGATCATCATCACCGCGCTTCGCGGCGAGCCCTGGCGATGGAACTGTGCGACCGCGTGGTGGAGGTGCTCGAGCAACAGCTTGCGGTTCGCGAGCCCGGTGAGCGCATCGCGATGCGCTTGTTCGATCAGCTGGCGCTCGATCTCCTTGCGGCGCTCGATCTCGAGCTCGAGCGCGGCGTTCGCGGTCGCGAGCTCGCGAGTGCGCTCGATGACACGGCTCTCGAGCTCGTCGCGCGCCATCTGCAGCGCGACCTCGTTCTGGCGCAGGTGGACGAACACGCCGACTTTCGTACGCAGCGTCGCGGGATCGAACGGCTTCTGCAAGATATCGACAGCGCCCGACGCGTAGCTGCGCAGTTGATCCTCCTGCTCGGCGTAGCCGGTGAGGAAGATGATCGGGATGTGGCGCGACAGCTTGCGGGTGCGCAACAGCGCGAGCGTCTCGAAGCCGTCGAGATCGGGCATGCGGATGTCCATCAGGATCACCGCGAACTGTTCCGCGAGCACCGCTTGCAACGCGGCACCGCCGGACCGCGCGTGGACGAGACGTTGACCGAGTGGCTCGAGCACCGCTTCGAGCGCGAGCAAGTTCTCGGGATGATCGTCGACGAGTAGCACGCTGACCTGCGGGAGGTCGTGCGTGCGTGAAACCTCGAGCGAGGCTTTCGTGACTGCGAGCCGTTGAACTACCGAACGAGACATCTACCCTGACGATGACAACAGAATGATGTAGGCGTCGACCATCATCCTGTTGCCTAACCGAGCGCAAGCGCTCACCAATCCGACGCGCTGTAAGGCTCGCCACCGACCTGTCCGCGGCCGAATGCGGTACGACTCTCATCATGAAGTACGAGCTGTTCTACTGGCCCGGACTCCAAGGCCGTGGCGAATTCGCACGTCTCGTTCTCGAGGATGCGGGTGCGGACTACATCGATGTCGCGCGCACGGCTGGCGGGATGAAGAAGTTATTCGCGGGGCTCGAGCGCGGGCTCGACGGCGTGCTGCCGCTTGCCCCACCGTACCTGCGCGCCGGCAGAGTCGTGCTCGCGCAGACGGCCAACATCACGCGCTACCTCGGCGAGCAGCTCGGTCTCGCACCGACTGGCGAGCGAGATCGGCTCACGGCCTCGATGATCGCGATGACGATCGCGGATCTCGTCGCCGAGGTCCACGACACGCATCACCCGATCACGGTCGAGAAAGCGTACGAGACCCAGCGCGCCGCCGCGAAGCAACGCGCCGCTGCCTTTCGCAAGGAGCGGATCCCGAAGTTCACGGGCTGGCTCGAGCGCACGCTCGCGCGCAACGGCAAGGTGCTCGTCGGCTCGAAGGTGAGCTACGTCGATCTCGCCGCGTTCCAGATCGTGTGTGGGCTCGAGTACGCGTTCCCGAAAGCGATGAAGCGACATGCGCGCGTGCTGGAGAAGCTCTACGCGCTGCGTGATCGCGTAGCGGCGCGGCCGCGGATCGCGGCGTACCTCGCGTCGCCGCGCCGCGTGCCGTTCAACGAGACCGGCATCTTCCGGCACTATCCCGAGCTCGATAGTTGATCGAATTCGCGAACGTCTCGAAGCGGTTTGCCAGCGACACGTGGGCCGTCCGCAACGTCAGCCTGGAGATCGGCGAAGGCGAATTCGTCGCCGTGCTCGGCGAGTCGGGCAGCGGCAAGACGACGCTCGTGAAGATGGTCAACCGGCTCGTCGATGCCGACGAGGGCAAGGTGATCGTCGCGGGCAAGGACGTGCGCGAGACGGATGCGGTCCAGCTGCGCCGCACGATCGGTTACGTGATCCAGCAGGTCGGCCTCCTGCCCCACCTCACGATCGCCGACAACATCGCGATGGTGCCGACGCTACTCGGCTGGACCGAGGCGGCGAAGGTCGCGCGGGTGACGGAGCTGCTCGCGCTCGTCGGCTTGCCCGAGATGGGTGCGCGGTTCCCCGACCAGCTGTCAGGTGGCCAGCGCCAGCGGATCGGGCTCGCGCGTGCCCTCGCGGCGCGGCCGAAGCTGATGGTGCTCGACGAGCCGTTCGGTGCGCTCGATCCGATCACGCGTGTCGGGTTGCAAGGCGAGCTCCGCCGCGTCCACGAGGAGCTCGCGCTGACCTCCGTGATGGTCACCCACGACATCGTCGAGGCGCTGACGCTCGCGGATCGGATCGCGGTGATGTATCGCAGCCAGCTCCGTCAGGTCGGCACGCCGGCCGAGCTCGTCGCGAAGCCCGCGGACGAGTACGTCGCGCAGTTGATGGGCATGGCGAAGCATCAGGCCGAGCAGCTCGCGGGAGTCACGGGATGAGCGAGCTGCTCCGCGGGTTACCGCCGCTCCTCGCCGCGCACCTCGAGCTCGTGCTCGTCGCGCTCGTCGCCGCGTGCGCGATCAGCTTGCCGCTCGCGATCGCGGTGGCAAGCCGGCCTCGACTCGCACTGCCGGTGGTCACGGTCGCGGGCGTGATCCAGACGATTCCCGGACTCGCGCTGCTCGCGTTGATGGTCGCGGTGATCGCGGGGACGCACGGGCTCGGCGTACGGCTGTCCCCGTTCGGGTTTCCACCGGCGGTGATCGCGCTCACCCTGTACGCGATCCTGCCGATCCTGCGCAACGCGATCACCGGGTTGCGCGGCGTCGATCCGGACGTGGTGGAAGCCGCGCGAGGGCTCGGCATGACCCAGGGCCAGCTGCTGCGCATCGTCCAGCTCCCACTCGCCGCGCCGGTGATCGCAGCCGGCGTGCGCACCGCGACGGTGTGGACGGTCGGCGCGGCGACACTCGCGACGCCGGTCGGTCAGATCTGCCTCGGCAACTACATCTTCGCGGGGCTACAGACGCGCAACTGGGAGATGCTGCTCGCCGGCGTGATCGCAGCGGCGGGGCTCGCGATCGTGCTCGACCTCGTGCTCGGTGCGATCGAGCACGCGCTCGCGCAGCGCGAACGGCCCTGGGCTGCGGGCGCGTTGTTGCTCGCGTTGATCGTCGTCGTGCTCGCGGTGTTGCCGCGGCTCGGCGGAGGCGACCCCGGAGCGCCGGTCGTCGCGAAGCGCCGCGCGGCGGCAAAGGTCACGCACCTGCGCGTCGGCGCGAAGACGTTCACCGAGCAATACATCCTCGTCGAGGTGCTGCGCCAGCGCCTCGCGAAGGTCGGGATCGAGACGGACGTCGCGCAGAGCCTCGGCTCGACCGTCGTGTTCGATGCGCTCGCGAGCGGCGAGATCGACGCGTACGTCGACTACTCGGGGACGCTGTTCTTGAACCAGATGAAGCGCAGCGCGGGGACGCCGCGGTGGCGGGTGCTCGTCGAGGTCGAGGCGTGGCTCGCGACGCAGGGGATTCGCAGTCTCGGCTCGCTCGGGTTCGAGAACGCATACGCGCTCGCGATGAAGCGAACGACGGCGGAGCGGCTGCACGCGAAGCAGCTCGGCGATCTGGCGGCGCACGCCGGCGACCTCGGCATCGGTGGCGATTACGAGTGGTTCAGCCGCGGCGAGTGGGCGAGCGTGCGGGCCGCGTACGATCTGCATTTCGCGAGGACAGCGACGTTCGACCCGTCGCTGCTGTACGACGCGGTCGCGCGCGGCGAGGTCGACGTGATCTCAGCATTCTCGAGCGATGGCCGGATCGCGGCGAACGATCTGGTGACGCTCGCGGATCCGCAGAGCGCGCTGCCGCCGTACGACGCGATCGTGTTGCTCGGGAAGCGTGTGGCCGACGACCCCGATGTCGCGTGCGCGCTGGCGCCGCTGGCCGGGAAGATCAGCGTGGAGCTCATGCGACGCGCGAACTTGATGGTCGATCGCGCGGATGACAAGGCGACGCCTGCAGCTGCGGCGACGTGGCTGCTCCAGGCAGCGCACGTTCCCGACGGTTGCTAGCGCAAGGCGCTGACCGCCGCCGTCGTGAACGCGTGCGCGCGACCCGGATCGTCACCGACCTCGCTCGCCGTCAGCACCGCGCCGGTCCACTCGTCGGTGCGCCACCGGCCGTGCGGCAGCGTCGGGATCCGGGTGTCCCCGGTTCGCGGTGTCACGTAGAAGTAAGGTTCGTCGTAGTAGCGATCACCGGGCGACAGGCCGATGCCGACGCCGTCGACGAGCGCGCCGAGATCGAAGTGATGCGGCCAGATCCGGATGTCACCGGCGCCGTGCACGGCCGCGACGACCTCGTAACCGAGCTGGTACCAGCGCGACAGCGCCGCGAGCTGGTCGGGGTAGCCTGCGAACGCCGCACCGGTGCGCAGCGGGCTGACCGGCAGGTCGTAACCGCGCAGACGGGCGCCCCGCGGCGTGCCGTAGCGGCTGTCGGCCCACAGCAGCGCTTGCGCGAGCGTCTTGCCGGCGAGTGGAAAGCTGACATCACGTCGTCGCGCATCGAAGCCAATAATCGCGAATGCCTCGACATCGACTCCGATCGCGATCCCGCTCGGCGCGAGCTCGCCGATCATCCGCGGGCGCTCCCATTGCATCGCGGTGTGGCCGTCATCTGCCCGAACAGGTAGCCAGGCATCGGCACAGGCCGCTACGACTTGTCCGGCATAGTGCAGCTCGAGGCGTGCATCGCGCAGCGCGGTAGATGGTATGTGTTGCATGTATCTTGCTTCGCCGACGTAACTCGCCGCGCCTCGCGCCGTACGGTACCCCGCATGGATGGCTCGCTCCTAGCTCGCTTTCAAGTCGTGCGCTCACGCACGGTGAAGCTGTGCGCGCCCCTCACGGTCGAGGATCAGCTCGTCCAGCCCATGCCCGACGCGAGCCCCACGAAATGGCACCTCGCGCACACGACCTGGTTCTTCGAGACCGTCGTGCTGGGCGCGCCCGACCCCGAATTCAACTTCCTGTTCAACAGCTACTACGAGGCCCTCGGTCCGCGCGTCGAAAGGACCCGCCGCGGAATGCTGTCGCGGCCGTCGCTCGAGCGCGTCCACGCATATCGCCAGGATGTCGATCTGCGGATCGCGCAGGCGATCGCGAACGGCCTCGCGGATCCGGGTCTGCTCGAGCTCGGTCTCCAGCACGAGCAACAGCATCAAGAGCTGATCTTGAGCGACGCGAAGTACGTGCTCGGCACGCAGCCGTTGCGGCCCGCGTATCGCGATGACCTGCGCCGCACGCCGGTGACCGCCCGCGCCGGCTGGCGCTCGTTCGCAGGCGGCGTGATCGAGATCGGTGCGAGCGTGGAAGGCTTCGCGTTCGACAACGAGCGGCCGCGTCACCGTGTCGTCGTCGAACCGTTCGAGCTCGCGACCCGCGCGCTCGCCAATCGTGACGTTCAGGAGTTCATCGCGGCCGGCGGCTACCGCGACGCGAAGTGGTGGCTCTCCGACGGCTGGGCCGCGGTCACGACGGAGCGCTGGGACGCGCCGCTGTACTGGCGCGGTGCCGAGCACTACACGCTCGCCGGCGTGCGCGCGATCGATCCCGACGAGACCGCGTGTCACTTGAGTTATTACGAGGCCGATGCGATCGCGCGCTGGCGCGGCGCGCGGCTGCCGAGCGAAGCCGAGTGGGAGCACGCCGCTGGCACGGTCGACGCGAGCGTCGGAAATTTTGCCGAGGACGATCGACTTTGCCCTGGGGACGGGGCGATGTTCGGCGACGTGTGGGAATGGACGAGGTCGAGCTACTCCCCGTATCCGGGCTTTCGCGAGCTGCCGGGTCCGGCCGCCGAGTACAACGGCAAGTTCATGTCGGGGCAGCAAGTGCTGCGCGGCGGCTCGTGCTTCACGCCGCGCGGCCACGTGCGCGCGTCCTATCGCAACTTCTTCCCGCCCTCGGCGCGCTGGCAGATGACCGGCGTGCGACTCGCTCGTGACGGAGGTAGCCGATGACTCGTGCGGAAACCCGAGCAGCTTGCCAGGACGAAGTCGTGGCCGGCCTGTGTCAACCGATCAAGTCGCTGCCGTGCAAGCTGCTCTACGACGCGGCAGGCGCGGACCTGTTCGAGCGGATCACGGAGGTCGAGGACTACTACCTGACCCGTGCCGAGCACGCATTGCTCGCAGCGGAGCTCCCCGCGATCGCGGCGCTCGTCGGCCCTCGCGCGCGCGTGATCGAGCCGGGGAGCGGCGCGGGTAAGAAGACACGGATGTTGCTCGGCGCGCTCGATCGGGTCGCGACGTACGTGCCGATCGACGTCTCTGCTGACCAGCTCGCCGACAACGCCCTCGCACTGCGTGCGGAATTCCCGGGTCTCGAGGTCTTGCCGGTGCTCGGCGATTACACCCAGGAGATCGAGATGCCGGGATCGGCGCGACCGCACGAGCAGACCGTCGTGTTCTTCCCGGGCTCGACGATCGGCAACTTCGAGCCCGATGCGGCACGCCGGTTCTTGAAGCGCCTCGCCGCGCTCGCGGGGCCGGGCGCGATGCTGCTCCTCGGAGCCGATGCGAACGGCAATCGCGACGAGCTGCTTCGCGCGTACGACGACAGCGAGGGCGTGACGGCGGAGTTCGATCTCAACGTGCTCGCACACGTCAACCGCACGCACGCTGCGACGTTCGATCTCGATCAGTTCATGCACCGTGCGGTGTGGAACGCGGCGCGCTCTCGGATCGAGATGCACCTGGTCAGCAAGCGCGCGCAGACCGTGAAGGTCGGCGACGCGACGTTCACGTTCGCGCGCGGCGAGCCGATCGTCACCGAACATTGCTACAAGCACTCGCCTGATGCGCTCGCGCAGATCCTGCGGGACAGCGGCTGGACCGTGACGCGGACGTTCGCGGATTCGGCGCAGCGGATGCGCCTGTGGCTCGCTACGATCACATCGCCCCGCCTTCGCGGAGCGGAGAAGCTCGCCGAAATCTCGGCTCGCTCCAAATAGGACTCTTACTTGGCCGCCGCGATCCGCGCCGCCGCCGTTTGCGCAGCATCGCGGAGCAGCGGCATCACGCGCTCGGCGACGTGCGCCGGCATCGCGTGATGGTCGCTCGCGCCGAGGAACGGCTTCGCGAGCGCGTGAATGTCGAGCGGACCGCACTCGGCCGCGAATCGCGCGAGCTGTGGGCCGCGCGCCGGTAGCAGTGCGAGCGCGAGCTTGGCCTCGGCGGGCGAGCCGACGCACTCGAACGGCGAATGCTCGGCGAGCCCGAGCAGCTCGCGAAACCACCGCTCGTTCTGGGGCAGCTCGCCGAGGTCACGGCCGCCGAACGTCGCCGCCACCGTCGCCGGCGGCAAGTGCGCCGCCATCTGCAGCCATACGTACGCGCACTTCGCGCACGTTCCGCACCACGGCTTCGCGACGTTGCACGAGTGGGTGAGCGGCGCGAGCTCGCCATCGCGCGCGAGCAGCTCGAAGATCACCTCGTCGTGGATCGGCTGGAGCACGCTCCAGTAGCCGACATCGAGGAGCTCCTTCTGGACGTACGCGTCGAGCAAGCGCTCCGCCTCCCAGCTCTTGCCCCACTGGTGGTTGACCTCTTCGCCGGTCGTGCTCCAGGTGAGATTTCCACTGTTCGCGCTCGCCTCGTGCGCGAGCACCAGGTGGCGATAGCCGCGCGCGAGCGCGATCGGCAGGGCCGCGAACACCGACGCCGGCGTCTCGGCCGCGGTGATCGTGCGGACGCCGAGCTCGGGGCGGAGCTGGACGACCGGCGCGTCGAGGAAGTCGTCGATGATCCACTGGCGCTCGGCACGGACGCGCGCGGTGCGCTCGCCGACGCGATCGAGCAGCGCATGCTGTGGCGCCGACGCGCCGTAGATCGAGTGCGCATAGCCGAGCGTCGCGAAAGGCAGTCCCGCGCGTTCGAGCAGCTTCAGCGCGACGAGGCTGTCCTTGCCGCCGCCGCAGAACGCGAGCAGCTCGACCGGGCCCGCGGGCACGCGGCCGGGCGGCGCCGAGGTCCCCGCCGCGTCGACGAACGCCGGCACGTAGGCAGGGAGCTGGTGCTCCCATCGCCATTGTGCCCAGACCTTCTCGAACACGGTCCGCCACAGCTCTACGAACGCGGGCGACGCGTACTTCGCGTAACGACCGAGCTCGATCGCCTCCGGCCGGAGGCTCGCGACCGCGTTGATCTGGAACATCGCGATGTGGAAGACGATCCGATCGACGAGCTCGCCGTGCGCGCGGCGAAGCGCGTCGAAGTCGACATCCTGGTACCAGATCGAGAACGTGAACGTCAGGTCGTCGATCGCGCAGGTCGCCGCGATCCGGTCCTTCGCGCGCGCGATCTCGACGAGTCGCAGGATGCGAGCCATGCGCGTAGCTATAGCACCGGCGGGTAGCGCAGCGTCCTGGTCTTGCGGTCGAGCTTGGCGAATGGCGTGCGGGTCGCGCGTTCGATCTTGGTGGCGGTGAAGATGTGCGAAACCTTGACGCCGCGCGCGAGCGCGTAATCCGCGACGATCCGGCGGTGACACCGCCACCACACCGCCTCTGCGCACATCACGGCGCACGTCTCCTTCGCGCTCCGCGCGAGCAACTGCGCGAGCGCCCGCGCGAACGGCGAAGTCTCCGCGTAGTCGGCGTAGTTGTGGAACGACTGGACGCGCCAGCCGGCGTTGCGAGCCGGATCCGCAGTCTTCGAGCGTGGCCGGCGCCCGCCGAGGTCGAGCATCACCTCGTACGCGATGGTCTTCGCCGGCAGCTGGCGGGTCAGCCGCGACTCGTTGAACTGAGGGTTCGTGCGCGACCGCGTGATCGTGCGGATGTCGATCAACCGCGTCACGTCCCACGCTCGGAGCGTCTCGACGAGCTCTGCATAAGTCCGGGTCGAATGGCCGATCGTGTAGAGCATTAGCGCCGTGTCATCCCCGCGGCGATCCGCAGATCCTCGAACAGCAGGGCGAGTTGCGGCGGCAAGTGGTTCGCGTTGAGCCCACTCGTGTTCGGCAACAGCCACACGGTCGTGTCGCCGAGCCTCTCGGGTTGCGGCCCCGCGATAGCGCGCGGCCGCTCGAACGCGGTGCGGAATGCGCCGAACCCGACGACCGCGAGGAAGCGCGGGCGAAACCGGGCGAGCTTGCGACGCAGCTTCTTCGCGCCGGCGTGGAGCTCCTCGCGCGTCACCTCCTCGGCGCGCGCAGACGAGCGCGAAACGATGTTCGTGAGTCCGCAGCCGAGCTGGAGGAGCTCGGCGTCGTCGAAGCCGGTGAACAACCGCGGCGTGAAGCCGGCTGCGAACAGCGCGGGCCAGAACCGATTGCCCGGCCGCGCGAAGTGATGGCCGACCGCGGCGCTGTACAGCCCCGGGTTGATGCCGCAGAACAGAACCTCGAGGCCGGGCACGATCAGATCGGGCGTGCCCTTGTGGATCGCGTCCGCGAGATCGGCGGCGGTCGGCCGGAACGGGCTTACGGTTCTTTCCACAGCGCGATGCCGCCTAACAAGCCGGCGACGTTCGAAGTGATCTCGACGTTCGGTGGCAGGTCCAGCTCGAGGTGCTTCGCGTTGCCGCCGCCGAGGTACAGCTTGCGCGGGTTCCAGATCGGCAGCACCTGTTTGATCACGCGCTCGACCCGCTTGTTCCACTTCTTCTTGCCGACCTTCTTGAGAGCCGCCTTGCCGACGTAGTCCTCGTAGGTCTTGCCGTGGCGGAACGGATGGTGTGCGAGCTCGAGGTTCGGCACGTAGATGCCGTCGTGATAGAGCGCGCAGCCGAGGCCGGTACCGAGCGTCAGTACCATCTCGACGCCATGGCCCTGGATCACGCCGAAGCCTTGTACGCCGGCGTCATTCAGCACGCGCACGGTCCGGTGCAGCCGGCGCCCGAGCTCCGACGCGAGATCGAAGTCGGTCCAGCTCGGATCGAGGTTCGGCGCCGTCCGCGTGACACCGTCGACGACGACGCCCGGAAATCCGACGCTGACCCGATCGAACGTGAGCGGCTCGACGAGCGCGACGAGCGCGTCGAGCACCGCGGTGGTGGTCGCCGGCTTCGGCGTCGGGACCCGCACGCGCTCCGACTGCGCGGTGCCGTCGGGCGCGAGCAACAACGCCTTGAGGCCCGTGCCGCCGATGTCGATCGCGAGCGTCGCGAGCCTCGATGCCGGGCTACGCGCGGCGGTCGCTGCACCACCGGTGATCGCCGCGGTCGGTGGTAACCCTTTGGGCGCGGGCGTCACGGTGGCACCTTTGGGAGGGAGCGTCGGCATTCGGCGATCCTACCCTGCGCGCCGGCTTCTTCGTCGTCGCCTTCGCGATCTTCTTGACGATCGAAGTCTTGGGCTTGCGCTTCGCGAGCGTGTCGACGGTCTTCGCGATCCGGCGCGCGGGGGTCTCGGCCTGATCGGGCAGAAGCTGATCGCGTATGCGTCGATGCTGCACATCGTGTATCTCGCGACGACCGCCCGGCACGCAGCGAGTCACGGCGTGATCAAGCGATAGCCGTTGCACGATGCATCGACGGCGTACTCGATCCCCGGCGCGGGGCCGAACGGCATCGGCTCCGTGAAGTCCGGGTGGTAGCAGTCGAGGACGTCGAGCGGCTTGGCCTTGGTGTCGTTGCACTTGGTGCTCAGCGCGCGCTTCGCATGCTTGCAGGACAGCGCGAGCGTCGCGGTGCCGGTCGTGACCTCGAGTGCGAGCGCATCGCTGACGGTGCCGGTGTAGCGCAGCGTGCCGCGGGCGCCGTCGACGACGAGCAGCGCCTGACCTGCGTCGATGCGCAGCGTCCAGGTCTCGGTGCGCTGCGCGGTCGCGTAGCGAAATACCCACGCCGGTGCGGCAGCGAGTGCCGCGGAGACGCCGGCATCGGGTGCCGCATCGGGCGCCGCGGCATCGGCGATCACCGGTGCGGGGGGCGCGACCTTGGCGGGAGAGCCGCTACACGCGGCGAGCCACGTAGACACGATCAGCAACGGACGAACCACGTGCATAGCCTAGCGCGTACGCTTGTTCATCGCGCGGCTTGCTGGGCCTGCGGCGCTTGCTGCTGGGCACCCTCCTCCCGCCGAGGGATCCATCGCGACGGTGGCATCGCTCGCGAGCGAGCCCTCGGTCGGTTGGCTCGGATCGCTCACCGGATCACCGCCAGCCGAACGCGTGCTCGTAGCTGCCGATCACGTGAACCACGTGGTCGGCATCCTTGACCGCGAGCGTGATGTGGCCGTCTTGCGACACGATCACCGCGGCGGCTTCGCGCGGCTGCCTCATGCAGTAGATGACGCCCGCCGGATGGCGCGTGCCCTTGAACGTCGACAGGTCATCGATATGGACGTCGCGCGAGTACGGGTTCGAATGGCGGAACTCGAGCTGTGGGGTCTCGCCCTCGACGACCTGGACGCCGAAGCCCCGAATGTTGAGGTCGGTGTCGAGCAGCAACGCGTTATCGACTGCGGTCAACCGCGCGACGCGCTCGATCGTCTCCGCGAGTGCGAGCTGATGGCTGTCGCGCACCGTCGTGCGCCCGTCGGGCGAGCGTGCGCGCGAGCCCTTGAGCCGAGCGAGCCGACCTTCGATCGGGACGTCGCGGACGAGCTGGCCGTAGCGCTTGACCAGGACGTCGGCGCCGTCGGTGACGCCGTAGTGAACGCGCACGCCGTGAGGCTCGCCTGCGTCGGCGGGCATCACGAGCACCATGCCGCCGTGACCGTGGGTCAGGACCTGGAGCGCTATGCCGGTGAGTACGGCCGCGCGCAGGTCGACCCCGATCCGTTGATCGGCATGCTCTCTCCAATCTGCGAACGTCTGCGTCAGCCACCATGCAGGAGACTTGAAGTCGTCAGCGCCGCCGAGCAACACGATCTCGCCGCGCTCGTACAGCGCCCGCGGAATGCCGGCGTAGTCGACGCGGAGCACGCCGACATCGAGCGCACGGATCGTCAGCGGTTGATGGGTAGACCCGTTTCGCTCGAGCAGCGCCCACGCGACGATGTCGTCGCCGTTCGGGCCATCGGGCCGCACCGCGAGCGAGGTCGCCTCGCCCCACGTCGCGGGCGCGAGCTTCGCGAGGTTCTTCGGCGTCACCCGCAGCGGCGTCGCCATCGCGACCACCGCGCTGCACTCGCGCGCATCCGGTTGCCATGCGACCCCGAAGTCGACGCGGCGTGCTTCTTCCTCGTGCATGCTCGCGAAGAACGTCGCCTCGATCAACGCGGACAGCTGAGGCGCACTCGGCAGGACGAGCGCCGGCTCGCGAAACCGCTCGAGATGAGCGGCGAGCTGCGCCGCGAAGTCGCGCGTCGAGCCGAGGCGTTCTTCGTTCACCGCCCCCGAAGGGTAGCATCGCCTGATACGCTCCGACCGTTGAGGTGGCTCGCGGTCTTGCTCGTCGCGCGATCGGCGTCGGCCTATGCCGCGCCCTGCGATCTTCCCGACGAGGCCGCGCGCTTCCACCGCTGGAAGCTCGGCTGGACTGTCACGTACGGTGCGCTCTCCGCGGGCCAGACCGGGCTGGCGCTCGCCCGGTGGAATCCGCTCGGCACGTACGACCGCGCGTTTCGCGACACGCTCATTGCCGGCGCGGTCAAGTCGGGGCTCGGCACGCTCGCGATGCTGGTCGCGCCCGGGATCGATGACGCGACCACGTGCGAGAAGGCCGGCACGATCGAGCGCACGTTGTTCTGGGGTGGCCTCGCCGGCAACCTGATCGTCAACGTCACCGGCGGCCTGATCCTCGCGCACGAGACCACGTGGTCGACCGGGCTGGTGTCCGTCGCGCTCGGTGTTCCGGTCGGCCTGCTCAACACGTACACGCTGCCGCGCGGCGCCTGGCACGCGATGCGGCTCGTGCCGACGGCGAATGGCGTCGCACTCGCCGGTACGTTCTAGATACGGGCGAGCTGGGCTACAACACCCGCATGAAGCGGTTCTTGTTGCTGTTGCTCGCGGCCTGTCACGGAGGCGATGCGACGACGCCATCCCCCCAACCCACCACGAAGCTCGATCTCGCCGGGATGGATCGCTCCGTCGCGCCCGGAGACGACTTCTTCACGTACGCGAACGGCGGCTGGCTGAGCACGCACCCGATTCCGCCCGACAGGGCGTCATATGGCACGGGCGCGGAGATCTTCGAGCGCACCCGGAAGCGCACCGCCGATCTGATCAAGACGGCGTCGACCGAGCCCGCGGGTAGCGAGGGACGCAAGGTCGGCGACTTCTACGCGAGCTACATGGACGAAGCCGGGATCGCGGCGAAGGGCATCGCACCTGTGAAGCCCACGCTCGATGCGATCGCGGCGATCAAGGACGCGAGCTCCCTCGCCCGCGCGCTCGGCTCGACGGTGCGCGCCGATGTCGATGTCCTGAACAACGGCACCTTCACGACCCAAAATCTCTTGGGGCTGTGGATCGCGCAGGACCTCGACGATCCGAGCCACTACTCCGCGTTCCTGTTGCAAGGTGGCCTCGTCATGCCATCGCGCGACTACTACCTCGACGCGTCGCCGCGGATGACCGAGCTGCGCACGAAGTTCGAAGCACACGTCGCGACGATGCTGAAGCTCGCCGGCGTCGCGGACCCGGGAGCAGCGGCGGCGCGGATCGTCGCGCTCGAGACCAAGATCGCCGAAGCGCACGCGACGATCCTCGACACCGAGGACATCCACAAGGGCAACAACCACTGGACCCGTGCCGAGCTCGCACAGCGCGCACCGGGGCTCGACTGGGAAGCGTTCTGGGCCGCTGCAGGCCTGCCGAAACAAGCGGGGTTCGTCGTGTGGCACCCGATCGCGATCCCGAAGCTCGCGGCCCTGGTCCAATCCGAACCGCTCGCGACCTGGCGCGACTATCTGACGTACCACGCGATCGAACGCGTCGCCGGCGTGCTGCCGAAGCCATTTACCGACGAGGAATTCGCGTTCTTCGGCACGGCGCTCAACGGCGTCGAGGCCCAGCGCGATCGCTGGAAGCGCGGCGTCGAGCTCACGAGCGCGACGCTCGGCGATTCGGTCGGCAAGCTCTACGTCGCGAAGTATTTCCCCGCGAGCGAGAAGGCGCGGGCCGAGGCGATGGTCCAGAACGAGCTCGCGGCGTTCGCCGTCCGGATCGACAACCTCGCGTGGATGACGCCGGCGACGAAGGCCAAGGCGAAGGCCAAGCTGACCGCGCTGAAGGTCGGCGTCGGCTATCCCGATCACTGGCGCGATTACTCGGGCCTCGAGATCAGGCCCGACGATCTGTACGGCAACGTCGATCGCGCCGATCACTTCGAGTACGAGTTCAGGCTCGCGCGGCTCGGCACGCCGGTCGATCGCGGCGAGTGGGTGATGACGCCGCAGACCGTCAATGCGGTGAACTTGCCGGCGATGAACGCGCTGAACTTCCCGGCCGCGATCATGCAGCCGCCGTTCTTCGATCCGACGCAACCCGCTTCGATCGACTACGGCTCGATGGGCTCGGTGATCGGCCACGAGATCAGCCACAGCTTCGACAACACCGGCGCCGACTTCGATGCGACCGGGCGGATGGTCAACTGGTGGACACCCGAGGACGCCGCACACTTCAAGGCGTCGAGCGCGATCCTCGCGGCACAGTACAGCGCGTACAAGCCGTTCCCGGACCTCAACGTCGACGGCGAACAGACGCTCGGCGAGAACATCGCGGACACCGCGGGGCTCGCGGTCGCGTTCGACGCGTATCGCGCATCGCTGCATGGTGCGACCGCGCCGATCGTCGACGGCCTGACCGGTGAACAGCAGTTCTTCCTCGGGTTCGCGCAAGGCTGGCGCAGCGAGGAGCGCGAGCAGGCGCTGCGCAACCAGGTCAAGACGGATGGCCACGCACCGGCGATGTATCGCGCCGACACGGTGCGCAACGTCGACGCTTGGTACTCGGCGTACGACATCAAGTCGGGCGCGAAGCTCTATCTCGCCCCGAACGAGCGCGCGCACATCTGGTGACCGATCCGAAGTAAGCTGGTGCGATGGCGCTCGCGTTCCGGATCACGTACGAGCGCTACAGCGACCTCCACGACGACACGTTGCAGATGGCGAAGGGCGGCCTGCTCGTGCGGGTCACCGACGTCGCGGCCGTCGCCGGCGAGACCCCGGCGACGCTCGAGATCGTGCTCCCCGATGGCGCGCGGCTCGAGCGCGACGTGAGCGTGATCCAGGTGCTCGAGGGATTCGGCGTCGCGGTGACGATAGATCCCGTGCTCGCCGCCGAGCTACGCGCAGCAGTCGTGACCGGCCACGACAGCGGTGGCGGGCCCGCGCGCCACGAGCGGATCCGTAGCGAGCGCGCGACGACGGTGCCACCGGTGGCGCAGGCGCAGGCACCCGCGCTGCCGCAGACCGACAAGCTCACCCAGGCCGCGAAGATCCAGATGGCACTTCACGGCAACCGCGACCAACGCAACGCGATCCTCCGCGATACCAACCGCACGCTTCACCCGTACGTGCTGAAGAACCCGCAGATCAGCATCGAGGACATCCTCGCGATCGTGAAGAACGCGCAGTCCTCGCCGGAGCTCTTGAAGCAAGTCGCCGAGCGTCGCGAGTGGTTCCAGCGCCCGCAGGTCGCGCTCGCGCTCGCGCGCAACCCGAAAAGCCCGCCCGAGGTCGCGGTGCGCGCCCTCGACTACGTCCCGATCGATGCCGTGCGCCAGATCGCGAAAGGCACCGGTGTGTTGCCGCACGTGGCCCAAGCGGCGCGCAAGAAGGTGATCAAGTAGGCAACAATCGGCGAACCCCCTGATTCCCGCGAAGGCTTTTCGCACCGGCGGGCACAGAAAGGGGATGGTGGCTCACGCCGAAGGCCTGACTCGCGCTCAACGGGTCGTCCCTGCGATTCCGCAACCACTTCGCGTTTGCATGATGGTCACGTACGATCTCTCAGCGCCCGGCGGCGGCGTCAAGCATCACGCTCAGCAGCTCGCGACCGCGCTGCGCAGAGGCGGCGATCACGTCACGATCGTCGGACCGGCGTCGACACCGATCGACGAGCCCTATACCCACGGGTTCTCGGGCGTGATCAACATCCCCGCGAACGGCTCCGACAACCAGCTCGGGATCTTCGTCCAGCCTTGGCAGGTCGCGCGGTTCTTTCGGCGGCGCGCGTTCGATGTGATCCACATCCACGAGCCCGCGCAACCCGCGCTGTCGTACTGGTCGGTGTGGGCGACTCGCTCGATCGCGCATGTCGCGACGTTCCACGCGTACGCCGAAGCAGAGTCCAAGGCGTTCACGCTGACCCGCCAGCTGTGGGGTCGCACGATGTTCCCGTGGTTCCAGCGCGCGATCGCGGTCAGCGACGCGGCGGCGACGTACGCGTCCGCCGTGTGGAAGCGGCCGCTCGCGATCATCCCGAACGGCGTGCCGACGAACGTGTTCGCGGCCGCGCCGACGAAGCTCCACACGAGCGCGACGGCGCCGATCAAGCTGCTGTTCGTCGGCCGGATCGGCGACACCCGCAAAGGTGCGCGCTACTTGTTCGACGCGTATCGCATGCTCCTGGACCGGGGTGTCAGCGTCACGCTCGATGTCGCCGGCGAGCTCGGCAACGCAGAGCCGCCGCCCACGATCCCCGGGCTCACCTACCACGGGCCGGTGAACCTGCCGCGCCTCGTCGAGCTGTATCGCGACTGCGACGTGTTCGTCGCGCCATCGACCGGCCAGGAGTCGTTCGGCATCGTGCTGCTCGAGGCGATGGCGTCGGCCAAGCCGATCGTGTGCTCGAACATCGCGGGCTATCGCCAGGTCGCGACCGCCGACGGCACGCACCTCGTGCCGCCGAGCAACGCCGCCGCGCTCGCCGACGCGGTCGCCCGGATCGCGGCGCTCGATCCGAACACGCGCCGCCGCCAGGGCGAGCTCAACCGCCGCGCCGCGCTCGGCTACGACTGGAGCGTGCTCGCCGGCCGGGTGCGCGCCGAATATCTCGCGGCGATCGCCACGCTCCGCGCGTGATCACTTCGTGAGGGCTTGGGCCTTCGCTCGCACGTAACCGAAGTTCGGCGCGAGCCCGTTGAAGTTTGCCGCCTTGGCCGCCATCGCCTTCGAGCCCTTCGCATCGCCCGCGCCCTTCATGGCGACGGCCTCGAGATAGAGCACGCGCGGATCGCGCTGGTTCGCGTGGCCGAGCTGGTCGACCGCGGTCTTCCACTGCTTGTCTTCGATCGCGACCATGCCGTTCAGCTCGTGGGCCTGGCGGACCTCGAAGGGGTTCTGCTTCACGTTGACCTGCTTGGCGTACTCGGCCGCCCTCGCCTTCGCGGTCTTGAGATCGTGCTTCACCAGTGCGACCCGCGCGTCGTCGTAGAGCCCGGTGCGCTTCACCGTCTCCTTGACCCCGGCCGGAAGGTTCGCCTTGTCGTTCATCTCCTGCTGGAGCTTGTACTTCGCCGCCGCCTCGTCGGCGCGGCCGGCCTCGAGCAACGTGTTGCCGATGAAGTTGTAGTCGTTCGACAGCATCGCGTTGTCTTTGCGCTCGTTCGCGATCGCGACCATCTTCTCGCCCTCGGCGACGGCCTTGTCCCACGCACCTTCGAACGAGTACGCGATCGCGGTCCAGAAGATCGCCGTGCGGCGCTCGCCGTCGGTCCGCGCGACCTTGGCGAACTGCGCGAACGTCTTGCGCGCATCGTCGCCCTTGCCCTGGAACATCTGGTCGTTGCCGATGCCGATGTAGGACGCGACGAAGTTGTTATCGATCGCGAGGGCCTTCTTGTAGCTCGCGACCGAGTCGTCGAACTTGCCCTCTTCCATCAGGAGCTCTCCGTACGAGTCGTACGGGTTCGGATCCCCGGGGATGAGCTCGATGTACTTCTTGAACGTGCGCTCCGCGTCCGGAAGCTCGTTCGAGAACCGATACGCGTAGCCGAGTTGGTTATACGGCTGGGTGAACGCCGGGTTGATCTTGATCGCTTTCTCGTACGCCGCGATCGACTGCGCATAGTCTTGGCGCCCGAAGTAGTACGCGCCGAGCAAGTTCGCGACACGTTCGTCGCTCGGGAACATTCTCGCGAGCTTGTCGAGCGACTCCTTCTGGTGCGCCTGGTCGTTCTTCGAGCCTTGCTCTGCAGCCTGGATCAGCAGCTTCTCGCCCGGCGAGACCTTGTCTTCGAGTGCGACGGCTTTACCGAGAGCGTCGAAGAAGTCCTTGCCGGTACCCGACGTGTTCGCCATCCCGAGATACGCGAGTGCGAAGTCCTTGTCCTTCGCGACCGCCTTCGCGAACAGCTCGTGCGCGTCGGTCCCGCGCAGCTTGTCGGCGAGGTCTTGCGCCTTCATGTAGAGATCGCGCGCGTCGGGCGATGCCGTCGTGACCGGCACTTTTTCGGAGGGCCTAGCACTTACCTTCGCGCCGCCTTCGGCGCCGCTACGCGCCGGGCGTTCGCCCGACTTGTCCGCGCTCGCCACCGCGCCCAGCCCCATCAAGATCGTGAATGCGAGGGTCTTCATGCGCCCGAAGCTAAGACGATCTTTTGCAATCGCCCAGAGACATCGGGTGGACCATGTCAACCGGTACGCATGGATGCGATCGGCAACAGCACGGCAAACTGCGCGCCGTGTCCCGGCCGGCTGTCGACCTCGATCTTGCCGCCCCAGTCGCTGACGATGCCGTAGCTCACCGACAAGCCGAGCCCTGTGCCTTCCCCGACGCCTTTTGTCGTGAAGAACGGATCGAAGATGAACGGCAGGTGCTCCGGACGAATGCCATCGCCTTGATCCTCGACGACGATCGCTGCCCATTCCCCGTCGTGACGGATCTCGGAACGCGTGGTCACGCGCAGCGTTCCGCCTTTGGGCATCGCCTGGATGCCGTTGAGCATCAGGTTCGACACGACCTGTTCGAGCTCGCGAGGATTGGCGCGCACGCCGCGGCCGCCGAGTGCCGGTTCGAGCTCGATCGCGACGTGGCGCTTTCCCGCGACGGTACGCAGCATCTCGGCGGTCGCGGTCACAGCGCGATCGACCTCGATCTCCTCGGCCGCGCTTCCCGCCTGCCGGCCGAAGTCGAGGAGCTGGCGGATGATCGACGTGATCTGGTCGGTCTGGCGGAGGATCAGCGCGGACAGCTCGCCGATCCGCACGCGCGAGACCGTCGGATCGTCCATCATCTCGGCCGCACCCGAGATCACGTTGAGCGGGGTCCCGAGCTCGTGGGCGACGCCCGCGGACAGCGTGCCGATGACTTGTAGTCGCTCCGCGTGCCGGAGCTGCTCGACCGCGGCACGCCGGCCGAGCTGCTCGCGTTCGACGTGCCGGCGCAACGCGCGGAGGATCGCGATCGTCACGACGAACATGCCGTACGCACCGAGCGCGTTCACCACGATGCCGCCCACGGGCGTCGCGGGCTGGCCGGTGACGAAGATCCACGTCGTGCAGGCTGTCGCGAGCGCCGCGACCAGGAGCGCGGCCGCGCGCGAGCGAAACCACGTGACGAGCGAGATCGGCAGCAAGTACGTCAAGACGACGAACGTCGCTTCGACCCCGGTCAGGTGATCGAGCATCGCGAACGCCGCGACGAGCGCGACCGAGATCACGATCGCATGGCCGCCGAGCCAGGCGATCGGTCGCTGCAGCGCCGTGCGCGCGGCGAGCACGGGGAACGCGCGGGCGGGGTCCGTCATGGCGTCACTCCTTGCGCGCGCCTGCGCCGCACGGCGTCGCGTACGGCGTCGCGCAGCTGGGCGCGAGAGAACGGCTTCGCGAGCAGCGTCGCGTCGAGCCGGCCCGCGCGGCGGCGTGCAACAGCGTCGGGGAACGCGGTGATCACGACCATCGGGCTCGCGGCCGCGGGGTCGTGCCACGCGTCGAGCACGTCGAGCCCGCTGTAGGTCGGCATCTTCAGATCGGTGACGATCACGATGTCGCGCTTCGTGCCCGCCACCCCGAAGCTCGACCGCATGAGGTGCCAGAACAACTGGCGCCCGTCGGCCACTTCGATCGCCTCCGGAAACTCGGGCCGCAAGACCTCGCGCACGAGCGCGCGCATGTCGGCATCGTCATCGGCGATCACGAGCGTCGGCGAGGTCATGACCACCTCCTCGCGAGCGCATCGCTCGCGACCCGGCTGAGCCGCGACAGCACGAACGGCTTCGGGAGCACGCTCGCGCCGAGCTCGCCGGCCTGGGTCAGGAAGCGGTCGTCGGGGTACGCCGTCACGAACACGACCGGCGTCCCCCACTGCCACGCCCGGAGCACTCGCACGACATCGAGTCCGGACATCCCGGGCATCCGGAAGTCGATGACGACGAGATCGAGCTGGCGGATCTCCGCGCGGCCCGAGTCGATCGAGGTGATCAGGTCGAGCGCCTCGTCGCCGTTCTTGGCCTGGACGACGTGGCAACCGTCGCCACGCAGCCGCGACGCGATCATCTCGCGCAGCGAATCGTCATCTTCTGCGACCAGCACGCGTGCAGTGCGCAGCCACTCGAAGGGCGTGGTCGGCTCGTCGTCCCAGCGGTTGGTGTCTTCGTGATTGTTTCGCGGGTTCATGGTTGCCTCGCCCACACCGATTGCAGCGAACGGGCCAGCGATCGCCGCTAGAAAATCCGCGCACCTGCACCGCGATGCGACGCTCGACGTTGCAGTTCGCGATCGCGTTTTGCATTTTGCAATTCGGGCTGCCCGTCCGGCGCGCGCGTGCTACGCCTGAAGAGATGCGGTCGGTGTGGTCCACACTCGTCGCGGTCACGCTCGTCGTGGCCGGTGCGCGCGTGGCCACGGCCCAGCCCCGCCACGCGGACCACAGCGAGCTGCACGTCGCGAAGTGCCTCCACGTCGCACCGGCGACGCGGCGCGCTCCCAGGACGGCGCGCGTCCTCGACTTGCTCGTCGCGGTCGCGCGGGTCGAGCTCCCGGCCGCGTCGCGCCGCGTCCTGCCGTCGGAGCCAGGCGTCGAGACGTCGCAACCTCTCGCCCGCCGCCGGTTCGTACGCAGCGCTCGCGGTCCTCCTCTCACCTGATCGTCGCAACGAAGCGTTTTGGATCAGGTCATTGCTCGCCGCATGCGCGGCGGGACGGGAGAGATCATGTCTGTAGTGAAACCTGCCGCGATCGTCGTCGACGATCACGCGGCCATGGCGCGGCTCGTCGCCGACAACCTCGAAGCGGACGGCTGGGACGTGCGCGCGCTCGACTCCGGGCGCGCCGCGATCCTGGCCATGACGGAGCGCGCGCCCGACCTCGTCATCACCGATCTTCGGATGCCGGAGGTCGACGGTCTCGCGGTGCTTGCCGCCGCCCCCGCGAGCTCCGCCGTGATCGTGATGACCGGATTCGGCGACGTCGAAGCCGCGGTCGAAGCGATGCGGCGTGGTGCGTGGAACTTCGTCGAGAAGCCCGTGCGAATGGCGGAGCTGGTCGCCCACGCCGCGCGCGCTCGTACCCGCACCGGTGCGTTGTCGGGGATCGTCGGCGCGAGCGCGGCGATCCACCAGCTCTCTGGAGCGGTGACGCGCGTCGGGGCGACCGGCGCGGTCGTGCTGATCCGCGGCGAGTCCGGCACCGGGAAGGAGCTGGTCGCGCGCGCGGTTCATGCCGCGAGCCCGCGGCGAGCCGAGCCGTTCGTCGCGATCAACTGCGCGGGATTTGCCGACGGCGTGATCGAGAGCGAGCTGTTCGGTCACGTCCGCGGTGCGTTCACCGGCGCCGCAGCGAATCGCCTCGGCGTGTTCGGTGAGGCGGACGGAGGCACGCTGTTTCTCGACGAGATCGGCGACATGCCATTGGGTGCGCAGGCCAAGCTCCTCCGCGTCCTCCAGCACCAGGAGCTCCGCGCAGTCGGCAGCGATGCGACGCGCAAGGTCGACGTCCGCGTGATCGCCGCGACCCACCGGAATCTCGAGGCCGAGATCCGGGCGGGCCAGTTTCGCGAGGATCTGTTCTATCGCCTCTCGGTCGTGCCGATCGTCGTCCCGCCGTTGCGCGACCGGCGCGAGGACATTCCCGCGCTCGCCCTCCACTTCCTCGCACGGGCGCGTGCGCGCAACGCCGGCTGCACGGTGCGCACGCTCTCCGACGAGCTGATCGCCGCGCTCGCGGCTTACGCGTGGCCCGGCAACGTTCGCGAGCTCGAGCACGCGATCGAGCGACTCGCGATCCTCGTGCGCGGGCCGGCAGCGACGCTCGGTGATCTGCGCGCGATGTCTCCGGAGATCGTCGACGGCGCTGTGCGCCTCGTCACTGCCAGCGACGGGCTCGTGACGTTGCGCGAGATCGAGGACGCATACATCGACCGCGTGCTCGCACATTGCGGCGAGAACAAGGTCAAGGCGGCCGAGATCCTCGGCATCGATCCGTCGACGCTGTATCGACGCGTCCGCACCCGCATGTGCTCGTAGCCCTAGATCGCGGCGCGTAATTGCAAGATGCTCGATGGATGTCGTTGCTCGTGCGCGTCTCGCTCGGAATCCTGGCGCTTGGTGGCACCGCGTTCGCCACGACCTATCCGGTCGGCGCGACCCGGATGTACCAGTCTCCCTGCGTGCTCGCGAAGGCCGTGGCGCTGCAGCCCGGCGACATCGTCGAGGTCGATCCGGGCACGTACACCGACGCCTGTCAGCTCACCGCGTCCGGGACCGAGCAAGCGCCGATCGTGATGCGCGGCGTCGCGGGCGCACGGCCGGTGTTCGACGCGACCGGGGTCGATCTCAGTGGAAGCGGCTCGGTTCCGCGCGCGATCTTCCAATGGACGAACGCGAGCTACTGGCAGGTCTCGCACCTCGAGCTGACGAAAGCCGCGAACGCGAGCAAGAACGGCGCGGGGTTCCGGCTCACCGCCGGCGCGCACGACGTGACGTTCTCGGACATGTCGATCCACGACAACCAGGACGGTGCGCAGTCCGACGGCGTTTCGGTGATCACGATCGAGAACAGCGATATCTACGCGAACGGCGCGAACGACGGGCAGAGCCACAATCTGTATCTCCAGGGCGAGGTCGTCCGGTTGATCGGCAACCACATCCACGATTCGCATGGCGGCCAGAACATCAAGCTGCGCACGCGCTGCATCGAGATCATCGGCAACTACGTCGAGAATGCTGGCAACTACGAGGTCGACCTGATCCAGAGCGCGAACACGGCGATGCCGAATGCGAACGCGGTGCTGATCGGCAACGTGTTCGTGCGGGCGACCTCGGCGGACAACAACTCGCAGACGATCCTGTTCGGGACGGACAATCCAGCGGATGCGAATGGGAGCCGTAACGGGGCGCTCTACGCGATCGGCAACACGTTCGTGCTGCGCAACGCGTCGAATCAGTTGTTCCACGTGCTGACGACCACGCCCGCGCCCGCGGCGACGCACGTCTACCTCTACGACAACATCGTCTATGCGACGGTCGCGGGCACCAAGCTGACGTCCGACGCGGCGACGCAAGCCTACGTCACCGGCAGCAACAACTTCATCATGGACGGTATCGGCGGCGTCCCTGCTGCGTTGACCGCGACGGTCGGTGGCACGAGTCCGGGCTTTGCCGGCAGCGACGACTATCACCTCGCGGCCGGATCGCCCGCGATCGATGTCGGGCTCGCGCAGCCGCAGTACGCCGACGGCAACGGCGCGATGCAAGACGGTGCGCCGATGGTCGAGTCGACGCCACCGATCGGATCGGAGCCGCGGTACGTCGTCGGCGCCGGAATCGATCTCGGCGCGTTCGAGTTCGGCAACATGCCGAGCGCGGGCGACGACGCGCACGGCTTCGACGACGACGCCGGCATGTCGTCGGGCGGCGGCAAGAGCGGAGGATGTTGCGAGGTCGACGCCGACGCGGCGGCGTCGTCGTGGGTGGGGTTCGCGATCGTCGCCGGATGGCTTACCCGCCGCCGCAAACCTCGCCGCTAGCGGCTCACGCGGGCAACTCGAGGACGAACACGCAGCCTCGACCGGGCAGATTCTGGACTCGGATCGTCCCCCCGTGGGCATCGACGGCCTGCTTGGCGATCGCGAGGCCGAGGCCGAAACCGCTCTGCGTGGTTTCGAGTCGAACGAACGGAGCAAACGCCTGCTCCACTTTGCCGGGTTCGAGCCCGCCACAGCGGTCTTCGACCTCGATCACGACGCGATTGGTGGTGTGGGTGCCGCGGAGCGACACGGTGCTGTTCGGATGCGTGTACTTCACCGCATTGCGGACGAGATTACCGACCGCCGACCGCAGCAGACGCACGTCGACGTTAAGGCATTCGTCATTTTCGAGGGTGACCTCGATCTTGACGCCCCTGGCTTCGGCCTCCGAGATCGCACCCGCCTGGGCATCCTCGAAGATCGCGCTCAACGTGGTCGACTGCCGTCGCAACTCGATCCCCGACGCCACCCGAGCGATGCGCAGCGTTTGATCGATCAGCTCGTTCGTTCGTTGCAGGCCGCGCTCGAGGGCGCCTACTTCGTGGCCGTCCGTCGGAAGTCGTCCTTTGGCCCTCAGGCTCTCGAATGCCAGGGTCGCCGACGACATCGGATTGCGCAGCTCGTGCGCGATAAAAGCGAAGTGCTCGTTGGCCTGTCGCAGCAGCTCGGCATCGCGCTGGCGCGCGTATTCCGAGACGGCATGGGCGATCCCCCCGATCATGCAGTCGAACACGATCTGCATCTCGCGAAAGCTGATCTGCTCGCCCGCATCGAGCACCGTCGCGACCACGGCATCCCGCAAGGCGCCGTACTCTCGAACGACGGAGTCGAGGCTGAAGCCGAGTCTCAGGCGCTGCTCGCCATGACCCGCCGCCATCGTGCTGTCTTGCGGCGGCTCGCCGACGCCCGGATGCGTGTCGGCGTCCCGGAGCGACGCGATCACCTCGTCGAGAAAGTCGGGTAGGTGATCGAGCAACTCGATCGACGGCATCGCCAGTGGAACGAGCGTGCCCTGCACGAGCGCTTTCCACCGACGCATCACTTCGTCTCGCCGATCGGCGAGGACTTGGTGAATCGACATACGCCTATATGACACGGAGTGCTAGCTCGGCGTCTAAGCTACGGCTCAGAAATCCCTGCGCGGGAATCCGCGAGCGAATTCGCCCGTGTGCGAATCGGGCGCCACCGACGGCTCTCACAATGGCCGCCGAGGTCGATCGCACGCGGGCCGGTTGTTGCACGGGGTGCGACGCATGATGAGAACCTCGATCTCGCTGGCGCTCGGCTTCTCGGTTGCGACACTGCTTGTCACGGGCTGTGGCAAGAAGCCGGAGCCGAAGTCGGTCACCACGACGAGCACGCAGACCACCAGGCAAGACGACACGGGCGAGTCGTCGACGACCAACTCGAAGGTCAAGACGACCGAGATGCCGGATGGCTCGAAGTCGGTCCAGACCACGCAGAAGACCGATACGAACGCACCGGCCACCGCCCCCAGCCACTAAGCTGCGAATTGCCCCGCAATCGTCGCACCTTGGCGCACCGGTCCGACGCGCCTGCGTAGTTGTACTGATTGCGAATTGTCCGCGGAAGGTGGACAGTCAACGGCTTGCATTCGCTGGACATCTTGTTCGTGGAGCGTGACCCGCACGTCCGCGCACTGGGCACGGAATTCCTGTGCGCTGCGGGTCATCGTGTCGAGCTCGCGCAAGATGGCCAGGAAGCGCTCGACAAGATTCGAGCCCGCAAACCAGACCTCGTGGTGTGCGAGATCCTGGTCCCGAAGCTGGATGGACTCGCACTGTGCCGGCAGCTCAAGGCCAACCCCGAGACTCGAGACGTGCTCGTGCTCGTACAGACGATCCTCGCCGCGAGCGCGCGCGCCAACGAAGCAGGAGCTGATGGCTTCCTGCTGAAGCCACTTGCCCAGCACCGCTTGATCGCCATGGTGCAGGATCTCGTCGAGAAACGATCGCCCCGCGCACGTCTACACGTTCAGGAGCGATCATGATTGTCCGCGATTCTCGTCCGCTTCAGGCGGCTCTGCTGCCCCGGGTCTCCAGCGGCAACGCCCAGCTCGACGCCATCCTGTGCGGCGGCTTCCCCGCCAACTCGATCAACATCGTGATGGGCGAGCCGGGCAGCGGCAAGACCATCCTGGCGGAGCGCCTGATCTTCGCGAACGCGAAGCTCGTGGAAGACCCGCGGCCGATCATCTATCTGACGACGCTGTCCGAGCCGCTCGAGAAGGTCGTCCGCTATCTCCAGAAGTTCAGCTTCTTCGACCAAGAGCTCTTGATGAATGGAGCGATCCGCTACGACTCGATCGCCGAGGAGCTCGAGGCAGGAGGTGTGACTGCGCTGGTCCCCAAGCTCAAGGAGATCATCACCACGGCCTCGCCCAAGATCATCGTGATCGACTCGTTCAAGGCCGTTCACGATCTCAGCACCTCGATCCCGGAGATGCGACGCGTTCTCTACGAGGTGGCGGGCCTGCTGAGTGCGTACGACACGACCGCATTCTTCCTCGGCGAGTACAGCGAGGATCAGATTCCGCTGTTCCCGGAGTTCGCGGTCGCGGACGGCATGGTCGAGCTCGCGCGCAAGAAGCATGGGACGCGAGACGAGCGCTACCTGCGCGTGCTCAAGCTGCGCGGCAGCAACTACCAGGAAGGTCTGCACGCGTTCGCCATCACCGGCGATGGCCTCGACGTGTTCCCTCGCTTGACGAGCCCGGTCACACCGATGTCGTACACGGCAAACGACGAGCGCCTGTCGACCGGCGTTCCGGTCCTCGACACGCTGCTCGGCGGCGGGGTGTGGGCCGGCGGCGCGACGCTGCTCGAGGGACCGACCGGAGCGGGCAAGACCACGCTCGCGCTCCAGTTCGTGCTCGCCGGCGTGAAGCTCGGAGAGCCCGGCCTCTACGTGAACTTCCAGGAAAACCCGACCCAGCTCGCGCGCAGCGTCCAGGGACTCGGGATCACCCTCAGCGAGGCCCAGCAGCAAGGCCTCCACTATCTCTATGCGTCCCCGGTCGAGCTGCAGATCGACAGCATCCTGGTCGAGCTGTTCCGGACGATCCAAGAAAAGAACATCAAGCGCGTCGTCGTCGACTCGGTCGGCGACCTGGTGGGCGCCGCGAGTGACCTCACGCGCCTGTACAGTTACCTTTACGCGCTGATGCAGCACTTCGTTGCTCGCCGGGTCGCGTGCGTGTTGACGCAGACGACGACCGCAGTCGCCAGCCCCATGGAGGGCCAGATCTGCGCTCTCTCGGATGCGATCGTGAGGCTCGATCTCGTGTGGAACGGCGACACGGCGCGCCGGACGCTCAAGATCGTCAAGGGACGCGGCTCGAACCACGAGCTCGACGTCCAGGACTTCCGCATCACCGCACACGGGATCGAGGTCGGCCGGCCGTGACACCGTTTCTTCGCGACGATCGTCGCGCTTTGCAGATACGCGGCTTGACCGAGGTGAGCCGCGCGCTCACGTACGCGATCTCGTTCGACGAGGTCCTCCAGCTGACGGTGAAGCGCGCCGCGCTGCTCTGCGAAGCGCAGGCGACCGTCCTCATGCTCGCCGACGCGGACGGCGTGATGACGATGCGCGCGTCCGTCGGCGCCGTGCCGCCGGATGCGGCGCGCGTGCACGCCGCGAACGATCACCTCTTCGAGGAGCTCCAGCTCGCCCTCGGCGTCACCGCGGAGCGCTTCCTCGGCGTCCCGCTCGTGGTGGGTGGCGAGGTGATGGGCATCCTCGCGGTCGCACTACCGGCGCGCCGCGAAGCCGCCGATGACGACCCGGAGTGGGTGCTCTCGGCACTCGCGGACCAGGCGGCGGTCGCGCTCGAAAAGTCGCGGCTCGACGAGCGCGGCCGGTTTCGCGATCGCCTGATCGGCATCGTCAGCCACGACCTGCGCAACCCGCTCAGCACGATCTTGCTCGGCGCGTCGATGCTGCTCGAGAACGGCGAGCTGGCGCCGACCACGATCAAGACGGTCGCGCGGATCCAGTCGGCGGCGCAGCGCGCCGAGCGGATGATCCGCGACATCCTCGACTACACCCAGGCCCACCTCGGCGGTGGGATCCGGGTCGACCGGAAGCCCAATGACCTCGGCTCGATCTTCCGCCAGGCGATGGACGAGTTCGAGATCTCTCATCCGCAGCACGAGCTCGAGCTCGTGATCGCGGGCGATACGCGGGCGGAGGTCGATCCAGACCGCATCGGCCAGGTGCTGGGAAATCTCCTATCCAACGCCGTGCAATACAGCCCGCCCGGCACGCGGATCGGCGTTCGCATCCACGGTGCCGCGTCCTCCGTCGAGTTCTCCGTGCACAACACCGGAAGCGTGATTCCTCCCGAGCGGCTTCGCGACATCTTCGAGCCGATGCAACAGGTCAACCCCAGCGCGGGCGCGCAGCGCAGCGTGGGCCTCGGCCTCTACATCGTCGAGAGCATCGTGAGCTCGCATCACGGCACCTTGGGTGTCACCTCGACGGCCGCCGATGGCACGACGTTCAGCGTCACCCTCCCGCGGGCCGCCCAGCCCGAGTGAAACGAGCGACATGCGCCACCACGTCTACTTCTCACCAGGGATGTTCGGCTTCGGCAAGCTGGGCTCCTACACCTACTTCGTCCACGTCGAGCGAGCGCTGACGGCGCGGTTCGCGGCCGCGGGACACGAGCTGGTCTCGCACGTCATCGAGGATCTGCCGACGGCTTCGATCCGCCGGCGCTCGACGCGGCTTGCCGAGTTGGTCCAGCGCACCGCGGTGGGCAGCGATCCGATCCATCTGCTCGGGCACTCGACGGGCGGACTCGACGCTCGCCTCGTGGCATCGCCCTCGACGACCTCGATCCCGGCGAGCGAGCTCGCGTGGCTGCCGCGCCTGCGGTCGATCACGACGATGAATACGCCGCATTACGGAACCCCGCTGGCGAGCTTCTTCGCGACCTCCAACGGGCAACGCGTGCTCGCGGCGTTGTCGATGCTCACGGTCGCCGGCCTGACGCTCGGCGCGACGCCGCTGCGGGCCACCAGTGTCGTGCTCGGGTTCGTGCAGCGCGGTGATCTCGCGTTCCCGTTCAAGCTCTTGATGCTCGACCGCGCGGTCGAATCTCTCGTCGGCATGGTCGACGATGCCGGGCGCCCCGAGGTCCGCACGTTCCTCGCTGCGATCGAGGACGATCAAGGCTCGATGCTGCAGCTCAGCCCCGAATCGATGGACCTCGTCGTCGCGGGCTTCGAGGACCGTCCCGGCGTGCGCTATCAAGCGACGGCATCGATGTCGCCGGCCCCGACGCCGCGGCGGTGGGCGAAGACCGTCGGCCATCCGCTGCGCGCGCTCTCGCTCTCGCTGTTCTACGCGCTGCACCGGATCACGGCCGTCACCGACAAACGTTATCCCTGTCACGCCCACGCCGGATTCAGGGATGACGACGAGGCGCAGTTCACGCGCACGTTCGGCCGGGCACCCGCGATCACCGACAACGATGGCGTGGTGCCGTTCCGCTCCCAGCTGTGGGGCAACCTGATCTGGTCAGGGCTCGGAGACCATCTCGATGTGCTCGGGCATTTCCACGACGAGCGCGGAAATCCTCCTCGCGACAACCGTCACCACGACTGGCTGACCAGCGGCTCGGCGTTTTCGGAACGGCAGTTCGCGGCGCTCATGGATGCGATCGCGACCGGCATGCTGGCGTGATCGGGTCGCTAGCCTGGCGCGCACGCGCCGTTTGACTCGAGGCCGGTGCCAGAGCGCGATGCTTCGCAACCGTTGTTGTAGGTCTTGCCATCGCAGCCGCACACCGGGTTGACGAGATGCGGGCAGAGCTGCGGCTTCGTCGCGCAATGCCCGGGGTGGTCGGTCGCTCCACAGTCCGCACCGACCGCATAGCTGCAGAACTGATCGGCCGGGCACTCCTTCGCGCCGCGCGTGCCGCACACCGCACCGTCGCTACCACTCGAGGGTGCGGGTGCTGGGTCGGGCGCGGGAGCCGGTGCGGGCGCGGGCCCAGGTGCAGGTACAGGCGGCGGGGTCGGAGCGCCGCAAGCTGCGAGCGCGAGCAGGATCCACAACCGTCGGGTCGTCATCGCTCGGTCATACAGCGACCGCGAGATGGGTGCTACGGTGGCGGCGTGTTGATCGCCGTCGAGCGGTTGCTGATCAAGTTGCGCCAGCCGCGGTCGCGCGCAGGCGAGCTGATCGCGCTTCACGCCCGCCTGCGCGACGAGCTTCGGTCACGCCCCGATCGAGAAGAGCCGGAGCTCGCGCGCGCGATCCTCGACCAGAAGCTGCGGATCTCGGCACTGCTCGCGGGGGTCGAGTCGTGCGGATCGTGCACGGCCGGCCAGCCGTTTCCGGTCGGTCACTTCGCGGGCGGAGCGTGCTGCGCGGGCGTCACCGCCGATCTGTTCGACGACAACGAGCTCGCGGCGCTCGGCCACGCGGGCACGCGGCGCGGCGACCTCGTCGCACCGCGCAGCGATCACGCCGGCTGCGCGTTTCGCGGTGAGACCGGCTGCACGCTCGAAGCCGCGCACCGCCCGGCGCGCTGCATCCACTACGTGTGCGACACGCTACGCCGCGAGCTCCACACTCGCGCACAGCTCGACGTGCTCGAGCGCGAGCTCGCCGAGCTCGATCGCCGCGTCCAGCGCTTCCGGACCGTCCGCGAGGCTCGCGTCGACCGCCAGGTGCTCGCGCCATTGTTCGACGCGATCGCCGAGGCGCAGCGCAACCGTTAAGTAGTGCCGCCGATGACGCCGTCGTTTCCTCCGGATCTTCCGATCACCGCACACGTCGACGAGCTGACGGCGGCGATCGCCGCGCATCAGGTCGTGATCGTCGCGGGAGAGACGGGCTCGGGAAAGACCACGCAACTCCCGAAGATCTGCCTCGCGATGGGCCGCGAGCGAATCGGCTGTACGCAGCCGCGGCGGATCGCGGCCACGAGCGTCGCCGCGCGCGTCGCTCAAGAGCTCGAGACCGAGGTCGGTCAGCTCGTCGGTTACAAGATCCGATTCTCCGACAAGCTCGCACGCACGACGCGCGTGAAGTTCATGACCGATGGCATCTTGCTCGCGGAGATCCAGAGCGACCCCCTCCTCCGCGCATATGACACGCTGATCATCGACGAAGCCCACGAGCGCAGCCTCAACATCGACTTCCTGCTCGGCTTCATCAAGTGCTTGCTGCCGCAGCGCTCCGACCTCCGCGTGATCGTGAGCTCCGCGACGCTCGAGCTCGAGCGGTTCGCGAAGTTCTTCGACGCGGCGCCCGTGGTCTCGGTCTCCGGTCGCACCTACCCGGTCGACGTCCTGTACAGGCCACCTCGCGAGGACGAAGCCGACCTCGCCGAGCTCGTCGCGAACACGGTCGAGGAGATCACCGACCTCGATCCGCGCGGCGACATCCTCGTGTTCCTGCCCGGCGAGCGCGAGATCCGCGAGGCGCTCGGCGAGCTCGAGCAACACGCCCTGCCCCACACGCTGCTGCTACCGCTCTACGGCCGGTTGTCCGCGGCCGATCAGCAGCGCGTGTTCGTGCGGGTCGGCCAGCGCCGCGTCGTGCTCGCGACGAACGTCGCCGAGACCTCGCTGACGATCCCCGGCATCGTCTATGTCGTCGACGCCGGGCTCGCGCGAGTCAATCGCTACGACACGCGGACCGGGGTGTCGCAGCTGTTCATCGAACCGGTGTCGCGTGCGAGCGCGGATCAGCGCAAGGGTCGCTGCGGCCGCACGCAGCACGGCGTGTGCTTCCGGCTCTACGAGGAGCAGGACTACGCGTCGCGGGCCGCCCACACCGATCCGGAGATCAAACGAGTCAGCCTCGCCGGCGTGATCCTCCGGATGAAGACGCTGCGGCTCGGCGACATCGAGCGGTTCCCGTTCCTCGATCCACCGCAGGCGCGTGCGATCAGCGACGGCTACCGCGTGCTCGAAGAGCTCGGCGCGATCGACGAAGCCGGCGAGCTCACGACGATCGGCCACCAGATCGGTCGGTTGCCGCTCGATCCGCGACTCGCGCGGATGATCCTCGGCGGCCGCGACGAGCGCGCGCTGCGCGAGGTCGTCGTGATCGCGGCGGCGCTCGGCCTCCAGGATCCACGCGAGCGGCCGCAGGCGGTCCAGCAGAAGGCCGACGAGGCCCATCGCCAGTTCCGCGACGACGGCAGCGACTTCGCCGGCTACCTGAAGCTGTGGGAATTCTGGAAGAAGGCGAAGGCGAGCTCGTCGCGGCGGCAGCTGCAGCGCGAGTGTCGCGACATGTTCCTCAACTACAACCGGATGCGCGAATGGGACGACATCCACGAGCAAATCGTGCGCGTGATGAAGGAGCTCGACTTCGCGCCGAATCCGCAGCCCGCTTCGGGTGATCAGATCCATCGCGCGCTGCTACCGGGCCTGCTCAGCAAGATCGGGATGTGGAACCGCGAGGCCCGCAATTTTACGGGCGCGCGTCAGATCAGATTCGTGATCCATCCGTCGTCGGGCCTCGCGAAGAAGCCACCGGCATGGGTGATGGCGGCAGAGCTCGTCGAGACCTCGCAGCTGTTCGCGCGCACGGTCGCGAAGCTCGACCCCGGGTGGCTCGAGCAGGCGGCCGGGTCGTTGTGCAAGCACAGCTACGGCGATCCCCACTGGGACGCGAAGCAGGGCCAGGTGGTCGCGCGCGATCACGTCACGCTGTACGGCCTACCGATCGCGTCACGTTCGGTCGCGTACGCACGATTCGATCCGGTGCTCTGCCGCGAGCTGTTCATCACCCACGCGCTGGTCCGCCACGAGTACACGACGAAGGCGCCGTTCATGGCGCACAACCAGCGCGTTCAGGCCGAGGCGCAGCGCCTGCGCGACAAGGCGCGCCGTAGCGACATGTTCGCCGACGACAGCGATCAATACGCGTTCTTCGATCGACGCATCCCGCCGACCGTGAACAGCGCCGCGACGTTCGAGCAGTGGTACGCGCAGGCGAAGCCGAGGCTCGAGCTGTCGCTCGCCGACGTGCTGCTCTCCGACGCGCACGACCTCGCGCCCGCGCGGTTCCCCGACAAGCTGACCGTGCGCGGCGTCGAGCTCGCGCTCGCGTATCGGTTCGATCCCGGCGAGGATGATGACGGCATCACGATCAGCGTGCCGGTCGCGATGCTGCCGCAGCTCGCGCCCGACGCGATGACCTGGACGATCGCCGGCTGGCAGCAACCGAAGATCCTCGCGCTGCTCGAGTCACTGCCGAAGGCCCAGCGCAAGCCACTCGCGCCGCTCGATCAGCTCGCGCACGAGCTCGCGTCGACGCTGCCGCCCTTTGAAGGAGCGCTCCTGCCCGCGCTCGAACGCGCGATCTTCGAGCGCACCGGCGAGCGGATCGCGCGCTCCACGTGGGACCTGCGCAGCGTGCCACAGTACTTGTCGTTCAATTACCGGGTTATCGACGAGCGGGACAAGGTGCTCGCGACCGGCCGCGATCTCGAGGAGCTGCAAACCGCGCTCGGCCAGCGCGCCCGTGAAGTCTGGGCGAGCGCGCCGCGCGAGCGCTACGAGCGGATGGGGCTGCGCGCGTGGGACTTCGCCGAGCTCACCGAGACCGTGACGATCAATGTCGGCGGCCGCCGGATGCTGGCGTATCCGGCACTCGTCGATCGAGAGAGCTCGGTCGATCTCCTCTTGCTCGAGTCACCCGCAGCCGCCGCAGCCGCGACCCGCGATGGCCTGCGCCGGCTCGCCCTGTTCGGTGCAGCGCAATCGTTCGGCAAGCTCGAAGCGTTACTCCCTGCCTCGCTCGCGAAGGACGTTCGGCGCCAGCTCGTCGTCCGCGCACTCGACGAAGCGTTCGACCTCGCCGAGCGACCGCGCGACAAGGCGACGTTCGATCGCCGGATCGCCGCCGGGCGCGGCGTGCTGTCGGCGATCGTCGTCGACCTGGGCCGCACCGCACAGGCGTATGCGGCCGAGCTCGACAAGGTCCGCACCGCGGTGAAGCCGCTCGCCGGCAAGCCCGGGGTCGCGCGCGCCGTGTTCGACGACGTTCAGAGCCAGCTCGCGCACCTCGCACCGCCAGATCTGTGGACGGCCCCCCCCACACGCCTCGACCACCGACTGCGCTACCTCAAAGCACTACAAGTTCGGTTGCAACGCCAGGCCCACGATCCCCAGAAGGATCAGACCAAGGCCGCGCAGGTCGTGCCGCTGTGGGCCGCGTTCGTCGCGCGCCGCGCCGAGCTCCTCGCGAAGGGCCGTACCGCGCGCGAGCTCGACGACTTTGGCTGGCTGCTCGAGGAGCTGCGCGTTCAGGTATTCGCGCCCGAGCTCAAGACCGCGGTGCCGGTGTCGCTGCCGCGGGTGCAAGAGCAGTGGTCGTCGCTGGCGCGTTAGCGCGGATCACGACCCTCGCGTTGTAGCTGTCGGGGTTGACCGTGATCAGGATCCACAACCCGGTCCGCGCGCTCATGATCTCAGGGCACCCGCCCCAGCCTCGAGTTGCGGTTACCCTTGCGCCATGACCGACTGGAAGCTGCCGTGGACCGCGGGGTGTCGATGTGACCGGATCCGCATGCAGATCACGGCTCCACCGATTGTCACGATGGCGTGTCATTGCCGCGGCTGCCAGCGGATGACCGCCAGTGCGTTCTCGCTCAGCGTGCTCGTCCCCGCGGACGGCTTCGCGGTCACCGCGGGCGAGCCGGTGATCGGCGGCCTCCACGGGGACACCTGCCACTTTCACTGCGAGTACTGCAAGAGCTGGCTGTTCACGCGTCCCGACGGCATGGACGCGTTCGTCAACGTACGCGCGTCGATGCTCGACGCTGCGAGCTGGTTCGCGCCATTCGTCGAGACCGCGACCGCCGAGGGCCTACCGTGGGCGAAGACGGGTGCAGTCCACAGCTTCCCGAACATTCCGGGGCCCGAAGTGTGGGGACCGATCGTCGAAGCGTTTGCACGCGACGGCGCCCGCCCCGTAGCTTAGCGGCGGCGCCCGAGCGTCGGCGCGACCTGGACCGCGTGATAGCCATATTTCTCGCGCACGCGATCGACCGCCACGCCGCGCCGCTCGCCGGCATCGAACAGAGGGAGCTGGACCGCGTCGAGCCGTAGCTTCGCGACCGCGACGCCGAGCAACCGGATCGGATGATCGCGCGTGCGCATCTCGCGATAGAGCTCGGGCGACGACACCGCGGCAGCACATCCGCGCGCCCACATGACGCCGATCCTGTACTGAACCGACGTCCAGTATCTACATCACGGGCTGGAGCACGGCGATCGTGGCGCGCTGGGGATCGGAGAACACGGCGAACCGGCCGACGTTCGGGATGTCCATCGGCTCGACCATCACCTGACCACCGAGCCGCTTCACCTTCGCGACGGTATCGTCGGCACTGGGCACCGCGACGTACGCGAGCCAGTACGAGTGCGGCATGCCAGGCTGCGCGGCCATCGCACCACCCGCACTCTTGTCCTCGTTCGGCATCATCGGATCCGGCACGCCGGGACGCTTGAACAGCGTGTACTCCATGCCGCCGCCCATGTCGGCGGTCTGCGCCTTCCAGCCGAACGCGGCGGTGTAGAACGCGCTCGCCGCCGCGAGGTTCGTGGTCGTGAGCTCGTCCCAGCAGAACGTGAACATCGCCGGCCGGCCCGCGGGCTCGGCATCCTCGCCAGGCCGCGCGCTCTTCCACGGCGACATCACCGCCCCGCTCGGATCGGCGACGACGGCGAACGTGCCGACGTTCGGCATCGATGTCGTCGGCATCAGCACCTTGCCGCCGGCCTTCGTCATCTTGTCGACGGTCGCGGCGACGTCGTCGACGCCGATGTAGCCGAGCCAGTTCGCCGGCATGTGCTCGTTCGCGCCGATCGTGCGAACGCCGCCGATCATCTGGTCGCCCGCCTTGATGTGCTTGTAGTCGTCGCCGTCGAACTTCCAGGTGAACAGCTCGCCGTAGAACCGCTGCGCCGCCGCGCTGTCGGTCGTGTTCAGGTCATGCCAGACAAATTGCGATTTGCTCATCCCGATCTCCCTTGCCAGATGGTTCGAGCTGCACCTTAACGCGGCGCCGGCTGATCGTGTTGCCACCGGCTATTCGCTCTGCCTGGGACGGGTCGTGGGAGTTTTGTCGCGCGCACGCGACGCGACGATCATTCGCGCGGTTCGCTTGTCGACTGTCGACCACGGGAGTCATCGCGCATCGCGGCGTGCCTATCGCGGTTCGCGAATGATCTTGGCCTTGTCGCTGCACGTGGGAAGCGCATGACGAACATCGATCCTGCTTTCGAATCCCTGTCCTCGGAACAGCTCGAGACCGCCAGCGGCGGCGTGCACATCAACATGTCGCAGTTGTCGCCGGCCGAGCGCTTCATCGTCCAGCACGAGTCGGGTGGCAGCACGACGGCAAAGAACCCACACTCGTCCGCGTTCGGCCTCGGCCAGCTCCTCATCGCGAACCGCCGCCACTACCTCGGTGGGAATGCGAACACGACCGACCCGAGCCTGCAGCTCAAGGCGTTCCGGGGCTATGTCCACGATCGCTACGGCAACGCGAATCGCGCGGAAGCGTTCTGGAAGAGCCACCACTGGTACTAATCGGCGGATCTAGCCGGCGCCGTGCGATACTCGGATCGTGCGCGGACTACTCGCCGTGGTCGCCATGCTGACCGGCGGTTGTTACGCGCCGCAGCTGCCCGAAGGAGCGCCGTGCACGGCGAACGGCGCCTGCCCTGCTCCGCTCACGTGCTCGGCCGGGCACTGCGTGAGCGAAGCGGTGCGCGATGCCCTCGCGGATGGGGTCTCCGGCGTCGGCTCCGACGCGGCCAGACCGTGCACGCCGATCGCGGTGGGTGTGGCCCAGCTCACCGCACCGACGATCCAGGCGCCCGTGATCGACGGCGATCTCGCCGATTGGCCGACCTGCTTCGTCACGATCACGCCTGGTTCGAACCCGACCCGCGATCTCGGCGCGAACGGGAGGTTCCCGTCGGGGCGGTTCTCGATCGCGCGCGACGCGTCGCACGTGTTCGTCGCGGCCGAGGTGATGGGCGTGCCGCCGCTCGGTGCTCAGCCACCGCCGTCGGTCTACCTCAACAACTCGATCTCGGTCTACGTCGACGGCGCCGGTCACTCGACGATGGCGACGTATGACGTGCACGCGGCGCAGATCGTGATCGATCACGCCAACCAGCTGCAGGCGTTTCGCGACGGGACGGAGGTCACGCTCCCGAACCTCGTGACCGCCGCGAAGACGAGCCAGTCGACCTACACGATCGAGATGTCGATCGATCCGTCGAGCCTCTCCCTGTTCGGGTTCGGCTCGACGCTCGGCTTCGACATCGGCTTAGAAGGTGGCGATGGCACCACGCAGACCTCGGAGGTGCTGTGGGTCCAGACCTGCGGTCCACCGGACTGCGTGTGCTCGATGAGCTCCGCGGAGGCAGCGCCTTACTGCGACGCGCGCGAGTTCGGCGTCGCCGCGCTCTGAGCCTACTGGTGGTGCTTCAGGAGCTCGATCTTCTGCTCGATCTTCGCGTGGAGCGCGGCCGGCGGTTGCTTCGCGAGCGCCTTCTGGCACATCGCGGTCGCTTCGTCCCACTTCTCGAGCAGGCCGAGCGTCGAGCACAGGTTGTATTCGTACTTGGGATCCGGCACGAGCGCATCGGCCTGCTGGAACGCGGCGAGCGCACCGGCGAGGTCCGCGACGAACACCTTCTGCTTGCCGTCGTCGTTATCCTTCTCGGCCTCCGCGCGATGCGATTCGTCGACGGCCACCGGCTTCGTCGGATCCGGCGTCGGTATCGGCGTCGGCGGCGGCTCGGCCTTCGCGACCCGCGGCCCGAAGCAGCCGGACTTCGCGAACACGTCGGTCACGGTCTTCGCGACGATGTCGATCGCCTCGAGCTCCGGCGGCGCGTTGTTGATGATCATCCCCGACGATTCGCCGTGGATCCGTGCGGTGCCGAGTAGCTCGCCGTCCTGGCCATTGCTGACGACGAGCAACGTGTCGAGCCGTGCGGTGCTCGAATTCGAAATGAAGCCACCGCCACCGCGGCCGGTGTTGACGATGTTGAGATCGAGCACGAGGTCGGCGTTCTTGGCCTGCGCGGCGGCGACCTGCTGGAAGCTGCAGCGCTGCTGCATCTGCTGGAGCACGGCACTCTCGAGCTGCATCGCCTGGCCCTGGGCCGCGAACGCGGTCGAATGAACGCGTAGCGCGATCGAGCGATACGATTGAAGGTTCGCGATCGGCATCGTGTTCTCGACGGTCGCCGATGGATGGCACGCGCCGACGCCCAGACCGATGACCAGACCGACCAGCAGGAGCACCCTCAACCTCATCCGTCAGTTGTACTCGATCTACGCGTGGCGTGACTATGGACGCGCTCGCGCGATCGGTGCGATCAGGTCGCTGATCCGCGCGACGTTGCGAACACCGAGCTCGCGCAGGGCCTGCTCCGCACTCGTCCGGAGCTCGTCATCACCGCGCAGCATCGCGACCCGCCACTGCGCGACCGCGGCAGTCAACCGCATGCCTGCCTTGGCCGCCGCGTCGGCCGCGCGGGCAAATTGGCCCGCCGCTCCAGATTCGGCGCGGGTCGCGGCGCCGCCCGCGTCGAGGACCAGGCCCCATACGTTGCCGAGAGGATTGTGCTCCGCGGCGAGGCGGCGGGATGCCTTGCGTGCTTCGAGCTCCGGCAAGTGACCCGCGAGCGCGAGCCGGCCGCGCGCGTAGTCGTTCGCGACCCGGATGCTCGACACGCGGGTCAGCAACGAGCGCTCGAGCCGCGCGAACCGATCAGCGAGCTGCGCGCGCGCGTCGACCGTGCCGTGATAGAGCCCGATCTCGGCCCACGCGATCAGCTC
The DNA here is from genome assembly GCA_040004535.1 of Deltaproteobacteria bacterium. GTDB lineage: Bacteria > Myxococcota_A > Polyangia > Haliangiales > Haliangiaceae > JABFXX01. The sequence continues at coordinate 72,248 of JBDUAS010000002.1, forward strand.
GTGAAAGTGCTGGACGTGAAAGCGATCCGCCGGCGGCACCCAGCTCGCACGATTGAGCTCGCGCACCGCCATCACCGGATCGTCGAATGCGAGCCACATCGAGACGCACGCGCGCCGCATCGTCGACTCGAGATAGCGATCGCCGCGCGCGGCCGCGTCCGCGAGGTAATCCTCGTAGCGGTCGCGCATCTCGACGAAGTCGCCGATGAAGCGCAGCGAGAACAGCAGAAACAGCCGCGCGGTCGAAGTCTCCCAGCTGTTACCGGGCGCGAGGTCGAGTAGCTCGATCGCGCGCGTGAAGCCCTCGGCCGCCGCTTTGACGTCGCCGCCGAAGTAGCCGTTGGCCGCGTGCGCACCCGCGATCACGCCGCCGACATACGGATCGTCGGGGTCGGCGCCGATCGCGAGCGCGCGATCGATCAGCTGCTGAGCGCGCTTGGGATTCGAGCCGGTCGCGAAGAACATCGACTCGATCAGCAGCGCGCGCACGATGTGCTCGCGGTGGCCGGTCCGCAGCGCCATGCGCAGGTGGCGGGTCTGAAAGTCCATGCCGCGGATCGCGTCGATCATCGCGAGGCTCGTGCCGGCGGCCTTCAACACCTCGAGCTCGAGCATCGTGGCGTCGGCGATCTCGCGGCGGTGACGCTCTCGAAAACCAAGGCCACGCACGCGGACCTGCGCGCGGTTCCACAGCAATGAAACGATCGTGCCGCGCGGGGTCTTCGGCGAGGCGACCCCGATCTCGGCGAGCAGCGCCTCGAGCGTCGCGAGCCCGGGCGCGATGTGACCGCTGATCACGAGCTGCTCCGCGGCATGGCGATGACACTCGAGCCGCGTCGCGCGATCCGCGCCCTCGGCCGCGGCGAGGTATTGCTCCGCCGCATCGGCGCCCCGGCCCGCGTTGACGAGCGCCTGGCCGAGCCGCAGCAGCAGGCGGCGGCGATCCGCGGCATCGCGCGGAATTGCATCGAGCGCGGTTCGCCACAGCTCCGCCGCCTGATCGAACGCGTGCGCGGCCTCGCTGCGCTGTGCCGCATCCTCGGCGTAGCGTGCCGCGCGCTGCGGCAGATCGGCGAGCAGGAAGTTGCGCAGCAGGAGCTGCGGGTCGCGCGGCTCTTGCGCTGCTTCGAGCGCATACGCGATCCGGCCGTGCAGCTCGCGCCGGCGCTCCGCCTCGATCCCGCCGCCGACCGCCTCGCGCACGCGGTCGTGATACGGCTCGAGCGCGAGCCGGCGGCCACGTTGGATCTCGCGGGCCAGCGTCGCGACCCGCAACGACGCGACCGCGCGGGCGGCCGTCGTCGGTTCCAGCCGGCACGCTTGCGCCGCGGTGTCGATCGCGATCGGGGCACCGGCGATGCACACGATCTCGAGCAGCGCCCGCGCGTCAGCGCCGAGCAAAGCGACGCGCGCCGCCAGCGCCTCGTCGAGCGACGCGGCGGCCGCCCCCGTCCCCGCCAGCTCGAGGTGGCGGATGATCTCGTGCAGGAACATCGGGTGGCCTGCCGCCTCGCGCGAGACCCGCTCGAGATCGAACCGGGTCGTCGCGTGCGGCACGAGTCCCTCGGCGAGCGCGCGGCATTCACGATCGCTCAAGGGCCCGAGCTGGGTGCGCTCGATCGGCAGGCCTTCGAGCGCGGCATCGAGCGTGGCGTCGTCGGCGCGCACGGTCGCTAGCACGAGGATCGGTGGCGCGTGGGCACCGCGGAGCAGCTCGCGCAACAACAGGAAGCTGTCGGCATCGGCCCACTGCAGGTCGTCGATCGTCAGGACGACCCGGCCGTCGCGGGCGAGCGCGGCGAGCAGCTCGCGGAGAGCGACGAACATCCGGCGGCGCTGCTCGTGCGGTTCGCCGATGTCGTGCTCGGTCTCCGCCGCGGCCGCGATCGCTTCGACCCGCTGGAACTCCGGGAACAGGCGGACGAGCAACGCGGGTCGCGCCGGCAGTCGCGCGCGGACCTCGGCGTCGCTCAAGTGAATGAGCGATTGGACGAGGCCGTCGGCGATCCCGTCGAACGCCTTGTACGGGACCGACTCGCGCTCGTAGCAGCGGCCATGCACGATCAGCGCGTCGGGCTCGGCCGTGGTGAGCTCGCGGACGTAGCGAGCGACGAGCTCGGACTTGCCGATGCCGGATTCGCCGACGACCAGGTGGACCCGTGGTTGGGTGCGCGCTGCGGCCGCCGACGCCGCGAGCTCCGCGCGTTCCCGCTCGCGGCCGACGAACACCGGCACGACCGCCGGCGTCGACGATCGGATCTTCGAACCGGTGTCGACCCCGAGCCGCTTCGCGATCGCGTCGCCGGTCGGCCGCTCGCTCGGCTCGATCGCGAGGAGCTCGGTACACAGGTCGGCCAGATCACGCGGCGCATCGGGCGCGAGCGTCGCCACCGGCGTCGGCTCGACCTGCTGCTTCGCGACCAGGATCTGCAGCGCGTAGCCGGTGTGCGGCATCTTGCCGGTCAGCGCCTCGTACAGCATCACGCCGACCGAGTACCAATCGGAGGCTGCGCCGACCTGGCGGCCGGTGGCCTGCTCCGGCGCCATGTACTCGACCGTGCCAACCGGCCCGGTCACCGAGGACTGGCGGGTCGGATCGAGGTTCGTGATAAGGCCGAAGTCGAGGATCACGACGCGGCCATCGCGCGCGACCATCACGTTCGACGGTTTGATGTCGCGGTGGACGAGACCCGCCTCGTGGAGCGCGTGGAGCCCGAGCACGAGCTGGGCGAGCGCGGCGCGTAGCTTTGGGGGATCGCCGCGCACGTGCTCGAGCAGGTGGGTGCCGTCGACGAGCTCCATCGTGAAGAACCACAGCTCGTCGGCGCAGATCAGCTCGCCGATCGAGACGAGGTTCGGGTGCACCGTCGATTGCAGCGCGCGAAATTCCCGCTTGAACCGCGCGAACGTGTCGGCGGTCGCGCGCGCGAGCGTCTTGATCGCGACGACCGCACCGCGGTTGCGATCGAAGACCTCGAAGACTTCGCCCATCCCGCCGGATCCGAGCCGGCGCCGAACTTCGAAGCGCCCACCGAGTACATCTCCAGCGGTGATCAACCCTGAAATGGTACCGCCATCTAGAGCTTCTTGCGCACCAGGTTGATGCCGACCGTCGGGTTGGATTTCAACGCTCGGCAGAACCCCGAGACGCAGGCGGTCGAGCACTAGATTTGATGATCAGTGAACGGCGCCGAGGCCGGCCGCGATGATCGCGGCGGCGATGCCGCCGATCACGAGCACCACACCGCTGCCGTACGCGACGTAGCGATGCTCGGCGCCGATGCCGGCGTAGAGCCCGGTGACCGAGGACTGGCAACCGTCGAGGGTCGTCGTCGGGTGCGAGCACGATCCCTGCGATGACGACGGCAGCCCCCACCCGCATCTCTCGAACGGTACACGAGCTCGCGCGCTCGAAGTAGTACAGCCGGTCACTCGGGTTGCCGTCGTGACCGAAGTAGCCGTCGCCGACACGTGACGCTATGTGGGAGCGGCGTCCCCACCGCTGCCTGGATGCGCAGCACGGCGCGCCTGCCGCCTCGGATCCTGTCACCGCCGTAGGCACCGCTTGCGGTACGCGCCGTGCTTCTGGCGAGGGGATGAAGTCAAACCCGACCCTCGAGCTCACCCCGATCGACCTCGCCGACCTCGCCCGCACGCATGGCGGGATGAAGTGGCAGAACCTGTGCGCCTCGTACAACGTCGAAGATCGGCGCCCCGGCGCCGGTACCCCGGCGCAGCAACGCGCGCGGACCGATAGCTGGAACCGCGAGAACGGCTGCCCGACGTGGGCCGACCTCCACCCGAAACAGCGCTGAGCTAGCGCTGCGAAGCTTCGCAGTTCGCGTGCTGCGTCTCGCAGCTGCTCTCGCAGAACTTCGTGTTGTTCGCGCACGACCCGCGGCACGTATCGCACTGGCGCTTGCATTCGTCCCAGCCGACGCTCGTGTTGCAGCTCGAGCAGCCGGGGCAGCTGAAGTCGCAATCGGTCGACGCGCTCCGGCAGTTGTCGGTGCACCCACTCTTCTCACCGTCGCAATCGCGGCGCGGTGGCGAGGGCACGGACGATTCGGCATGGCGCGCGGGCTTCTTCGCATCGGGCAGCGGGGTCGGCGCCGCGGGCCCAGCCGGCAACAAGGCCGAAGCCGGCACGACGGCGCGCGTGGCCTTGCCGGCACCGCTGAAGCTGCCGCTGGTCGCACCGGTGGTGCCGAGCGGTGCGAGCAACACCGAAAGGTTCAGCTTGCCGCGCGCCTCGATCACGAGCGTGCCCGAATACGGCTGGAACCCGAACGCGTCGATCACGACCGAGTGCTTGCCCGCATCGAGATCGAGCCGCTCGATCGGTGCGACGCCGGCGAACCTGCCATCGACCAGCACGTTGCCATCCACCGGTTGCGAGGTGACGCCGAGGTGGCCGAGGTCGATCGCAGCCGCCGGCGCGATCGCCACGGGCTGACTCGACCCATGTCCGATCGCGAGACCGATGCCGACCCCGACGAGCAGCACGGCGATCACGATGACGATCGCCGTTGCGGACCACCGCGGCGGCGCGCCCGGTGCCGGTGCCGGTGCCGGTAATGGCGGCGGCGGATACGAGGGCTGGACGACCGCGGGCTGCGGCAGCGTCGCCTGATACCCCTCCCGCGGATCCATCGCCGGTAGCTATACAACAACTCGTGCGCCGCCAGCGGCTCTACCACTCGTACCGCGGCGGCAGCGGATGGCGATACGCGTGGCGCATCGCGCGATGGCGTGCACGACGTTCCCAGCGCCGCCGCCGGTGGCCTTCCCACTTGGACTCGCCGCGCTGGAGCGTCGTGACCTCGAGGTTGCCGAGCTTGACCCGGCCGACGACACGGATCACGCGCGTTGCCGTGCCGTGCTCGCTGCGATCCTCGACGTGGCCGAGGAACGAGCTCGCGCCGATGTCGACGACGACACCCGGTGGCACGAAGATGTCGAGGTTGCCCATCGTCACGTTGACTTCGATCTCGCTCGTGCCCGGTGCGATCCGCGCGTCGCGCAGATCGAGCGTGAGGTTGCCGAGCGCGACGCGGGCGGCGAGCCGGCGCGGCATCTCCCACGGTCCGCGCCGCTCGACCGAGCCGAGCACGACACGGACGCGCTTGGCCGCGACGAGCGCGGTCGACGTCGTCGTCATCGCGAGCTCGCTCGGCGAACCGAGATCCGCGACGAGCGCATCGAGCGCCGCCGGGGACTCCGCCGCTTGCGCGAGCACGAGCCGGCGCTCGAGCTCGTCGACCTCGTAGAGATCGCCGGCGAACCCCGCCTGGAGTTGTTCGATGACGCGTTCGCGCTGCTCGTCGCTGATCTTGGAGATCGTGGGCATGCTCTTGTTGTAGCCACGCGCGAGCACGCGGTCTGTCAAGAAGTCCTACGGGATTGTATAGAAACCTTGCACACCCACCGTCGCGAGGTCGTGTAGCGTGAGCGCCGTGAATGAAGCGTGGGCCAAACGTCACGTCGTGCTTGCCGCTGCACCGCTAGCGGTGATCGCGTCGGGCCTCCTGGTGACGCCGCTCGTCGTCGTCGGTTACCCGCCGCGAATGACGATGATCGTGAGGCCGCTCGAAGACGGGTTCTCGCCGTTCTTCGCGATCTACGTCGCTGCCGCCGTGCTCGCCGTGATGTCCTGGCGCGCCGCGCGTCGCGCCGAGCCCGCGCGCAGTCACACCGCGATCGCGGTCGTCGCGACGATCGCGGTGCTCGCCACGATGGCGATTCCGGTCGGCTTCTATCTGGAGTCCGGATATCTGGGTCAGGCCGTGATGTTCGCGCTTCCGATCGCGGCGTCCGTCTGGTGCCTCGTCCGCGGCCTGCGGCACCGGCAATGGACGCGCGTGGTGTGGCTGCTCGGCGCGTTCGCCGCGGCGGCCCTGCCCTATGGCTGCCCGCTGATCCCCGGCATGTTCAACCTGTTCTCGGGCGGGCTGGTGTTCGAGCTCGCCGATCTGACCGTGCTCGCGTTGGCCGTGCTCGGCGTGGTGCGCGCCGCGCGCTAGCCACGCGGCGCGATGCCACCGCGCCAGGCGATTTTCCCGGCGCACGCCGAGGGCTCGTGTTACGTCCCCGCCGTGCACATCTCGCACTTGCTCGCGGTCGCGGTGGTTGCCGGGTGTGGCTCGCACGGTCCGAACCCCGGCGGTGGTGGCGGTGGCGGCGACGCCGCCGCGATCGATCCCGATGCCCCGGGCCACGCGACCGGCGACGCGAGCGGCGTCCACGACGCGGCGGTCGATGCGAAGCCACCTCCGGATGCGTTCCCCGGCGTGCTCGACGTTCACATCGACTGCCACAACGACTGCACGCTGCACGCGACGCCGGCGATGATCGCGGTGATGGCGGGCACGTCGTTCCAGGTCAACTGGATCAACACCGGCGATACCGCCTGCGACGTCGCGAAGATCGATCCGTTCAATCACGTCCCGATCATCCTCGGGCTCGAGCCCGGGACGAGCTATCACGACCCGGTGCACGACTGGTGCGGCTCGCAGTTCACCGGCACGTTCGAGTTCCAGATCTCGATCTGCACGATCCCGTCGTCCATCCCCGTCAACTGCGGCCTGTAAGGCGCAGCTGGGTGCGCTCGTCGGCGCTGCGATCGGTCTAGCGATTGAACAGGCTGCCGAACCTTCGATGCCCTTGCCGAGCAACCACGATGCGCCACCGCCCGCGGCCACGCCTTCGGGGATGCCGGTCTCGCCGAGCACCGGCACCGCCGTGCCGAAGCACGCGCGATGCCAGCTCGGCAGTTTGGTCTGGCCCCAGCACTCGATGTGCACGGTCGACGCTCGCAGCCCGTGCAAGCTCGCGAGTCGCCGGCCGTTTTGTTCTCGCGCGCGAAGCCTGCTGCGCTCGGGTTGCATTTCGCGGTCGCGACCGGTCGCACCGGGTCGCATGCCACGGACATCAAGCTCGAGACTCGCGCTCGGCATGCCGGTTGCGATGGGCGGCACCGAGGGTATGGCGCGGCGCTAAGACCGCAGGAGTACGTGAATGATTCGCAAACGACTATTTGCACTGGGCCTCGTGATGTTGGGAACTGCCGTGTGCACCGCATGCACGACGGACCCCGACACCGATAGTGAGGACACGATCGTCGATCCCTCGGCGACCGATCCGAACGCCGAGGTCAATGACGGGACCGAGCTCGTAGATCCGCCGGATCTCGATCCCGATGTTCAGCTCGCCGCGAACGAGGTGGACGAGACCGCGTTCGAAGATGCGGATGCGGCGGACCTCGACACACCGGGTGAAGAGCAAGACGAAGACGAAGGAGATGACGACACGGCGGATAGCGTGGGGGAGCTCGATCCGACGTCCGCGCTCCCTGCCCCGCTCGCCGCGAAGATCCCGACCGACATTCGCTACGTGCTCGTGCTCGTCAAAGAGAACCACACGTTCGACAACTACTTCACCGGTTTTCCGAACGCGGTGTCGAGCAAGTTCGCGGAGAAGTGGGACGGCCACAAGGACATCAAGATCCTCCGCCCGTTCGCGCCCGACGACACGCTGCCGACCAGCCCGGCGCACAGCCACGGCAAGGCCGTCGCGGCGTATCGCCACGGCCACATGGATGGCTTCAGCACCAACCCCGGCCACACGCCGTACATGCGCTATCGCGAGAGCCAGATCCCTTCGTACTGGAAGTACGCGCGCGAGTTCGTGCTCGCCGATCACTTCTTCTCCGAGTCGCTGGCACCGAGCTCACCCGGCCACGAGGTGTTCTGGTTCGGCCGCTCGACGACGATCGACAACCCGACCTGCCATCTCAAGGGTGGTAAGGGCTGCGGCGTCGGCTGCGACGGCACGCACCTCACCGCGACCGCGTTCAACCCGAAGACCGGCGTCGAACGCAAGGTCAAGCCGTGCTTCGACCTCCCGTCACTGCCCGATCACCTGCCGCGCGGCTTCACGTGGATCGACTACGGCGGCCAGATTGCGAAGCAGATCAAGTCGCAGCGCAACGTGTCGGCGAGTCACTACGGATCCTCGAAGCAACTGCTGAAGGACCTCGAGCACGGCGCCGTGCACAACCTCATGATCGCGCACCTCAGCGGTGGTGGAATTTCCGAGCATCCGCCCGAGGGCCCGTGCAAGGGTGAGCGGTTCTCCGTCGAGGTCATCAACGCGGCGATGAAGCTCCCCGAGTGGAAGCACATGGCGATCATCGTGACCTGGGACGACTGGGGCGGCTTCTACGACCACGTGCGGCCGCACGTCCACAAGACCGACAACGGCTCGATCTACGGTCGCGGCTTCCGGCTGCCGGTGATCATCATCTCGCCGTACGCGAAGAAGGGCGCGGTGCTTCACGATGTCAGCGAGCAGGCCAGCGTCCCGAAGCTCGTCGAGGAGCTGTGGGGCATGAAGATGATGTCGACGCGCAACCCGAACGCGCGCGACGGTCGCGCGGGAAGTCTGATGGGCGCGTTCGACTTCACGCAGCAGCCGCGACCCGCGATGTCGCTGCCGACCCGCAGCTGCCCCGGCGACTGAGTACTCCGCCCGAGTGGTTTTGATCGGCTGAACGGATCAGGGCTCCGTCGAGCCCGAGCCCGAGCTCGAACGGCTACGGCGGCAACCCGAGCCTCGTCCACGACGTCGCGGCGGCGAAGGCCGCTGCCCGGACGCCGGCGCAAAGCGGCAACGAAACAACGTACTTGAAGGCGTTTGTCGCGGCGTATCGGGCCTCGATCCTCGCGGATCCGGGGCACGCCTCCGACGGCTCGGTCGGCCGCGCCGATACGATGTGGGGACCGCTGGTGACCGCCGGCAACTTCGCGCTCCAGACGCCGCTGCACTGGTCGATGTACGGCCAGGCGTTCGACATCACGTCCGACCCCACGCCGGATCCTGCACTCTCGACCGATTGGTGAGTGTAGGCTGCGCACGTGCGCTCGCTCGTGCTCGCGTCGATGGTCGTGGTCACCTGTGGTCTCGCCGTTGCCGCCGGCGGTGACCCCGTCGAAGTGATGGCGCGGATCGACGACAAGGTCCACGCGATCGCGACCACGCTCGACCAGCCATCGCCGCACATGATCGACGATGCGACCGCGCGCGCTCGCGAGGTCCGCGACTCGCTCGCCCAGCTCGCGGCGATCAAGGGCAACAACAGCCGCGCCGCCGACATCGTCGCGCACTACCCGAAGTACGCCGATGCGGTCGACGCGGCGCTCGGCCATCTCGCGAAGCTGACGACAGAAGTCCACGCCGCGGATGGCGTCGCGGACCGCTGCGCGAAGGATGACAAGGCGCTCCACGCGTTCCTGCTCCAGACGCACCAGCATCCGGGCCCCGATCCGGCGAAGGACATCGACGCGCTGACCAAGAAAGCGACCTCGCTCGCGGCTCGGTGGGCACCGGTGGTCGCCAATCTCGCAACCACAGATGCGGCGGTCACCCGAGACCTCGCGGGCGCGACCGTCGCGTTGACCGATGGCTACTGGATGGCAGTCGCGACGAACCTCGCGAAGGATGCGAAGGCCGCGGCCGAGATCTGGGCGGATCCGTTCAGCCAAGCGATCACCGCGTGCCGGCAACTCGGGCGTGGCATCGAGCACGAGGAGGTCGCGCTGGTGCTGGCCGACCTGCGCAAGCGTGGCGCGGCGAACGCCGCCGCCGCGACCCAGGTCGTGCGCGACTACAACGCGTGGCTCGCCTCGGTGCGCGAGCTGCGTGCGCTCGCACTCGAGACGCGCGACCGGATTCACGAAGTGCTGTGCGCCGCCGAGGACAGTGCGCTGAGCGCCGGTGCGGCGAGCATCGCCGCGAACGGCGCGGGTGAGCTCGCCGACCGCGCGACGGCTGCGACCGCCGAGATGACGCGTCTGAAGGCGCGCGCCGGCGACAATGCCGGCAAGAGCAAGATCATCCTCGACGGGCTGCGCACGACCGGCGCGATCGTCGCCGCGATCGGGCGCGCCGAGGCGCTCGGCCGCGACAATCCGAAATTCCGCGGCGTGATCGCCGAGCTCGCTCGCCGCCGCGATCACGCGCTCGCCGGCGCCGGGTGCACCGCGCGCGCGATCGACGTCGCGGCAGGAGACTGCGCCGGCAAGGCGTGTCGGATCGAGTGCGTGAAGCTCGTCGAGCACACCTGCACGCTCGTCGAGCCGGCGCCCGATGGCGAAGCCACTCGCGCCGATGCGTTCACGCGCGGCAAGCGCGAGGTCAGTGGCCTGCAAGCGTGGTACGTGCGCGACAAGAGCTCGCTGTTCTCGCGCGTCCCGGCGATGCGCAAGTGCGAGCACACGAACCCCAATAGCCTCGAGCTGTTCACGGACGTCACCGTCTACGCGGCGTGTGCTGCTGCGCCCGCGGCGAGCATGGGCGAGCCGCTCGCCGAGGTCAGCGCCGACCTGTCACCGTGAGGTGGCCGGCGCCGGGCGGTGGCGGCCCATGTACAGGACCGCCCACGCGACGAGCAGGCCGGTCAGGCCGTACTGCACGAACGGCGAGACCAGCAAGAACCGCGACGTGGTCATCGCGTAGACCATCGCGGTGCGCACGGCCATCTCGCCGACGAGGCCGAGCCCGAGCACGACGCTGAGCACTCGCATCGGTCCGAGCGCGGGCTCACCGCCCTGGATCTGGCGGAACAGGTAATAGAGGATCGGCTTCGGAAAGGCGGCGGAGATCGCGACCGCGACCCCGACGATCGAAGTGACGAGCGAGTCGCGCAATAACAACACGCGCTCGGACCCGCCGAGTGCGATCAACACGAGGCTCACGGCGATGCCGGCGAGCACGAGCCCGGAGACCACGTCGAGCTTGCGCTTGCGGATCACGCTCCACACGCTCTCGATCGCCGGCGCCAGCGCCGACAGCGCGAGTGCGGCGAGGTCGCCCGTGTACGGCCGCGCGAGCTCGTACACCGCGTACGGCGCGACGGCATCGACGAGGACGAGCTTCGCGATCTCGCGGCGAGCCATCTAGTTGCAGCTAGCGTCTTCGTCGGGCTGCGGCGTGACGAGCGTCGGTGTGCCGGCATAGCTCCACGTGTTCGCGCAGGTCGTGCCGTGCCGGCCCTTGTCGTGATCGAGGATCTCGAACGTGCCGTGCGGTGGATCGAATTCGATCACCCAGAAGTTGTCGTCGTCGTAGCGGGTCCCGCCGAGGATGTAAACCGGCGCCGAGTACTGCGTCAGCATGTCGAGCCAGAGGTGAAGGTGACCGGCGAGCGAGAGCTTCAGCGAGTCGTGACGCGCGAATACGGTCATCAAGTCCGGGTTCGCGCCGTTCGGATCTTCGTTCTGCTTCGTCGCGAACAACGGGTAGTGCGAAAGGAACGTCGCCGGCGTGCCGTCGGAGAGCTGCGAGTCGATCCACGCGAGCTGCTCCGGCCCGTACGACGCGACCTCGGTGTTGCAGTCGGGACCCGTGGCGTCCCACGTGGGGCCGAGCTGGCTGTTGCCGAGGATGAACCGCCAGCCCTTCCAGTCGACCGCGTGGTAGGGCTCGGTCGCGAGGAAGTCGCGGAACAAGCCGGCGGTGAAGTCGTGCGAGACGTACTCGTTGTTGCAGTCGATCCCGTAGTCGTGATTGCCGAGCGCGAGGTGGTACGGCATCTCGAGCCCGCCGAGGATGTCCTTGACGTCGGTGAACGCGGTGTGCGCCGTGTCGTAGTGCGCGCGATCCTGCGAGTGATACGGGTTGTGGGTCACGTCGCCCATCACGAACACGAGATCCGGCCGCGGCTCGATCGCGTTGATCCGGCGGACGACCTCGCGCAGGCGATCGGTCGACTTCTGGATCGAATCGTTATCGTTATCGGTGTTCTCGGTGCAGCACACGTACTCGGGGCCCGGGACGTGGGTGTCGGTGATGACGACGACGCGAAACTTGTTCGGATCGACGCTCGGGCTCGACCCGCAGGCCATGACGCCAAAGACGGCGAGCGAGCCGAGCAAGACCGCGCGATCCATCCGTGGATTCTACTTCAGGTCCGCGAACACGAACCCATCACGTTCGACGATCTCGCCGACGGCAACGGTGATCGGTCGCGTGAACATCGGCCCGTCGGTGACGAACGTATGAAACTCGCCATTCTCGCCACACGGATCGACGCCGGGTGGCAGCTCGGCCAGGAGGTCCGCGTCGAACCGCCGTCCCGCGAACGTCGCCGCCAGCCGACGAGGATCGACGCAAGTGAGGCGTGCAGCCACACCGGCGGCGAGCATCTCTTCGGCGAGGCTGCGCGTGTCGCGCCCCCACAGCGGGAGCACGGCGGTCATGCCGAGCTTTGCGAGCTGCGCTTCGCGATACGCGCGGATGTCGGTGAGGAACAGGTCCCCATAGACGACGTGGGTGATGCCGCGGTCACGGGCCGCACCCAGCGCTTGCGTCATCTCCGCTTCGTAGTCCTCGTTCGAGCACGGCGTGGGAATCGCCACCTTGATCAGCGGGAGCTCGGCGACGCGCGCTTGTTCGTCGAGCAGATCTTCGCGCACACCGTGCATCGACACGCGGCCATACGCACGGGTGAGTGTCGTGAGCAGTCCCGCGATCTCGAGCTCCCCACCCCGCCGAACCTCGTGCAGTGCGTACGCACTATCCTTGCCGGAGCTCCACGACAGCAATGCGCGAATCACGCGCGAAGCCTACTTCACGTTACGGGGGCACGGCGGTTCGGGCAGGCTGCACGTCCGCCGCTCGACCGCGCGACCGGCGGGCGCCAGGACGATCGTGGTGACGAGCAGGCGGTCGTACGTGTACACGGCCCCACCTGGACAGCCCGCGAACGTCCGCTCCGCGAGCACGAGCGTCTTGCCGTCATCGAACCCGCGCGAGATGTCAGAGCTCCCGGCGCGCAGATGATCGCTCACGATCACCCACGCGCGGTCGGTCTTGAAGTCGATCGCGGGCAACGCGCCGTCGCACGTGACGGCCGCGGCGAGCTCTTTCGCGTTCGAGACCGCGAGCGTCAGCTCGCTCGAGCCGTAGCTGGGGTCGCCGGGCTTCTCGACGGACGGGAACGTCTTGCGCAGCCTGGCCTTGTCGATGATGCCGTCCGCGCTGCGGATGTGACACGTCGGGCCCACGATCCGCGGTGCGACCTGCGTCACCTTCGCGAGCCCGAGCTTCGCGGCCGTGCACGGGTCCGGGGCCGCGTGGACGGAGCCGGTCAGGAGCACGAGCACGAGCGAGGTGCGCATCATGGACCATGGTAACGCGCCGGACCGCAGCCACGGTCTATTCCGATCTGCGACCGACTGCGTTCGGTTAGCATCGTCTGGTGCGTAGCGGCGTCATTCCTGGCCTCGGTGCTTGTCTGGTCGCGGGCTGTGGTTTTCAGCCGGCGACGGTACTCCATGACGGCCCGACCCTCGATGCGAACATGGACGCCCCGCTCGATGCCAAGACGTTCCAGGACGCGCCGGCGTTGCCCCCCTCTCTCGCGGTGACGGTGATGACTCTCGGTTCGGCCGATCTCGACCTCACCGCCGAGGGCACGCTCGACTGGACGCACTGGGGATACCTCGGCACGACCGGGTTCGATCGCAAGATCGGCGGCACCGCGATCTCGAACGTCGGCACCGCGCCCACCCTGAGCTTCACCGGCGCGCCGTTCACCGCGACGTGGAGCGACGGTACGCCACGCGCCAGCGTCGCGATGACCAGCTCGGGCGTCGGGGTGCAGCAGGGCTCGACGCTGGCGTTCACCGTCGCCGCGGATCCGACCGTTCGCACGCTGCGCTTCTATGTCGGTGTGCAGGACGCCGACGCGCGCCTCGACGTCACGCTCGATGGAGCGCAGCCGCAAACCAAGCTGCTGTCCGACAACAACGGTGTGACGAACGTCTGCTACACGATCACGTTCAACGCCGCCACGACCGGCCAGAGCTTGACGGTCAGCTGGACGGATACCCACGACTACGGCGGCTCTCCGTTCGCGGCATTGCTCGAAGCGACGCTGCACTGATCGAAACCCGGTTGACAACATTGCCGTTGGGCTATATAGCTCTTAGGCAATGAACCAAGCCGCTCGTTTGACCGAGGTGTTCTCCGCACTCGCCGATCCGACACGACGCGCGATCCTCGCGCGCCTGGCCAAAGGCGAGGCGACGGTTTCGGAGCTCGCGGAGCCGTTCGGGCTACGCCAGCCCACGATCTCCAAGCACCTCCGGATCCTGGAGGACGCGGGATTCATCCAGCAAGGCCGCGATGCGCAGCGGCGTCCGCGCACGCTCGTCGTGGGTGGACCGCTGAAGGACCTCGAAGCGTGGCTTCGTCCGTTTCGCGAGCAGTGGGAGCGGCGGTTCGATGCACTGGACGCGTTCCTCGACAAGAAGACCAAGAAAGGCAACCAACGATGATGTCGGCAGCACACACGAAGACCACCATCGATCACGGCACGTTCACGATCACGTTTCAGCGCACGTTCAAGGCGCCGCGCGAGGCCGTGTTCCAGGCGTGGACCCACCCCGACGAGCTCGCCCAGTGGTGGGACCCCAGCGGCGCTCGACTCGCCGAGTGCAAGATCGACCTGCGGCCTGGCGGAGCGTTCGAGCTCGTCAACCAGGACTCGGCACACAGCCCGCCGTTCACCGGCGTGTACCGCGCCATCGAGGCGCCGTCGTTACTCGTGTTCGATGCGATGGGAAGTGTCGGAACCGTCCGGCTCGAAGCGGATCGCGGCACGACGCACATGACGGTCACGATCCGGTGTGGGTCGGCGGAGCAGCTCGAGCAGTTCGTGAAGGTCGGAGTCGACGTGAATACCGATCGTACGTTCGACAACCTGGTCGCGTTCGTGGCGCGCGCTCAGAAGATGATCGACTGACACGTCATCGACGTCGCGTCGCAGCTCAGGCCCGCGCAGCACGGATGAGTGCTGTCGCACGCCTGGCCTTGGGTCGCGCCGCCATCGGAGCACATCGGCGGGACGATCGTATCGACCCACTGCGCGATGTGGTTGTGCGCGGTGACGTCCTGGAACGGCAGCCAGAACGCGTAGAAGCTGCCGTCGGTCCCCGCCGCGAGATCGTCGAGCGAGATCGCGGCCATCCACAGCTGCGGCTGCGTACAGTTCGGATCGAACGGCTTCGCGTGATCGCCGCTCGTATCCTCCGGGCTCACCGGCGGATAGCAAGTGAAGTACGAAGCGCCCTCGTTCGCGACGCGGAGGCCGTAGTCGCGCGTCGGCGAGAGCGGCAGCTACTTGAGCTTCGCGCCGAGCACCATGGACGGCAGCTTCGCGTCCTTATTCGGCCACAGCGCGATCACCTCGCCGTCGAGCTGGGCGCCGTAGGTCGACGAGAACACGAGACCCGCCTTGAGCACCTTCGCCGACGCCTCGGTCACCGTGAAGTCATTCCACGTCGTGTCGTGGGTGACGATCGCCGTCTTGTCGCAGATTCGCTCGTACTCGACCGTGCCACTGTCGCGGATGCCGACGATCCGGTTCGTCGTGTGCTCCTTGACGCAGTCCTCCTGCTTGCGCGTGGTCTTCTCGAGGTTGACCACGGTCTTGTTCTTGTCCTTGCCGGCGCCCGGCTTGACGCCCTTCACCACGCCACCGGCGCTCATGATCTCGCCACCGCTCGAGTCGAACGGCCGTGGCCCGATCCGCGGCAGCGGCGGCTCCTTGAGGCTCGTGTCGTCGAGCTCGAACTTCTGCTGGAGCAATTGCGCGAACGCGGCGCCGCGAGGACCACGCATCCCGGGCACCTCTTGGAGGTACCGCGAGAGAAACCGACTGGTCGCGGTGTCGGGGTGGCACAACGCGTAGGCAGTCGCCGCGAGGTTGACGACGGGCGTGTTGACGAGCACCGGACCCGCCGCACTCGCGAAGCCCTTGAACGGATCTTCGCGATCGTCGTGCATCGCCGCGAACGCCTTCGCCGGGATCGTGGCCACCGCCGTCGCGAGCGCCGCGGCGGTCTTGTCCTCGCAACCGGCAGCCTGCTTGCGCGAGTGGAACATCACGGCCGAGTCCATCGCCTGGACGAGGTCGAGCAGGTCCTTGTTGCTACCCAGCGTCTTTGCCCAGTCGGCGCGCCCCTTCGCAGCGCTGTCGAACAGCTTCTTGTAGGCGTCGTCCTTCTTGATCAGCTTCTGCACGAGCTGGGCATTCTTCGCGAGCTGCTCGCGCGTCGTGTAGAACTTGATCCGCACGCGCATTCTCTCGACCGCGGTATGGCTCGTATCGCCGCGCAGCTCCGTCGCGAACTTGGCTGGATCGAGCTTGTCCACGTCGCCCTGGCAGATCGCCCACATCGACATCCCACCGTCCTCGCGGGTGACACTGCCCTCCTTCGCGCACGCCATGAGGAAGCCCAGGCGGCCGGCCTCGGTCAGGTTGCCGTCGAGGACGTCCGCGACATACAGCGGATTCGAGCTCACCTTGGCGAAGCCCTCCGTGATCGCGGCGAACTGATCGAGCGGGGAGAGCGTGGCGAACGTGTTCGCCTGGAGCGTGATCGTGTTGCTGCCGCCGCCACCTTCCTTGGTGTAGGCGATCGCATCTGCCCAGTCGGCGTCGTTCATCGCGAAGTTCTTCGACCATTCGACGTGCAGCTTGTCGAGCTCGGCGCGCTTCGCGTCGAACCCAGGATCCGACGAGCACGACAGCTTCACGAGCTCGCTCAGCAGTCCGCGAGGATCCTCGGTGTCCTGCTGGGCGATCATCCCGAAGCTGTAGCGGTCCGCCTTGAAGTCCTCACCCTTGCACCACGCCGGTTCACCGGCATGCGCCGCATGCGACATCCAGCCGAGCGCGACGGTCGCGACTAGAAACACCTTTGAGCTCATCGCGCGGTGGGATTGCAGCGGCCATGCCGCCAGCGCGACGAGGAACGTCGTGAGGTTAGGAAGTTCCGGACCGGGGTTGCCTAGGCGACTTGTCTAGGCAATCTGGCGTTGACCGTCTGATACGGTGCCCTCATGCAGCGCGCCTGGGCGACCGGAGCCGAACACGATCGCGGTCCCAAGGAGTGGCTCGCGGCGATCAGCGATACGACCGGGGTTGCTGATCACCTCCGCTCGGCGCTCGACGCCGCGATCACTCCCGATGCCACGGTCGCCCAGTGTCAGGCCGGGATGCTCGCGATCGAGTGCGTGACCTACCTGCACGGCGGAGACGCCGATCTCGATCCGCTCGTCCATCTCTGGATGCGCGATCGGCATCCGCCGACGGACGAAGCTCTCCGCACGACCGCACTCGAGGTCCTCGCGAAGCTCCGAGCGGGGTCGGCGCTCGCGGCGCACTGGCACACCCAGCCGGCCGAGCGGCGGACGCAGTGGGAGACTGCTCTCGATCACCTGCGCGACCGGCTGACCACCGCGAAGCGCAAGCCCGATCCGCGAGAGGACCCGCGCGTCGTGGCGCTCGCGAACAGCTTCCTGGCCGCGAAGGCTCACCTTCGCGTGGCGCTGGTCCCGTACGAGATCACCGACGAGCCGATCGTGCACGTCCGCATCGCACCGGGGTTGACGATCGTCGTCCACTACGCCGAGCTCGCCGAGCTCGAGCCGCTCGCCGTGCCGATCGAGCACGCACGTGCCTGGAACCGAACGCCGAAGGACCTCGCGAAGCTCGCCGCAAAGCGGACACGCGAGGTCAGCGGCCTACGTACGCACACGCTCGAGAACGAGGGCTTCGAGATCAACCTCGCGTTCGGAACCAGCTCGTTCACCGCGGGTCTCCTGCCCTACGCCGATCTGTTGCTCGTGGAAGGCGGCGCACCGCACGGCATCCTCGTCGCCGCGCCGAACGAGGGCACGGTCGTTTATCACCGGATCTCTGACGGGAAATGGAATGAAGCCGCCGTCGAGATCGTCGGCCAGGTCCGCGAGCTCTACACGCAATCCGCACAGCGGATCTCGCCGCAGCTGTGGTGGTGGCACAAGGGCAAGGTCATCGAGTTGCCGTACACGGTCATCGCGGACCACGTCATGATCCAGCCAGTCGAGGCGTTCGTAGACCACGTGAAGAAGCTCGGCTGATCGGCCCGAGCACCCGAGACGAGCGACTGACCAACGAGCTGTCTCAGATGTCTACTTGCCCGACCGGAGTTGGTTTCTTGGCGCGTGACTGCGCGCGCACGAGCGTCCCCGCTCACGTGAGTCGTTGCGCACGGGCTCGAGGGCCAACCTCCCGCAGTTACGAGCCCGGCTCACGGCACATCGGTTGCTCGGGTCGGGCTCGAGATGTTGCCGCCCGACCGATTGTTTCGCCGTTCAGATTCCACACCTACAGAGGGGATGGAGTGGACGATCGCGCTCGGTCGTAAGGCAATCGGCTCGGAAACCTACACGCTCGCGGTCGTGGGTCCTGACAAGCTCCGCCCGGGGTTCGATGCGGATCATGTCTTCACGCAACCGTCGGCGCGAGAGATCGCGACCAAGCTCTACACCGCGCTCGCGATGCTCAGGCAGTGGTCGCCGTACGCGATGGTGACCGTGATCTTCGGTGACTACGCGCCCGCCGCCGAGATCGATCGCGCACGCGGGCTCGCGGCCAAGAATCCCGAGCGCGTCGTCGTGCTCGAAGCCGAGTCGACGGATCCCGAGCTACGTGGCGACCTGATCTGCGTCGGCAGCGTCCGCGCCCTGTGGGATCTCGGCTGCGCGGGTGCGCCGGCGTTGCTCGAGCTGATGGAGCAACTCGTGCCGTTCGTCGACACCGATGACGAAGATGCGGTGATCGCCGCGATCTACAGCCTCGCGCCGATCGTCGACTTCACGCGCGAGATCCTCGGCCGGTCGCCCGAGCGCTTGCTGGCGGTCGACACGAACGCGACGCCATTGCGACGCCGTGCACGCACGGAGAGGCTCGTGCAGCCGCTCGCCGCCGCGTCGTGATGGCGCCAACAACGTCGATGGGATCTGGTTTCCATTCGGTACAGGCGTGTCGCGTACGCCGCGCTGATCCGCGCGCTCGCATTCGATGCCCGCGCGGATCCGGCCGAGCTCGATCCGCGCCCGTGGACACCTCACAAGATGCGGATACGATGGCGACGCTGGCAGCGAAGCAGGACCGCGCGCAGCGACCGCGGCGGCTGTGGTGAACGCTGTCTTGGGCGGGCGCGGCGTGTAAGATCACAGCGGTGGGGTCGCAGGCAGTAGTGGTAGCTCTGTTCGTATGCGGGTGTGGTCGCCTCGACTTCGGGCTCCGCGAACCACCACCGGTGACCCGGTCTCGCGTCGTGGCGGCCACTTCGTCCGATCGTGGCGCGCTGGTCAGCGCCGGCCGCGTCGACGACGGCGGCAACTTCTACCTCGGCGGAGGGTTCTCCGGACAGGCCGACCTCGGGCTCGGCACCATCGATGCGACCTCGGTGATGAACATCTATGCCGCGAGCTATGACGCAGAGCTCACGCCGCGCTGGGTCGACGTGTTTGACTCTCCGGTCGCGACCAACCAGGTCCAAGGGATGGTGCTCGGCGCCGACGGTGTTTCGATCACCGGGCCGTTTCAGGGCATGGTCGAAATCGGCGCGACCAAGCTGGCCTCGGCAGGCGCCGATGATCGATTTTTTGTCGTGCTCGACCCCACGACCGGCGCACCCCTTCACGCCGCGCGCTACGGCAGCACTGACGACGACGACAAGGGCGGCGGCATCGCGATCACCGACGACGGCACGACGTTCATCGGTGGCGGCTGCAACGGGGGCGATTTCAGCTTCGGCGGCGCCGTGCTCGGTGGAATGGACCGCGATCCGTGCCTTTGCGGGGTGTCGCCGTCCGGGACTGTCGTGGCTCAGCGCCGCTGGGCCGATCCGCGGCCCGGCGGGCTGGTCGCGCTCGCGCGCGTCGACTCGGACCTGATCGCGAGCGGGTACTTCACCGTGAGCGCGACCTTCGATTCCGGCATCTTGACGTCGGCCGGTGCCACCGACGCGTTCATTACCCGACTCGCGCCGGACCTGAGCTCGCGCTGGATCGTCCAGATCGCGAGCGACGGCGACGACGCCTCGTCCGCACTCGCGACCGACGCAGATGGAGCGATCTACTTCGCCGGCAGCACCACGGCCAGCACCAAGCTCACGGTGGGTGGGCTGTCGTTCGCCGTCGACGGTGGCGACGGCTTCGTCGGCAAGCTCGATCCAGATGGCACGCCACGTTGGGCGCGCGCGATCGGCGGCCCGCTGGTCGACGAGGCCCATAGCGTGACCGTGCACGACGGGGTCGTGATCGTCGCGGGGAGCTTTGCGGGGACGATGTCGCTCGACGGGCTCGAGCTCGCGAGTGCGGGCGACCTCGACGCGTTCGTCGCAGCGTTCGATGCAGACACCGGCGCCGCGCTATGGGCAGAGCGGTTCGGAGGTCCGCTCGCCGATAGCGCGCACGTCGTCGTCGCCGGCACGCAGCAGCTCTACATCGCGGGGTACTCCACCGGAACGATCGATCTCGGAAGCACCGCCTCGGATGGCTCGGATGGCTCGGATGGCATGTTCATCGCGACCCAGTCGTTCTGAGTGGATTCGGACCCGGCCTTCCAGCTCGGTTCGAGGAACTGCGACGCGCTTCAGGCATCGAGCATCGACGTGTGGCGGGCGACGACCTGCCACCGGCCGTCGCGCTTGACCCAGACGTCGGTGACGAGCATCTCGCCGCTGCGATCCTTGCCGAACACCGTCGCTTGCTGCTTGTAGCGCGAGCGCATGACGGCGGTCTCGCCGTAGACGTGCACCCGGACCTCGGAGTGCTGGTAGCTGTGGACGACGTAGCTCGGCAGGCCCTCGAGCCACTTCGCGCGCGGCATCTCGCCGAGGCCAGGCGCCATCAGCGCGTACTCCGCACCGAGGATGTGACCGGCGGCTTCGACATCGCGCCGCTGGATCGCCTCGGCCCACGCGATCGCGGCCGCTCGAACCTCGGCTTCGGCTTGCATCTTCGTAGCGTCGGTCGACGGCGTTGCCGGGTCAAGGCTCCGTGGGGCCTGAAGGATCGGCGACGCCACGCAACAAGCACCAGAACGCCAAGCAGGGCCGATGGTTCGGCATGACCTCCGGATCATGGGCGAGCTCCGCGCGCGCCGCGATCGATCCGTTCACGCTCACAGGTCCACTCACGATCGGAGCAACGTCCCGCCCGGTGGTCGTCGAGCTCGGGCGACCAGCCGCGAGCGAAGGCGGGTACTCGCGCGTCGAGCTGGCGCTCTACAACGGCTGGAACCTCGATCGCGGCCCCGACTCGCCGCGACGGTACTCGAGGTTCGCGCAGAGCGCCGCCGACGCCAGCGTCAGGTCCTGATTCGGCCCGTCGGGACTCCGCGCCCGGACGAGTGATCGGCGTAAGGTCCCGTCATGAAGTGGTTGCTCTGGAGCGTGGCGATCGGCGGCGCGCTGATCGTGCTCGGGTTCTTGCTGCTCGGGCGGGCGCGCGGCATCTCCGGGGGTCGCCTCGGTCGGATCGCGCGCCTGTCGCGGTTGTCGGCACGGCTGTCCGCGAGCTGGTTCGGCTCTCGCGCTCGCCGGCTGTTGTCGCGTGGCGATCGCCGCAAGCAACTCGATACCGCGTCGCGTAAGGCCGCGGCGGAGACCGTCGCGCGCGAGATGGGGCAGATGAAGGGCGCGATCATGAAGCTCGGGCAGATGATGTCGTTCGTCTCGGACGACATCCCGGCGGAGTATCGCACCGCGCTGGCATCTCTCCAGCACGCAGCACCGGCGATGGACTTCCCGCTGCTCCGCGATGTCGCCGAGCGCGAGCTGAAGATGCCGATGGAGCGGGCGTTCGCACGCTTCGATACGGAGCCACTCGCCTCGGCGTCGATCGGGCAGGTCCATCGCGCGCTGCTGCGCGACGGCACCGAGGTCGTCGTCAAGATCCAGTACCCGGGCGTCGGCGATGCGATCCGCGCGGACCTCGCGAATGCCGGAATGCTCTACCGCATGATGGCGATGTTCTACCCCGCGCTCGATCCGAAGCCCGTGGTCGACGAGCTTCGCGACCGCCTTACCGAGGAGCTCGACTACACGAAAGAAGCGAGCTCGCAGACCAAGTTCGCAGAGCTCTATGCGAACCATCCATTCATTCGCATCCCGCGGGTGATCCCGAGCCACTCGACGTCACTCGTGCTGACGTCCGAATTCATCGCCGGCAGGAGATTCGCCGACGTGCTGGCGGACGAACCCGACGCGAAGAACCGCTGGGCCGAGATCCTGTATCGCTTCGTGTTCGGCTCGATCATCCGCCACGGCGTGTTCAACGGCGATCCGCATCCCGGCAACTACCTGTTCGATGCCGAAGGCCGGATCGCGTTCCTCGACTTCGGGTGCACGAAATGGTTCCCGGCCGACATGCTCGGCAATTGGCTGGCGCTCGTCCGGGCGCACCTCAGTCGCGATCGCGAGGCGTTTCGCGCGCGCGCCGTCACGCTCGGATTCTTGAAAGAGGACGCGCCGATCTCGGCCGACAAGCTGTTCGATTACTTCTCGTACTTCTACGAGCCGTTCGAGACGAACGGCCCGTTCACGTTCTCGCGCGACTACAACGCGCGATCGTTCAAGATGGTGTTCGCGCCCGAGGGTCCGTTCAAGGGCATGTCGAAGCAGCTCAACATGCCGGCGGATTTCGTCCTCGTGAACCGGATCCAATGGGGGGTGTGGTCGATCCTCGCGCAGCTCGGCGCAACCGCGGACTGGGGCGCGATCCAACAAGAGCTCCTCGGCAACCAGCCACCCACGACGGAGCTCGGTCGGCTCGACGCGAGCTGGCGCGCGTAGGTGGACAGCGTGGACGCCGACCGCCGCTTCCACCGCAGCGAAGTGCGCGTGCTGTGGGTCCTCTGGCTCACCTACGGTGCGTTCTATTTCTGCCGCAGCAATCTGTCGGCCGCCGTCCCCGGGCTCGAGCACGATCTTCACCTGAGCAAGACCGAGATCGGCTGGATCCTCGGTTCGTTCAAGTTGCTGTACGGGATCGGCCAGCTGATCAACGGCCAGCTTGCCGAGCACATCCGCTCGCGCCGCCTGCTCGCGTTCGGCATGTTCGGCTCCGCGGCCGTGACCATCGCGTTCGGCTTTGGGACCGGGTTCTACGTGCTGCTGTTTCTGTGGGCCACAAACGGCTATGCGCAGTCGCTCGGCTGGTCACCGACGATGCGCGTCGCGGCCAACTGGTTTCCGTCGCCACGCCGTGGCCGCGCGATCGCGATCATCGGCACCGGCTACCAGCTGCTCGGGAGCCTGGCGATCGTGATCGCGGGTTGGTGTGCGCAGTGGTTCGGTTGGCGCGGCGCCTTGTTTGTCCCGGCGGCACTCCTCACCGGGTCGGGCATTCACATGCTCGTGACGTTGCGCGAAGCGCCCGCCCCCGGCGGAACCACCATCACCGCGAGGGACCGTGGAACGTGGCAAGCGAACGTCCTGGCGACGCTGTCCAACCCGAGACTGTGGCTGCTCGCGATTTCGCTCGGGCTGCTGAATGTCTGCCGCTACGGATTTCTCGACTGGGGCGTCACCCACCTGATGGAGGTCCAACGGGCCGGTATCGGCGCTTCGGCCTTGAAGAACTCCGTCTTGCCTGCGGGCGGCATCGCGGGAACCTTGCTCGCGGGCTGGGCGACCGATCGCTATTTCGGCGGACGGCGCGTGCCGGTGATGGTCGCGATGCTCCTCGCGCTCGCAGCTCTCGTGATCGGGTACGACTCGATCATTCGCACCAACGTCGTCGCGTCCGTCGTCACGCTCGCGTTGCTCGGCGCGCTCATCTTCGGACCGCAGGTCCTCCTCGTCGGCACGACGCCCGTCGATCTTGCAAAGCGCGGCACCGCCGCGGCAGCTTGCGGCTTCGTCAACTTCTTTGGCTACGTGGGAGCAGCGGCCGGCGATCAGGTCACCGGCCATCTGGTGGATCGATACGACTGGCATGCGGCGCTGGGGTTTTGGGCAGCGTGCGCGTTTGCTGCGGCTGTCGTCGTTGCGCCGCTATGGCGCGCGACGCGCCGAGAATGACCAAGCGCTTCGCTAGAATCATCCCCTCGGGCTCACTAGACTTCTCGCCAGATGAAGTTGCGGCTCACGTCGAATGGCATCACGAATCCGAGCATTCACCGCGCGCTCGTAGAGTTGCTCGGCAAGCCCATCGCGGACGCGAATGCGCTCTTCGTTCCCACGGGCATGTATCCCTACACGGGCGGCGCGGGTCATGCGTGGCAAGCGATCGCAGGCAAGTCGCACCATCCGTTCTCCGAGATGGGTTGGAAGTCGTTCGGCAATCTGGAGCTCTCGGTGCTCCCGAGCATCGACAAAGCCGTGTGGCAACCCGCGGTGGCTCGCTTCACGCGCCCAGCATCGACGTTACGGCACTACCTCCGGATCATCGCTCAGGTCGTCGTCGGCGTGGCGCCCTGAGCTTTCGTCTGGAGCTCGGTGACGAGCGCCTGGCGCGTCCCCTTGCCGACCTTGCCATCGACATCGATCAGCGCGTGGGCTTGAAACGCACGCACTGCTTTTTCTGTGTTCGGGCCGTCGATACCGTCGAGCTTGCCGGGGTCGAACCCGAGCTTCGCGAGCGCCTTCTGGACGCCGAGAAGGTCGTCCAGATCGATGTAGCCGAACTGCGCCGAGTTGTGCTCGAAGGCCGCCATCACTTCACCGTCTTTTCGAGGTTGTCGACCGCTTTGCTCAACGCGGCGACGTCCGAGCTCGCCTGGGTCTTGACCGCCTCGAGCGTGTCCGTCGTGGCGCCCGCGAATTTGTCGAGGCTCGCTTTCGCCGCAGCGGTGCGAGTGTCGACTTCGGCGGCGGCGGCAGCCGCGTTCTTGCGCTTCGTGCCCGTCGCCTTGCTCACCTTCTCGCGGAGCGACGTCGCCTTGCGATCTGCATCATCGAAGTCCTTCTGGATCGCATCGCGCGCGTCCTTGATCGCCTTCTGGGCCGAGGCCTCCGCCTGCTGCTTTGCCGCCGCAGCCTTCGCATCCGCGTCGGCCTGGGCTTTGGCCGCCTCCTGCGCCTTGTCGGTCGCTTCCTTCTGAGCTTTGTCGGCCTCCTTTTGGGCCTTCTCTTGTTTGTTGGAGCAGCCAGCGAAGGTGACAAGGACGGCGAGCAGGATCGTAGGCAAGCGCATGAGTGACCTCTGTGTGGGTTGTTCGCGTCTGCGATGCGAACCTTGGACCATGTGGACCATCGCCCCAATCACCCGCTCGATACCCATTACGTATCAACCTCCATCCGTTCGCTGAGCACGAGAGCCCGGTGTGCTCATCTGCACGTCTTGCCGCCCTGCGCCATCACGAACATTTCGTGATACGCCGACACCATGTCCGCGATCTTGTTGGTGGAGCGGGATCGAGATACGCGCGAGCTGCTGGAAACACTTCTCCAGTTGCGCGGCTTCACGGCCGCAGTGGCGGAGTCGAATCACGAGGCGCTGCACCG
Source organism: Deltaproteobacteria bacterium (assembly GCA_040004535.1). Classification (GTDB taxonomy): domain Bacteria; phylum Myxococcota_A; class Polyangia; order Haliangiales; family Haliangiaceae; genus JABFXX01. Next base: position 97,600 of record JBDUAS010000002.1, read on the forward strand.
CCTCGAGGTCGAGGCGTTCGACCTGGTGATCTCGGGATTCATCGTGGACAGCACCGACGTCTCCGAGTGCTGGAACCAGCTCGCGGACATCCGTAGGCTCGCACGAAGTCCCATCGGCATCTTGAGCGGATATCCGGTCGATACGGCCAGAGCCGCTGACGCAGGAATCGGGTTCGTGCTCGCGAAACCCTGCGCCGCGACGGCCCTTCTGCACGGCATGTCCGACGCGCTCACGTTGCCGCCGATTTCCGCACAGCACGAACAACTGGCGCGCGCCTACTTCGCGGCGCTCGAACGGGGTGCATACGATGCGCTCGTCGCGCTGTGCTCGCCAGACGTGATCTATCACCTGCCTCGAGCATCACCTCCGCTGACCGAGGTCGTGACCGGTCGGAGTGCGTTACATGCGCTCGCCGAGCTTACGTTCAAGACTTTCATGGATCCGCGGTTCGAGGTCGAGTCGCTGAGCCCGCTCCCCAACGGAGCGCTTGTCCGTTACAGCAGCAGCTGGCTCGATCACACCGAGATCCGTCGCTCGTTGCCGGGGGCGGTCTTGTTCTCGTTTGCGGGTCCTTTCATCCGCGAAGTCGGCGTGCGGTGCGATCTGTCAGAGATTCCGCGCTGAATCGTCCCGATCATCGCGAGCGAATCAGCGTGAGAGAGGCGGAATGACGTTGACCGTGAACATCTTGGCGGAACCAACCATCACCGTCTCCGTCGCTCCGCGATCACCATCGCCGTTTTCGGTGATCGCGATGCGCTGGTCTCGGTGATCACGATGGCTGAACTACGCAGCCAGCTTCGACGAGAGAATTTGTCGGGCCTGTCCGTGCGCGTCTTCGCCATCTCTTCGCGACGCGGAGTGGGCGCGATCGATCGAGGGAGCGGGGACCGGTCGAGCACCGACTCGCTCACATCGCGTGTCGGCAAGGACCGCGTGCGCGTTACCTCGGTGTTCGCAAGAACACCTTCGATCTACGTGGAGCCGCCGCACTCCAGAACCTCGATGCAGCTCATCGGACCACCTCGGAGAATACACGACTCGAAGTCGCACGGGCGGCACGCGATCACATAGAAGTCGATCCCAAAATCGAGGCTGAACAACCGGTTCGCGCGGTCGCGCTCGGCGAGCACGGCGTTGATCGCGCCGAGCGCCAACGGCAAAGATTCGTGCGCTACGCTAACCGGCTCGCGGCACAGCGCGGAGACGTCCATGATCCATGCCGGGGTCACCGCTCGAAAACGCCGGTCGAGAGTGATGACACCCTCTGAACGTCCGCGATCACCGAGAGTCTCGCCGTAGTAACGATGCAGCAGCGCCCCGGCATCGCCACGCGTGACGTTCGCGGGCACCCCGTCGTCCCAGATCTGTTTGACCGCCGCTCCCGCTTGCTCGACGGACCACTCGCGCAGAAAGCCGAACGCACGCAGCTGCTCGACGCCGTACACGAACGTCGGCGCCCGATCCTCGTCGTCTCCGACGATCACGTTGCGAAAAGTGAGCGAAACGCGTCGCTTCCGCAGCCGCCCTCGATCGCCCAGTCGCGCGCGAGTCGAGCTTCGAGAGATTTTCGTGCGAGCGAGATCGGATCTTCGGTGGTTGCTAGGACGTTGCCAGGGCACGGGCCGATAGCTCACCGGGGTTGATAGCGTTTCGTGGCGCCACACCGGGGTTGCTCGACACCGTATGGTCGGGATGTGCAGGATCGTCGACGCTCGATGCGTACCGCGTCACGCATAGCCGTCACCCTGCTCTTCGCCATCTGGTGGGGTGGCTTCACGTTCTACGCGGCTGTCGTCGTACCGACCGGCCAGCGGGTTCTGGGCAGCGCGACCGCACAGGGGTTCGTGACCCAACCGGTCAGCAACTGGATCAACATCATCGGTGCGGTGGTCATTGCCGGGTCGTGCTGGAATATGGTTTCGGCGCGCCGAAACGCGAGCTTACCCGTGCGCCGTGCACTCGTGATCTCGTGGGCAGTCCTTGCGATTGCCGAGGTCGTGCTCGTCGTCTTGCACCCGCGGATCGACGCGATGCTCGACACGACCACGCGGTCGATCGCGGTCGACCGCTCCGTATTCTATGCGATGCATCGGGGGTATCTCCTGGTCGCGACCGCACAGTGGCTCGCTGCAACCGTGCACGCCGTTGCGGTCGGCTACGCGTGGTCACGAACGGACTGACGTGCCGCACATAGCTGGCATCTGTGCTGCTCGTCCACGGGAGAACTCGTCACACTCGTCTGCATGTCGCACGAAGCACGGCTGGCTCGGCTAGGCCTGACACTCCCCGTGGCGCCCGCGCCGATCGCCAAGTTCGCGCCTGCGATCACGCACGGGGACCTCGTCTACACGTCGGGACATGGCCCGGTGAACGCGGACGGTTCGTTCGTCGTGGGGAAGCTAGGTTCGACGTTCGATGTCGAACAAGGACGCGCAGCTGCGCGGCTCACCGGGCTGGGCCTGCTCGCAACGTTACGCGCGCACCTCGGCTCTCTCGATCGGATCACGCGCATCGTGAAGGTTCTCGGCATGGTGAACGCGACGCCGGACTTCTCCGAGCACCCGAAGGTGATCGACGGCTTCACCGCTCTGATGCTCGACGTGTTCGGCGATGCCGGCTTGTCCGCCCGCAGTGCCGTGGGCATGATCTCGTTGCCAGCCGGCATCGCCGTCGAGATCGAGTTGATCGCGAGCATCTCCGGCCCCGTTAGCTGATCACCGACGATGAGAGACGCCATCGCAAACCTTCCCGGCTCGAAGATCCGCGAGCTCGCGAACGCGGCGATCGGACGCGACGACGTGCTCGCATTCTGGTTCGGGGAGAGCGACGACGTGACCCCCGAGCCGATACGCGAGGCCGCCATCGCCTCGCTCCGCCGGGGCGAGACGTTCTACGCGAGCAACCTCGGCCTGCCCGAGCTGCGCGAGGCGATCGCGCGCTACGTCAGCTCTCTGCATCGTCCGTGCGATGCTTCTCGGATCGCCGTGACCTCGTCAGGCGTCAGCGGCCTGATGATCACGATGCAGGCACTCGTCGGGCCGGGCGACGAGGTCGTCGCGGTCGTGCCGGTGTGGCCCAACTTGACGGCGCAACCTGCGATCCTCGGAGCGCACGTGAAGCGGGTCCCGCTCGTCGTTCGCGCGGGCGCCTGGACGCTGGATCTCGACGCACTCCTCGCGAAGATCTCGGACACCACCCGCGTGCTCGTCGTCAACGCGCCGAACAACCCCACCGGGTGGACGCTGACTCGCGACGAGCAGCTGGCGATCCTCGCCCACTGCCGCCGCACCGGCACGTGGATCATTGCGGACGAGGTCTACGAGCGCCTGTACTTCGAAGCAGAGCCCGCGGCGCCGAGCTTCCTCGACATCGCCGAGCCCGACGATCGTCTCGTGGTCACCAACAGCTTTTCGAAATGCTTCTTGATGACCGGATGGCGACTCGGCTGGTTGGTCCTGCCCGAAGCGCTCACGACGACGATCGGTCATCTGATCGAGTTCAACACGTCGTGCGCGCCCGTGTTCGTGCAGCGCGGAGGCCTCGCGGCACTCGCCCACGTCGACCACCTCGTCCCCGATCTGCGCGCGCACACGAAGGTCTGCCGCGACACCCTCGTCCCCCAACTGATGACGCTGCCCGGCGTGCAGCTCTGCACCCCGCGCGGCGGGATGTACGCCTTCTTCCGGGTCGACGGCCACGACGACTCGCTCGCCCTCGCGAAGCGCTTGGTGACGCACGGGATCGGCCTCGCGCCCGGAGTCGCGTTCGGCGACGAAGCAGAAGGCTGGCTGCGTTGGTGCTTCGCCTCGCGCGATCCAGCGCGACTGACGCGTGGGGTCGAGCGACTCGCAGCCGCCCTCGATGCACTCGCTCGGTGATCCCTACTTGGGTGCGATCTCGAAGCTGATCGTCGCCGGCCCATTCGCGCAGCTATCACCGCCGCTGCGCAGCATCTGTGCGGTGGCTGGCGTGTCGAGACAGTCGAGGATCACCATCGGCGAGGTCGGGTCTGCATCGTCGACCCCGACGAGCAACGACGTCGTGTTCGTGGTCAAGGTCAGATCGAACGGACCTGGCAGCGTCAGGTCGAGCGTGTTTGTCGAGACTGGGATCGGTGTGACGTCGTGCAGATCGGGGTTCCCGACCGCGACATGCGGTTGCAGATCAGGCTTGCCGTCGGTGTCGTGGGTGAATCCTGCAGGCACGTGGATGGCGAACGCGGTGATCCGGTAGGCGAGCGGAAATGCCGGCACGCATGCGCTCGCGACGCAGATGTTGTCGCCCGTGCACGTGTCGTTCGAGACGTCGCAGGTCGACGACATCGATGCATCGGTCGAAGGCGTCATCCCGCCGCCACCACCGCACCCCATCACGGCGGCCATCAGCGTCCATCGCTTCACCATGTTCACCGTCGCACCCCGCCTCGGTGCGGTCAAGCGCGCGCGATGATCGGCGCGAGCGATCGCTGGTGATACCGTGACGGATTGCGAGTCAGGCAACGCTACTTGGTACTCGGGGTGCTCTGCATCCTCGGCGTCATCCTCTACATCGATCGCGTATGCATCGCGATCGCGCTGCCGGCGATCCAGAAGGAGCTGGCGCTCGAGCCGCAACACCTCGGCTGGATCAGCCTCGCGTTCTCGCTCTCGTACGCGCTGTTCGAGATTCCGACCGGCCACCTCGGCGATCGCTACGGCACGCGCAAGACGCTGATGCGGATCACGATCGCGTGGTCGGTGTTCACCGCGCTCACCGGCGCGACGTTTGGCCTCGTGTCGTTGCTCGTCGTGCGCTTCCTGTTCGGTGCCGGCGAGGCCGGCGCGTGGCCGAACGTGTCGACCGTGGTGTCGAAGTGGTTCCCCGCCCCCGCGCGCGGCCGCGCGATGGGGGTGTTCGGCGCCGCGACCGCGATCGGCGGTGGGCTGTCGCCGTTCCTCGTGATCCCGCTCCAGCGCGCGTACGGCTGGCGCGCCTCGTTCTTCGTGTTCGCCGTGCTCGGCGTCGTGTGGGCGATCGTCTGGTACCGGTGGTTCCGCGACGACCTCGCCGAGATGGGCACACCGCTCGACGAGATCGCCGAGGTCGGCGACGTGCCGATCCGGGCCGCCCACGGGCTCGCGTGGCGGATCGCGCTGCGCCAGCCGAGCTTGTGGGGCTTGATGGGCGCCGGCTTCTCGAACATCTACGCCGCGTTCTTCTCGATCTTCTGGCTCCCGACGTACCTGACCAAGGCGCGCGGCTTCGACGACGACGAGCTCAAGTGGACCGCCGCGACATGGATCGCCGCCGTGATCGGCAACTCCTCCGGTGGCTGGATCAGCGACTTCGTGGTGCAAGCGGTCGGGCGCGGTCGCGGTCGCCGCGCGGTTGCGATGACCTGCGCCGTGGTCGTCGGCACGATGCTCGCGCTCGTCGCGCGCACGCCGGACAAGGTCACCGTCATCGCGCTCCTCACCGTCGCCGGGCTCGCGTGGGGCGTCATCCAGGCGAACGTGTTCGCGACGTGCATCGACGTCGGCGGCCTCCACGTCGGCACCGTCTCCGGCACCATGAACATGGCCGGCCAGCTCGGCGGTGCCATCTCAGCGCTGTCGTTCGGCTACCTGGTCAAGCTCACCGGCAGCTACGACGTCCCGGTGGTCGTGATGGCGGTGGTGATCACCGTCGGCGCTGCCTCGTGGTGGTGGATCGACGCGTCGACGCCGATCGACGCTTGACGACCGCAGATGCGAACCGCATCGCTGCCCGATCCACTCGGCGATCGGCCTCGTCGTCACCAACGTTTTGTCGGGCACGTGCTGGGGCCAGAAGAGCCCGATCGGACAGCCGGAAATCGCACTATCAACGGCCGTGTGGAGCGGGAGAAGGGATTCGAACCCTCGACGTCAACCTTGGCAAGGTTGCACTCTACCACTGAGTTACTCCCGCAATGGCAGGGCGCATTTCTAGCGACCCATCGGCCGCAAGTCAAGCCCAGCGGCGCAAGTCCGCTTAGCGACGGCGGCGACGGCGCGCGACGAACGCGAAGCCGATCACCGCGAGGCCACTGAGGCCGCCACTGCCCGTCGTCGAGCAACCGCCCTGCTCCGGACCACCGCCGTTGTCACCGTTGCCGCTGCCGGTGCCGCCGCCACCGCCGCCACCACCACCGCCGCCGGTGCCGCCACCGCTACCGGTATCCGAGCCCGAGCCGATGCCGGTTCCTGAACCCGTGCCGGATCCCGTGCCGCTGCCCGTTCCCGATCCGCTGCCCGAGCCAGTGCCCGTGCCGCCGAGCGTCGCGAGCATCGCGCCGTTCGGAGTACCAACTCCGGTCGGGCCGTCCCAACCTGCGGCGGACTTGCACAGCGGAGCCGTGCAGGTTCCGTTCGTGCCGGACGTGACGTCGTAGAACGCGCCGGTGTTCTGATAGGCGAACTGAGCGGTCGCGCCACCATTCTTGGTCAGTGCGTAGATGCCGGCGACCAGTGGCGACGCGGCGCTCGTGCCGCCGACGACCTGCCACTGGCCGTTGTTGTAGACCGCGAGGCCGGTGTTCGGATCGCCAACCGCGGACACGTCGGAGGCCATGCGCATGGCGCAAGCGGTGCTGGTCTGCCACGCCGGCTTCGCGACGTTCGTCGAGCACGAGCTGCCGCCACCGCTCCACGCCTTCTCGGTCCAGCCACGCGAGTTGGTCGAGCTCGTGAGCGTCGTGCCGCCGACCGCGATCGTGTAGGCGGAGGTCGATGGGTAGTCCGGGCCTTGCCCGCCATTGTTGTACCCGCTGTCACCCGACGCGACGAAGATCGCGATGCCCGCGTGGTTGAAGTACGTCTCGCTGCTCGCGACCGTGCTGTCCTCGGGGCCGCCCCACGAGTTGCTGATCACGGTCGCGCCGAGCGAGGCCGCCGCCATCTGCGAGAGATAGAGGCCATTGCCGGAGTCATTATCGGCTTGGACGACGAGGATCTTGCACTTGGGACACGCGGCGCTCGCCATGTCGACATCGAGCGCGGTCTCGCCGGTCCAGTCGTCGTTCGCCGGCGGGTTCGCGGGCAGCGGCGACGTCTGGCCGCTCTGGTTCACGATCTTCAAGCAACCGTTCGCGATCGTGCAGGGCGGCAGGCCGTACTGCGAGCGATACGTGGCGAGGTCGCTCGCGAGGTTCGAATAGCCGAACGCGTCGACGATCGCGATCGTCGCGCCGGGGTCGACAGACGTATCGAGGTTGTAGGCGCTCTTCAGGTCGGTCGCGCCGATCCCCTGGGCCGTCGCGAACGCTTTGAAGCGACCCGTCTCGTCCGTGCGCCGCTGCGCGAAGCAGCGGAACCGGCCGCCGCTGCACAGACCGGTATGCGGCTGCTGCGCGACGTTATCGATCTCGAGCGACGCTGAGGTCGAATCGGTCGAGGTCGGCGGCTGCTCGACGCATGCGGTCGCGAGACTGAAACAGATTGCAACACCAAGCGTTTTCATCGAATCGAGGACTCAGCGAGAGTCGTGCCATCAACCCGGGTGAGGGGCGTCGTCATGTTTCCAAGGGACTCGATCCGCATGCGCATTCATGTGCACGATCACGCAGGCGCCTTTTGCTACGTCACCGCGCAAACGCGTCGCGCGAAACCCGCGCCTCGCTCCAGTGAGCACACGTTGGCGCCTGACAATCCGAGGCGTCGAGTCGCGGGCAGTTCGCCTCGCGTAACGCCTGGTTCACACACGGCTATCAGCGACGCGCGGCTTTGTCAGCGCGCAGTGCTTCATCCACCCGGGCCGTCAGGGACTCGAGCGTCTCTTCGTTTGCCTCGACGATCCCCACGCTCGCCGTCACCGTGCCCTCCAACAAGTTCGCTTCGACGATGTGCTGGCGGCAGCGGTCGATCACGATTCGCGCGCCGTCGAATGCGGTTCCCGGCATCACGATCGCGAACTCGTCACCGCCGAGCCGGAAGCACGCGTCCATCACACGCGTGTGCTTGCTCAGGATCGTTCCGATCGTCCGCAGCAGCTCGTCGCCGCCCGCCTCGCCAAACCGATCGTTCGCCGTGTTGAAGCCATCGAGATCGAGCATCGCGAGACTGAACGACTGCTGGTAGCGCGTGCGCCGCGCGAGCTCGACACCGACGCGCTCCTCGAAAGCGCGCCGGTTCAGGAGGCCGGTCAGCGCGTCGTGCGTGTTGTCGTAGCGCGGGCGCGGAAAGCTGCGCGTGCGGTGCAAAGGGATCGCGATGATGTTCGCGAGGATCCGCAGGGTCTCTAGATCTTCGGGTGCGAAGCCACCGCTCGTGCGCGCCGCCGCGAGCACGCCGACGACGTGCTCGCCGTGGATCAGCGGCACGCAGATCGCGCGGCCGTCGTCGGATCGCACCGGCTTGCGGTCGGTGACGCACTTGCCCGACAAGGTCGACTTCTGCGAGCGCCGCAACCCGAGCTGGCTCGGCGCGCCGGACGAAGCGCGGCACACGACATCGTCGCCCTCGACGAGCTCGACCGTCGCCGAGTTGCCCTCGACGAGGCCGACCGCGCGCTCCGCGACGAGCCGCATGATCTCGTCGGTGTTGAACGCGGCCGCCGCGATCACGTTCTGCAACTCGATGATCGAGAGCAGCCGCTGGGGACTGGGTAGTGGCCCAGACGTTTCCGCCATGGGGCCATCATACATGGGAACGGCCTATTCCTCCGTGGTCGAGCCCCGTTTGCATGCCGCGGCGGCACCCGCATGAGGAGCCGCCGACAGCTCGAGGTTCGCGAGCTCGACGTTATCGGTGCGCAGACCCGCTGGACCCGACAACGTGCGCGCTTCGTCCGGAAGCCGTCCGTGCCAAGCGAGCCTGCCATCGATCCAGGCGAACAGCTCGTCGCCTTGGATCTCGGCGCGCAGCGTGTGCGCGGCTCCGGACATCAACGCCGGTGGGGGCGGAGCGCGACGTGTCGGTTTGACTTTCGTGTAGCCATCCGCGCCGCACTCTTCATGCGTGCGCTTACCGGGGTTGATTTTGACCGAGACCTCGAGCTTCGGTTTCGGATCGAGCCGCCACATCACGTAAACGACGTTGCAGCCGTCCTGCGCGCGCAGCTTCAACCCGACCTGGCGGCGGTCCTGGCCGTTCGCGAGCGCCCGAGATTCGGCCGCGTCACCCTTGAACGTGAACGACAGCTGCGCGGCATCTCCGGCGGCCGTCGGGGCGACCGCCCGTACCGTCGGCTGGGTGATCGCGGCCTTGTCGATCGCACCACGCGTCACGCACAGCTCGCCGACCGGCTTGACCTCGATCGACGGATCGCGGTGCTCGAGCGGTCCAGCACTGGTCGCGCTGCAGGCCATCATCATCAGCATCCACCACCTCACGGTGTGCCCCCGAGCACCTCGTGCAGGCTCTGGAGGTGCGCCGTGAGATACGCCTGTTCGGCCTTCGCCTTCGCGAAATCAAACCAGATCGTCTGGCGGTAGCGCTTGGAATCTTCCCCGCCGACCTTGTCGAGTGCGGCGAGCTGGCGCTCGAGCTCCGCAACCAACGCCGTGTTCTGCTCCGCGCGCCGGGTCTCGATGTCGATCGTGCCCTGAACATCTTCGAGCGTCGCATCCACGCCCAACGGATCGTGGCCGCTCTCGACCAGCCTCTTGCGTCCGGATGCCGCCCGGTCGTTGCCGCCGCCCTGCCAGAGCGCGCCCACGCTGACCGCCACGTTGATCACCGCGAAGTACGGGGTCGGGTTGTTTACGTTGGAATCGAGAAATTCATCAACCCCGGTCCGGAGGCTGATGTCGACGAGCTGCGCCCTACGCAGCTTCGCCTCCGCCTCCTCCATGTCCGCGTCCGCGCGGTGATACGCGGACAGCGCCGCGCCGAGCGGCTGATCACTGACCGGCGGCAGCACCGACAGCTGGCGATGCGCATCCGCGGCGAGCTCGCGCAGATCCTCGACCCGCAGCCGCAGCGCGGTCGCCTCCTGCGCCGTGGTCCGCCGCGCCTCGAAGTCGGCTTCGACCGCCTTCATGATCTTGTCCGCCTCGGCCAACGAATCGTCGAGCACCTTCACCTTCGCGACCAGCGCGCGCGCCGCGGTCTCGCCGCGGACTTGTCCGAGCGCGCGGTGGCGCCGGCAATCGGCGTTCGCATGATCCTTCGTGGCGAAGCCCTCGTAGATCCCGGTCAGCCGATAATTGACCCCGGCGATGAACCGCAGCGTGCTCGATTGCGACGGCGCGACCTGCGACGGCGCCTGCTCGACGTACCCGAACACGCCGATGATCTGCGGCGCGAACTGGGTCGCCGCGGTCGCGGTCGCGCGGCCTTCGACATAATCGCAATAGCCATCATCGGCACGCGCCGCACCCGCCAGCAACATCACGAACAACAGCGCCTTCATCAGATCAACATCGGGCGGCCGCCGACGAACAACACGTCGTCGGTCGCAGCGGCGCCGTCCTCCAGCCTGAGCTCGATCATCTGCCCGCGCAGCTGCTTGTCCCGATTCGGGTGCTTGAACAGGACCTCGCCCGGCAGCACGTCGAGCACGGTGCCGACCTCGTGGCAGAACATCATCCCGAGCTTGCAGCCGTACAGTCGGTCGCCCTTCTTGACCTTGCCGAGGTTGCCGTACGGCACGTACGCGACCTGCGCGCCATCGGCCATCGCGCGCAGATACGCCGAGTGCTCGAGCGAGTCGACGAGCTTGTCCTCGCGCGCGAGCGCCGTCTTCAACGTGTCGCGCGTCTCGATCGCCTTCTGGGTCTCGAGCCGCGAAGACTCGTACTCCTGCTTGATCCGCAGCACGTCGTAACTCATCGCGCCGTTCGTCGTCGTGTTCGCGAGCAGCGCCTCGAGCGAGCGGGTCTGGGTCTCGAGATCCGCGGCACGCGTCTCGTACTCCGCCTGGCGCTCGATCAGCGACAGGTTCGAGCTCGAGATCTGAGCGAGCTGGAACTTGCCCGACAGCATCGCATTGCGATCGATGAGGCCTGCTTTCCACTCCTCGGCCATCCGGCGCTGAGACTCCGACGCGTACGCGTTGTTCGAGCGCTTGATCTGCGTGCGGGTCGACGCCGCGGCGTGCGCGAGCTGGTGCATCCGCTCGAGCGCGGCCTTGCGGCCATCGAGGTCGCTCTGGATCGCCTTCGCGAACTCGCCCTGGAACGCTTGCTGGACCGTGATCGCACGCTCCGCTTGATCGAGCGCCATCGCGGTCTGATCGCGTTGGTTCTGACGCTCCGCGAGCTGGCCCTGCAGCGAGACGATCTTCTCGTCGGTCGGCGCGAGTGCGGTCGGCACGACCCAGCTGTTGCTCCAGTAATAGAAGGCCGTGGTGGTGATGTAGCCGATCAAGACGACCACGATGATCGTGAGGATCGCGAAGCCGAGCAGGCGATACGCCGTGACGACGTGCTTGGACCACGTCTTGGGATCGATGGTCTTCGCGACCAGACCGAGCTTCTCGAACGCGGCCCACCGCGCGGGGCGCAGGTTCGGGATCTGCGCGTCCTGCATCGTCGCGCCTTCAGAGCCGAAGTCGTTCGCAGGTGCGATGACGAGCGGCGCGGCGATCCGCGATGACTCGAACGGCGCGGCCACGGGCGCGGGAACCGGATACGGCGGCGGCACCAGCATCGGCGGCGGCGGCACCAGCATCGGCGGCGGCGCCACCAGCGGCGCCAAGGACGGCATCGCAACGGCCGCCGCGGTCGCGGCCATTCGCACCGGTGCGTGCGCTTGCGGCGGCAAGTACAGCGGCGCTTGCGGCGCTGTTTGCGTTTGAGTTTGCGGCGGACGCGCAGTGCCGAACGTGAGAGGCGCCCGAGACATCTGTGGCTTCGGCTTCGCTCCCCAGGTCGGGGCTGCCGGCGCGCCCTGCGCTTGATATCCGAACAGCGGCGTCACCTTCATCTCATTAGGAGGCGTCGATCGCCGCGACCGCTTCGTCGGCGGCGCTTCTTCTTCGATCGACGTCGGCTTTGGCTTCGCGATGCTGGGAATCCCGAACGTCGTCGGTCCCAATGACGAGATCGCGCGGGGTCTAGCAAATGGGATCACCGCACCGTCGCGCCTGTCAGGCGCTGCCATCCCCGCCTGCCCTCGTGTTGGTGAACCGACCTTGTCATGCGGCTGTGATGTCTTCGACGGCATTTCGCGTGATTGCGTAGTGCAAACCCATCGCCACTACACGCAGCGCGTAGCTTCTTGATCTGCATGCGTGTGCACGTCGCGCACTGGCATCCACGCACTCCACTTCGGGGTGACCTCTCGTCCCCATCTCCCGGCGATTTCGTGCGCTTGCGCGAATTGCGCACATGCGATCGAACGGAGTTGCGACGACGATTGCGCATTCGGCACGCGGCTCGTCTCTTGCTGATGCTCGCGTGCACTCGTGCAGTCGTTTCCGATCTACCTCTTCATCTTCATCGTCTTCCTGAACCGCTACGTGTTCGGGTGGTACCTGACGATCCTCAAAGGGAAGCGACTCGATCCGAAGATCTCCGGCTACGAGCCCACGATCACGATCGTCGTGCCGCTCTTCAACGAAGGACGTTCGATCTACGACACGATCAAGAGCCTGGTGGAGCTCGACTACCCGAGCGCCAAGCTCGAGGTCACCGTCGTCGACGATTGCTCGACGGACGACTCCTGCGAGTGGGCCTGTAAAGCCGCCGCGGAGTTTCCGAACGTGCGCGTCCTGCGCAACGACGTCAACATGGGCAAGCGCAAGGGCATCAACGCCGCGGTCCGCGCCTCGCGTGCCGAGCTGATCGTGTCGGTCGACTCCGACGTGATCGTCTATCCGACCGCGCTGCGCGAGCTGGTCGCGCGCTTCACGTCACCCCAGATCGCGGCGGTCGGCGGCCGCATCCACGTCTCGAACCCGAATCACAACTGGCTCACGAGGCTCCAGACGATCAAGTACTACTTCGGCCAGGAGCACCTGAAGAACCTCGAGCGCGCACTCGATCAAGTGATGTGCCTGTCAGGCTGCCTCACCGCGTATCGCCGCTCCGTGCTGATCGAGCTCGAGCCGATCCTCGAGGATCGCAACATCATGGGCGTGCCGATCAAGTACGGCGAGGACCGCTACCTCACTCATCAGATCGTCAAGCACGGCTACAAGACGCGGATGACGATGGACGCGATGTGCTTCACGAAGGCCGCGACCAACCTGCGCGGCTACTTCAACCAGCAGC